>JAODNS010000038.1 GCA_025465145.1 Frankiales bacterium
TGACCGAGGGCGCCGGCGTCCTGCGCAGCGCGGACTCCCTCGCCGGCACGGCGAAGGCGCTCGACGCGCTGGCCGGCCGCACGAGCACCGCGCCGGAGCCCGCGGCGTGGGAGGCGACCGACCTGCACGTCGTGGCCAGCGCGCTGGTCGCGGCCGCGCAGCAGCGCGAGGAGACGCGCGGCGCGCACTGGCGCGAGGACTTCCCCGAGCCGGACGAGCGCTGGCGCGGCCACCTCGTCACCACCCTCACCGGCACGACGTTCGAGAAGGCGACCCCATGACGCTGTCCCCGGAGACGCTCGCCGCCCTCGCGGAGGCGGACCTCGACGCGGCGTACGTGGAGGCGCTCGCCGTCTCCGCCGTCGAGGAGGACCTGGCCGGCGGCGTCGACGTCACCAGCACGGCGACCGTCCCCGTCGACCTGCTCGGCACCGCCGCCTTCGTCCCGCGGCAGGCGGGCGTGGTCGCCGGAATCCCCGTCGCGATGGCCGTGCTCGACGCGGTCGGCGAGGTGGAGTTCCTCAGCCGCTCGCACGACGGCGTCGCGGTCGAGCCGGGCAGCAGCGTGCTCGACGTGCGCGGCCCGGTCCGCGTCCTGCTGACCGCCGAGCGCAGCGCCCTCAACCTGCTCTGCCACCTGTCGGGCGTGGCGACGCTCACCCGCCGGTGGGCCGACGCCATCGACGGCACCGACGCGCATGTCCGCGACACCCGCAAGACGACACCCGGCCTTCGGGTGCTGGAGAAGTACGCCGTCCGCTGCGGCGGTGGTGTCAACCACCGGATGGCTCTCTCGGACGCCGCGCTGGTCAAGGACAACCACGTCGTTGCCGCCGGCGGCGTGGCCGCGGCCTTCGACGCCGTGCGCGCGCAGTTCCCCGACCTCGAGGTCGAGGTCGAGTGCGACACCGTCGAGCAGGTGCGCGAGGTCGTGGCTGCCGGCGCCGACCTGGTGCTGCTGGACAACATGGCCATCGCGGACATGCGCGCTGCCGTGGAGGTGTGCCGGGCAGCGGGTGTCCGTACCGAGGCCTCCGGCGGCCTGCGGCTCGACAACGCGCGCGCCGTCGCCGAGACCGGCGTCGACTTCCTCGCCGTCGGCGCGCTCACCCACTCCGCTCCGGTCCTCGACCTCGGCGTCGACCTCCGGCTGGAGACCTGATGCTGCTCACCGTCGACGTCGGCAACACCAACACGGTGCTCGGGCTGTTCGACGGCCCCGAGCTGTTCGAGAGCTACCGCATCAAGACGGACCCGCGCGTCACCGGTGACGAGCTGGCGCTGATGTTCCGCGGGCTGCTGTCCGAGCACCCGGCACCCGACGGTGTCGCCGTCTGCTCGACCGTGCCCGCTGTCCTCGACGAGCTGCGCCGGATGTTCGACCGCTACTTCGCCGACGTGCCGACGGTCGTCGTCGGCCCGGGCGTGAAGACCGGCGTGCCGCTTCTCTACGACAACCCGCGCGAGGTCGGCCCGGACCGCGTCGTCAACACCCTCGCCGCGCACACGCTGTACGGCGGCCCCGCGGTCGTCGTCGACTTCGGCACGAGCACCAACTTCGACGTCGTCTCCGAGAGCGGCGAGTTCCTCGGCGGAGCGCTCGCCCCTGGCATCGAGATCTCCGTCGATGCCCTGGCGTCACGAGCTGCACGGCTGTTCAAGGTGGAGCTGGTCGAGCCGCGGTCGGTCATCGGCAAGACGACCAACGAGGCGCTGCAGAGCGGTCTGCTCTACGGCTTCGCCGGTCAGGTCGACGGCATGGTGCAGCGGATCGCGAAGGAGCTTGGCACTGCGCCGACGGTCATCGCCACCGGCGGGCTGTCGCACCTGATGGTCAGCGTCTGCGAGACGCTGGACCACCACGAGCCCGACCTCACGCTGATCGGCCTGCGACTGGTGTTCGAGAAGAACCAGTAGTCGCCGAGAGGTACCGCACGGCCGGGAGCAGGCTCTGCAGCCCGCCGCACCTCCCAGCAGGGCTCAGCCCGGGGAGGTCCGCCAGACGTCGCACACGTACGGCAGGTCGAACGCGTCTGTCGGCGGCAGCCCGGGCGCGCGCATCTGCTCGTCCGGCTCCACCGCGACCACGTCGAGCCCGAGCTTCTCCAGGCGGCGCGCCAGCTTGCCGGTGCCCGCGGCCAGGTCGAGCACCCTCGCTGCGCCGTCGGGCAGGCACCGGCGCAGCGCCTCCGCCGGGTAGCCCGGCCGGGCTCGGTCGTACGCCTCAGCGGCCGAGCCGAAGGAAAGCGCGCGACGCGGGTCCATGCCTCGACGCTAGCCTCGGCACGTGTCCGAGACCGACCTGACCGACGACCTCCCCGAGCAGGTCAGGATCCGGCGCGAGAAGTACGACCGGCTGGTCGCGGCCGGTACGCCGCCGTACCCGCTGGGCTACCCCCGCACCGCCTCCCTCGCCGAGGTGCGCGAGAAGCACGGCGAGCTCGCGATCGACACGGCCAGCGGTGAGACGGTCAGCGTCGCGGGACGCGTCGTTCTCTACCGGACCGGCGGCAAGCTCTGCTTCGCCACCCTGCAGGAGGGCACCGAGTCAGGGACAGCTGCGCTGCAGGTGATGGTCAGCCTCGACGGCGTCGGGGCGGAACGGCTGGCGGCGTGGAAGAGCGACGTCGACCTCGGCGACCACGTCGGCGTCACCGGTGAGGTCATCAGCAGCCGCCGCGGCGAGCTGAGCATCCTGGCCACCGGCTGGCAGCTGACGAGCAAGGCGCTGCGCCCGCTGCCCGACAAGCACAAGGGGCTCACCGACCCGGAGGCACGCGTCCGCCAGCGGTACCTCGACCTGCTGGTCAACCCCGCCAGCCGACGCGTCGTGCACGAGCGCGCGACCGTCATCCGCTCGCTACGCGACACCCTGGACCGTCGCTCCTACGTCGAGGTCGAGACGCCCGTGCTGCAGGTCGTCCACGGCGGCGCGGCCGCCCGGCCGTTCGCGACGCACGTCAACGCGCTGGACCTCGACGTTACCCTGCGGATCGCGACCGAGCTGTTCCTCAAGCGGCTGGTCGTCGGCGGCGTCGACAAGGTCTACGAGATCGGCAAGACGTTCCGCAACGAGGGGATCGACTCCACCCACTTTCCCGAGTTCACCGAGCTCGAGGCCTACGAGGCGTACGGCGACTACGACACGATGGCCGAGCTGACGCGGGCGCTGGTCCTCGACGCCGCGCACGCCCTCGGCCGCACGGTCGTGCCCGACGGCTCCGGCGGCGAGATCGACCTCGAGGCGCCGTGGCGCGAGGCGACCGTGCACGGGCTGGTCAGCGAGGCGGTCGGCGAGGAGGTCGACCCCGGCACGTCGCTGGAGCGGCTGGTCGGGTTGGCGGACAAGCACGACGTCGCGCTGCAGCCGCGGTGGGACGAGGGTGAGGTGGTGCTCGAGCTGTACGAGAAGCTCGTCGAGCACACCCTGCTGCAGCCGACCTTCGTCCGCGACTACCCGGTCAGCGTCCGGCCGCTGGCCCGCCCGCACCGCGACGACCCGCGGCTGGCCGAGGCGTGGGACCTCATCGTCGGCGGCGTCGAGCTGGCCCCGGCGTACAGCGAGCTGGTCGACCCGGTGGAGCAGCGGCGGCGACTCACCGAGCAGTCGCTCAAGGCCGCCGGGGGCGACCCGGACGCGATGCAGCTCGACGAGGACTTCCTGCGTGCCCTCGAGCACGGCGCGCCGCCGATGGGCGGCATGGGCATGGGCGTGGACCGGCTCGTCATGCTGCTCACCGGGCTGCCGATCCGCGAGACGATCCTGTTCCCGCTGGTGCGACCGGAGCATTAGCCTGCTGCATTTGCGTATCGGCTATGCGACAGGCATTCTGTGATTTCACAGAATGCTATTACCGGAGGGAACGAAATGGCGCAGAAGGTCCAGGTCATGCTCGTGTGCGACCTGCACTCGGACGAGGTCGAGGGGTTGGAGACGATCGCCTTCGGGCTCGACGGGTCCTCGTACGAGATCGACGTGTGCGATGAGCACGCGGGCGAGATGCGCGACGCGTTCGCGTCCTTCGTCGGGGCCGCCCGGCGGGCCGGCCGCTCCGGCGGCTCCGGCGGCTCCGGTGGCACGGGTGCCCGTCGCACGCCGGCGCGCAAGTCCTCGGGGACCGGCAACGAGCGGGTGGCCGAGATCCGCGAGTGGGCCCGCAAGAACGGCCACCAGGTGAGCGAGCGCGGCCGCATCTCCGCGGCGGTCCTGTCCGCGTACGAGGCCGCGCACTAGCTCCGCCGGCTCGACCGGCCCGTCCCCTCACCTCGGGGGCGGGCCGTCGCCGTTCCCGCGGCCAGGGCACCTGGCGCGCGGGACAGCGTTCGCTGGCGGCGTATCCCGGCGCGGGAACGTCGCCTCGCACGGGGCAGTTGCACCGTACGTACCCCCGCACCTCTCACCCGACAGGGCGAGCAGGCCGGGGCTAGTGTGCGGAGGAACGACGGGGACACCCGTTTGCTCCCCGCGTCGTGAGGGAGCGGCAGCATGTTCGAGAGGTTCACCGACCGGGCCCGTCGGGTGGTCGTCCTGGCACAGGAAGAAGCCAGGATGCTCAACCACAACTACATCGGGACCGAGCACATCCTGCTCGGCCTCATCCACGAGGGCGAGGGCGTCGCCGCCAAGGCGCTCGAGTCGCTCGGGCTCAGCCTCGAGGGCGTGCGCAACCAGGTCGAGGAGATCATCGGCCAGGGGCAGCAGGCGCCGAGCGGGCACATCCCGTTCACGCCGCGCGCCAAGAAGGTCCTCGAGCTCAGCCTGCGTGAGGCGCTGCAGCTCGGCCACAACTACATCGGCACCGAGCACATCCTGCTCGGCCTCATCCGGGAGGGCGAGGGCGTCGCCGCCCAGGTGCTGGTCAAGCTCGGCGCCGACCTCAACCGGGTGCGCCAGCAGGTCATCCAGCTGCTGAGCGGCTACCAGGGCAAGGAGCCGGCCGGTGGCGCCGGTCCCGCCGAGGGCACGCCGTCGACGTCGCTCGTGCTCGACCAGTTCGGCCGCAACCTGACCCAGGCAGCGCGCGAGTCCAAGCTCGACCCGGTCATCGGGCGCGAGAAGGAGATCGAGCGCGTCATGCAGGTGCTGTCGCGCCGTACGAAGAACAACCCCGTCCTCATCGGCGAGCCCGGCGTCGGCAAGACCGCCGTCGTCGAGGGCCTTGCGCAGGCGATCGTCAAGGGCGAGGTCCCGGAGACGCTGAAGGACAAGCAGCTCTACACCCTCGACCTCGGCGCGCTCGTCGCCGGCAGCCGCTACCGCGGTGACTTCGAGGAGCGCCTGAAGAAGGTCCTCAAGGAGATCCGCACCCGCGGCGACATCATCCTGTTCATCGACGAGCTGCACACGCTCGTCGGCGCGGGTGCCGCCGAGGGCGCGA
>JAODNS010000041.1 GCA_025465145.1 Frankiales bacterium
TACACGCCGTAATGGAGCCGATGGGCAGCGGGCTAGTTACGGAGAGTAACGAAGAACCGGACCGGTGGCAACCGGCAGCTCAGCAGGGCGGAGATGCAGTACGTGGCGGTGGCGGTGGGATTTGAACCCACGGACGGCTTGCACCGTCACACGCTTTCGAGGCGTGCTCCGTCGGCCGCTCGGACACGCCACCGCCGGCGAGTCTAGCGACCAGCTCGGTGCGCCTTGAAGAACGCCCTCAGCAGCGCGGCCGCCGGCTCGGCGAGCACCCCCGCCACCACCTCCGGCCGGGAGTTCAGCCGCCGGTCGCGCACGACGTCGAACAGCGAGCCGGCCGCACCGGCCTTCGGATCGGCAGCGCCGTAGACCAGCCGCGCCACCCGCGACAGCACGATCGCGCCGCCGCACATCGTGCACGGCTCCAGGGTGACCACGAGCGTGCAGGTGGTCAGCCGCCAGCTGCCGAGGACGGCTGCGGCCGCCCGCAGCGCCAGCACCTCCGCGTGCGCCGTCGGGTCGCCGCTACCCTCCCGGTCGTTGTGCCCGCGACCGAGCACCTCCCCCGCGGGGCTCAGGACGACAGCCCCCACCGGGACGTCACCGTGCGGAGGCGCCAGCTCGGCCTCCGCCAGCGCGAGGCGCATCGCCTCCTCGTCCGTCACCCCTCGCGCAGCTCCTCGAGCTGATCCAGGCACCCGGCGCGCTCGCAGACCGCCGTCAGCACGTCCGCCGGCAGGCGTCCCTCCTCGGCGCACAGCGACAGCAACGCGGGGCCGGGCGTGCCGAGGTCCGCGAGCAGCTCGCTGTCCCCGACGGGCTCGGCCACGGGGCGGGTCCCCTCGTCGTCGTCGTCCGCGTCGTCGGCGTCCTCCTCGAGCTCCGCCTCCTCCCACAGCATCGCGGCGACGTCGCTGTTCTGCACGGCCCGGCGGTCGGAGAGGAACACCCGCGGCTCCTCGAGCGAGGAGGTGCCGCCGTCCGCCCGTACGAGGGCGACGTACTCGTCGTCCTCCTCGAGCAGCAGCAGGGCCGGCCCGGGACCTTCCCCGGTGAGCTCACGCAGCAGCTCGGTCACCGCCTCGAGGTCGCCGGCCTCGTCCAGGTCCACCTCCTGGCCGGTCCAGCCCTCCTCGGTACGGGCGAGCGCGGCGGCGAAGTACGACACGTGGGGGCTCCGGGTGCTGGGGGTGGGGCGGCGGATGAGCGGTCACTGCCCGACGAGGGCGTCGACTACCCGCTCGTACACCTCGCCGAACCCGAGTCGGCGGGCCAAGGCCGAGAGCATCTCGTCGGCGTACGCGTCGACATCGGACAGGATGGCACCCAGCTCCATCTCGTCGAGGCCCATGTCGTCGAACACGCCGAGGTCGCCGACCGGCCAGACGTCGTCGAGGTCGCCGTCACCGGGCGGGTCCAGGTGAAGGTGCTCGAGCACCTGCGCCGCGAGCTCCCAGGCGACCGACGCCGTGACGTCGGACAACAGCACGCGAACCCGGCCCATCTGCACCCGTACGACGACGAAGAACTCGTCCGCCACGTCCACCAGCGCGAACGAGCCCGCCTCGCCGGGCTGCCGGCGCACGGCCGCGATCAGGGCGTCGAGGTCGTCCGTCGCCTCGGCGGGGAGCGGTCCGACCTGCCACCGCTGGTCCTCGCGGTAGACGAGCAGCGCGTAGGACTCGGGCACGGCAGCGGGGTCCGTCACGCTGCTCCTCCGGTCGGTGTGATCGACGACTCTTCCACAGCCGCAGCGGCGCGCCTCACGGTTCGCGACCGGGCGAGCGGGTAGCGGAAGAGCAAGCATCCAACGTCTCGCAACCCGGAGGTTCTTCTATGTCTGAGCGCAACACGCTCGCCCACTTCCTGCACGACGCCGGCCTCGCCGCCTGGTTCGGCGGCTCGCTCATGGGCGCCGTCGGCGTCAACGGCGCGGCCTCCGACGTCGACGACCCGCGTCAGCGCGCGCGCGTCGCGAACGCGGGCTGGGGTCGCTGGACGCCGGTCAACCTGGTCGCCATCGGCGCCCACCTGGTCGGTGGCGCGCAGCTGATGAAGGCCAACAAGGGCCGCGTCGCCACGCAGAAGGGCGTCCTCGGCAACACGAACCTGAAGCTGGCCCTCACCGCCGGCGCGCTGGGCGCGACCGCCTACAGCCGCCTTCTCGGCCAGAAGGTCATGAACGCCGGCGACGTGCCGGTCGCGGGCGGTACGGACTCGCTGCCGTCGACGCCGCCGGAGGTCGCCAAGGCGCAGAAGCAGCTCAAGGCGCTGCAGTGGGCCATCCCCGGCCTGACCGGCGCGGTGCTCGCCTCCTCCTCGCTCCACGAGGAGCAGCAGCGCCCGTCGCAGGTGCTCAAGGGCACCGTGCAGGCGCTGCCCGGCCGCACGGCCGCCCTCGTCGGCAGTGCTGCGACCGCGGCGGTCGACAAGGTCAAGGACGCCGTCTAGTCCTCCTTCACGCTCCGGACGCCCCGTCCTCCCTCGGGAGGGCGGGGCGTCCGGCTGCCCGGGATCAGGCCGGTGCGCCAGCGCACCAGCAGCTGCGGCCACCGCACCGGCGGTGCGTGCAGCACATCGCCGTGTCAGCCGCTGGTGCTGCCGCGCCCGTCAGGCCGCGGCACGCAGGGCCTGCTGCACCGATGCCACCACGTACGCCGGCTCGTGCAGAACCTCAGCCCAGGTGAAGCGCAGGATCCGCCAGCCGTACGCGGCGCACGCGTTCGCGCGCCGCCGATCCGCCTTGCGCGCATCCTCCGGATCGTGCCACCGCCGCCCGTCCGCCTCGACGATCAGCCGGAGCCCGGGCCAGCAGAAGTCGACGCGGGCGAGGAACCGCCCGCCGCCGCGGACGACGTACTGCGACTCGGGCGGCACCAGGCCGTGCTGCGCGAACAGGACGCGCAGCGCCGACTCCAGCACCGAGCCGGAGCGCGGATCGGCGAGGCGCACGGCCCGCTCCAGCGACGAGCCTCGGCCGACGGTGGCCACGAGCCGAGGCAGCTCGATCAGCTCGCGGCGCAGCGCGGCGTCGAGGAGTGCGACCGCCTCGCCCAGCGGGCGCGTGCGGGCAACCCGACGGAGCGTCAGCGGGACCGGCGTCACGCGGATCCCCTGGACCAGCTCGGACGCCATCGCTGCCGAGCGACGGGAGGCGGTGACCGACTCCAGCACGATGCGGCTGCGGTTGCGCCCGACCGTGACCTCGACCGACGTGGGCTCGACCAGCAGGTCGAGCCCCCAGACCACCGCCGCCGTGCGACCGCACGCAACCGCGTCCGGGCCGAGTGCCAGCAGCGCCGCCTGGACCATGCGCAGGTACCGCGGGTCCGCGCCGTTGCTGCTGAGCAGGTGCTCGGCCGGGGGCTCCAGCGCGGTTCGGCCGTAGACACCAGGGTGCACGCGTACGAGCTCGCCGGCGGCGACGGCTCGACTGAGTCGGGTGCGCCCGAGACCGGCAGCCAGCAGCTGCGCGCGCGTGGCCAGGTCCCGCTGCTCAGTGGCGGCGGCCGCGAACGCAGCAGCGACGGAGGGCACACCGCCACGATGCAGAGGGCGAGCAGCCAAAGGGGGCGGCGGCCGCGGCCTGTGGACAGACGCTCGGGCTGTTGATGCCGGGCGCGGATGCACCAGGAACTGCCGGGCGGCGGGCGGCTGAGCGCGCGATGGCGGCCCGTTGCAGGGGGTGGTGCGCTGACGCCCGGCCGGGCGGCGGCTGGCGCGGGCGGCG
>JAODNS010000048.1 GCA_025465145.1 Frankiales bacterium
AAGGGCGACGCGCAGAACATCGCGGGTCGCAGCAACGACCGGAGCGTCGTCTTCGTCCGGTAGCACCGCCTGCACGATCCGCTGGGGCGGTCCCGCACGGGACCGCCCCAGCGGCGTGTTCGGCCCGAACGCACCTTCTGACCCATCTGCCTGCGGTCGCGGACGGCGAATGGGACGCTCGGTCTCGTCGCAGAGCGGCACAATGACCCTTGGGAGACAGCGTGTTCAAGTCATCGCGGTTCGCGGCCGGGCTCGTCGTCGGCGCTGTCATCGCCGTTGCCATGACCGGCACTGCTTATGCCGCCACGGGCGGGACCTTCCTGCTCGGCAGGAACAACGCGGCCGGGGCGCAGACCGCGCTCGTCAACAGCGGCGCGGGGCCGGTGCTCGCACTCAGCACGCGGTCGGGTCAGGTGCCGCTTGCCGTCAGCGCGAACAGCGGGAAGGCGACGAATTTGAACGCCGACAAGCTGGACGGTCTCGACAGCTCGTTGCTGCAGCGCCGGGTGACCGGGACGTGCCCTGCGGGCAAGGCCGTCACCGGCGTCAGCGCCACCGGCGATGTGACCTGTGCTTCGACGACGGACCGTCCGTTGTTCGTCCGGTTCGTAGAGCTCGCCAGCGGGGCGGCCGAGGCGGCCTGCCCGACCGGGTTGATCCCTGTCGCCGGCGGCGTGCTCCCGAATCTGACGTCCGGCCTCGCTGCCGTGGTCTACACCGGCCCCTATACGCGTGACGGCGTGGCGGGCTGGCTCGGTGGCGCCGCGCCCATGAACGCTAGCGCCTACGACGGCACCGGTCGCGTCTTCGTCTCCTGCGCAGCCACCGTCGACTACCCCGGCTCGGGTTCCGGTGTCGGCCTCCGTCGAGCCGAGGACGTCGGCGCGGTGCTCGCCCAGGTGCGCGCGGCGAACCGGTAGCAGTCCCCGCTCGCAGTCCGGCTATTCACGTACGTTTTCCTCGTGCCTGCGTCCATTGACCCCGACCGCCAGCCGGACCCCGGGATCAGCCCAGACCCCGCGCCCGAGCCCACGCCGGAGAAGCAGCGCGGCCCCGTCACCCTCCGCCGCGGCCAGGTCCAGCCGAGCACCACAGACCAGCGGCTGCTGGACAACCGCGGCCCGACCGACTGGGTGCACGCCGACCCGTGGCGCGTCCTGCGCATCCAGAGCGAGTTCGTCGAGGGCTTCGGCCTGCTCGCCGAGCTGCCCAAGGCCGTCACCGTCTTCGGCTCGGCCCGGACGAAGCGCGACGAGCCGTACTACGCCCTCGGTCAGCAGCTCGGCGTCGCCCTCGCCAAGGCCGGCTGGGCCGTCATCACCGGTGGCGGGCCTGGCGTCATGGAGGCGGCCAACCGGGGCGCCAGCGAAGCCGGTGGGCTGAGCGTCGGCCTCGGCATCGAGCTGCCGTTCGAGCAGCACCTCAACGACTGGGTCGACCTCGGGCTGAACTTCCGCTACTTCTTCGCCCGCAAGACCATGTTCGTCAAGTACGCGCAGGCCTTCGTCATCCTCCCCGGTGGCTTCGGCACGATGGACGAGCTGTTCGAAGCCCTCACGCTGGTCCAGACGCAGAAGGTCAACCAGTTCCCCGTCGTCCTCATGGGCGTCGACTACTGGACCGGTCTCGTCGACTGGCTGCGCGAGACGATGGCAGCGCACGAGTACATCAACCCGACCGACCTCGACCTGCTGACCATCACCGACGACGTCGACGAGGTCATCGCGCTGCTGACCGAGGCCGACGCGCAGCGCCCCGACCAGACCGTCTGATGGCGGCGATCTGCGTCTACTGCTCGTCGAGCACCACGATCGACCAGCGGTACGTCGACCTCGCCGCAGAGGTCGGCGCCGCGCTTGCGCGTCGCGGCCACAGCCTCGTCTCCGGCGGCGGCGACCTGTCCTGCATGGGCGCGGTGGCCCGCGCCGCCAGGCAGGGCGGCGCCAGGACCGTGGGTGTGATCCCGGAGGCGCTGCTCGAGCTGGAGGTCGGCGACCAGGATGCCGACGAGCTGCTCGTCGTCGACGACATGCGCACCCGCAAGGGCCTCATGGACGCCCGCAGCGACGCCTTCCTCACCCTGCCCGGCGGCCTCGGCACACTCGAGGAGCTGCTCGAGGTCTGGGTCGCCCGCTTCCTCGGCATGCACAGCAAACCGGTCGTGGCGCTCGACCCAGACGGCCTGTTCGCGCCGCTCCGCCAGCAGGTCGACGTCATGGTGCAGAAGGGGTTCGTACGGCAGAGCGCCGCCGACGCCCTGATCTGGACCAGCAGCACCGAGGAGGCGCTCGACCGCATCGAGCAGCACCTCGACGACGCCCGGATGACACCGGCTCCCGAGGAGGTGCTCGAGTCCGTGGAAGGATCGGACGCGTGCTGACCGTCCTCGCGATCCTCGGCGTGCTCGTCGTGCTGTTCGGCGCCGCCGTGCTCGCCACCCGCGAGGGGGAGGTGCTCCGCGACGCGCCCCCGGACGCGGCCGACCTGGTGCTGCCGGCTGGCTCGCTGCGCGCCGAGGACGTCCGCCAGGTCCGCTTCGGCCTCGCCTTCCGCGGCTACCGGATGAGCGAGGTCGACGCACTGCTCGACCGGGTCGCGACGCAGCTCGACGAGGAGCCGGCCGAGGAGCTGGTCGTGCAGGCCCCGGACGAGGACGACGCAGAGAAGAGCGTGCCGCAGCCGGTCGTGGCCGCCCCGGCACCCGCGAACCCGCCGGAGGTGTTCGTACCGAGCGAGCCACCGCTCGAGTCGCCGCCGGTCCACCCGCGCGCCGTCGACATCACACTCCCCAGCGCACCCGTGGAGGCCGCCCCGCCGGTCGAGGTCGCGCAGGCGCCGGTCGAGATCGCGCCCCTTCCCGCTGGCGAGCCGTCGGAGCCCCCGCGAGACTGAGCCGCATGGTCACCCTGCAGCTCACCGTCGACGTCGACGCCCCCGCTCAGCAGACCTGGGTCGCCGTCGTCGACTGGGACAGCCAGGGCGACTGGATGCTCGGCACCACCGTCACCGGCGGGCACGGCGAGGGCGCCCGGATCGAGGCGTACACGGGGCGCAAGCCGCTCGGCTTCCTCGACACGATGGAGATCACCCTCTGGCAGCCGCCGCGCGCGTGCCACGTCCGGCACACCGGCCGCGTCGTACGCGGCACCGGCGCGTTCGAGGTCGAGCCGCGCGGGGACGTGCGGAGCCGGTTCATCTGGCGCGAGGACCTCGACCTGCCGCTCGGCGTGCTCGGCCGGCTCGGCTGGGTGCTGTTCAAGCCCTTCTTCGCGTACGGCGTGAAGCTGAGCCTCAAGCGGTTCGCTGCGCAGGTCGCGCAACGTCCGGTGTGCTGAGCGGGCTGGCTCTACCGTCCCCCGGACGCAAGGGGTCAGCGCCCGCGGAAGACCGGCATCTCCTTGGCGAGGAACGACCGGACCGCGCCGCGGTGGTCCTCGGTGGCGCCCGCCCGCGTCTGGAGCTCGTCCTCCTTCGCCAGTGCCTCCTCGAAGGCCGATGACGACCCGTAGGCGAGCGACTCCTTGATGCAGGCGTACGCGGCGGTGGGACCGGCCGCGAGGCGCGCCGCGAGCTCCAATGCGGCCGGGAGCACCTGCTCGGCGGGGACGACCGCGTTCAGCAGGCCCATCTCGAGCGCCTGCTCGGCCGTGAACGGCTCCGCGAGCATCAGCATGGCCGCAGCCCGGCCGGACCCGATCAGGCGCGGCAGGGACCACGACAGGCCGCTGTCCGCGGTCAGCCCGATGCCGGCGAAGGCGGTCGTGTAGCGCGACCCGGCCGCCCCGATCCGGAAGTCGCACGCGCACGCGATGCCCAGCCCCGCGCCGGCAGCCGTCCCGTTGATCGCCGCCACCACCGGCTTCGGCATGGCGGCCAGCGCCGACACCATCGGGTTGTAGTGCTCCCGCACCGTCGACAGCGGCGCCGGGTCAGCGGCCTCGAGCAGTGCAGCGTGCTCGCGCAGGTCCTGCCCGACGCAGAACGCCCGCCCGCTGCCGGTCAGCACCACCGCGCGCACCGCGGAGTCAGCGGCGACGGACGTCACCGCCTCCAGCAGCGCGACCTTGGCCTCCACCGTCAGGGCGTTCATGCCCTCCGGCCGGTTCAGCGTGATGGTCGCGACGCCCCCGGACACCTCCAGCTGCACGATCACACGCTCTCCTAAGGAGTCAGGCACTCGTCGACGAACCGACGTGCGGCAGGCAGCAGCCTTGCAGCCTGCGCGTCGAACTCCGCCGCCGCCTTGACCCCCGGCCAGTCCGGCGGCAGCAGCGACGCGGGCAGGCCGGGGTCGACGAACAGGAACTTGCGCCAGTCGTGGACGAGCAGCGAGCGCGCCGCGAAGGCGGCCTCGTCGGTCGAGTCGTCCTGCCGCGGTCGGTCGAGGAAGCGCGCGTACGACCGCGCGAGCCCGTCGAGGTCCCACGCCCGTGCGATGAGCGCGCCGGAGTCGCCGTCGTGGACGGCAGTGAAGCGCTCGGCTCGCGCCACCGCCTCGGCGAGCGTCGCGTCCAGCTCCGGAGCGACGCGCGGGGACAGCCAGCTGCCGTTGCCGAGCGCGCCGTACCCGAGGTACTGCAGCTGCGCGTACAGCCGCTCGCGCGCGGTCCGGCCGGCGGGCGGCGTGACGACGAGCAGGTGCCAGCGGCCGTCCCACTCGACGACGGAGGTGCGGTAGATCCGGTCGGCGGCCTCGTCCAGGCGGCGGACGGCGCGGGGCGTCAGCGCGTACGACGCACCCGAGCCGGTGAGCCAGCCCTGCCGGACCATCCGGGAGACGGCGGTGCGAACGGCGGGCGGCTGGATGCCGAGCGGCGCGAGCAGCCGGACGAGGCCGGCGACCGGCGCCGCGCCACCGCGCAGCCGCAGGTGGTCCCCGTACAGGTCGAACAGCGCCGAGCGGGCGTCCACGGCGGCACCTCTCCTCGCTCGTCCGGCGTACGGGAGAATAGGGTGGACAGCGTGCGGAGTCCCGCACCTGATGCATGGAGGTTGGTCGATGGCGGCCATGAAGCCGCGGACGGGTGACGGTCCGCTCGAGGTCACCAAGGAGGGGCGCGGCATCGTGATGCGCGTCCCGCTCGAGGGTGGCGGTCGCCTCGTCGTCGAGCTCAACGCGCAAGAGGTCAGCGACCTCGCCGACGCGCTGAAGGCCGTTCTCTCCTGAGCCCCTCCCGGCAGATGTCGTTCCCCGCGGCGTCGCTGCCGTCGGTGACCCTCTCCGCGAAGGTCCCGGCGACTGCTGTCGTCGCCGTGCTCGTCACGCCGGGCCCTGCTGTGCTCGGCGAGCCGCCGGTCGACCTGACCGGGCTGCTCGAGCGCGAGAGCGCCAAGGGCGAGGCCGGCGAGGTCGTCTCCGCGCCGCAGCCGGCGGGCGAGCTGGAGCGCGTGCTCGCCGTCGGCATCGGCGACGGCTCGCCCGGCGCGCTCCGCAAGGCCGGCGCTGCGGTTGCGCGCAAGGTCAAGGGCGCGGCCACGCTGGTCGTCGACCTGCGCGAAGCGGACCTCGACGGCGAGGGCGTACGCGCGCTGCTGGACGGCCTGCTGCTCGCCTCGTACGGCTTCAGCCGCAAGAAGGAGAGCGAGCCGCGGGCGCTGCACACGGTGACGCTGGTGGTGCCCGACGCGAAGCGACTCCAGCCGCACGTCGACCGCGCCATCGCCGTCACGCGTGCCACCGCCGCCGCCCGCGACCTGGTCAACACCCCGTCGCTGGACAAGACCCCGCAGTGGCTCGCGGACTCGGCGAAGACCCTGCTCAAGGGGCTGACCGTCCGCGTGCGCGACGAGAAGGAGCTGGCGAAGCAGGGCTTCGGCGGCATCATCGGCGTCGGCCAGGGCTCGAGCCGGCCGCCCCGCCTGATCGAGGCGACGTACGACGGCGGCGGCAACAAGCACGTCGTCCTCGTCGGCAAGGGCATCACGTTCGACACCGGCGGGCTGTCGCTCAAGCCGAACGAGGGCATGCTCGGCATGAAGAGCGACATGGGCGGCGGTGCGGCGGTGCTGGGCACGCTGCGGGCGATCGCCGATCTGAAGCTGCCGCTGCGCGTCACCGGCCTCGTGGCCGCGGCCGAGAACATGCCGAGCGGCACCGCGCAGCGCCCCGGGGACGTGCTCCGCCAGTACGGCGGCACCACCGTGGAGGTGCTCAACACCGACGCCGAGGGGCGGCTGGTGCTTGCCGACGCGATCGTGTACGCCGACCGCGACCTCGAGGCCGACGTCATCGTCGACGTCGCCACCCTCACCGGCGCGATGCCCGTCGCGCTGGGCAAGAAGCACGCCGGCGTCTTCGCCTCCGACGACCAGCTCGCCGAGCAGCTCCTTGCGGCCGCCGAGGCGTCGGGGGAGCGGGCCTGGCGGATGCCGCTGGTGGACGACTACCGGCACGCGCTCGACTCGCCCATCGCCGACCTGCGCAACATCGGCCAGCCGAAGCTCAAGCTGAGCGGCGGGTCGATCACGGCCGCGCTGTTCCTGCGGGAGTTCGCCGGCGGCCGGCCGTGGGCGCACCTGGACATCGCCGGACCTGCACTGTCGGGCGCCGAGGACGACGAGCTCACCAAGGGCGGCACCGGCTACGGCGTGCGCCTGCTAACCCGCTGGCTGGAGGCGACGTGTACGGCCTGACGATCCGCTGGTCCCTCACGCACGCCGAGCACGGGGTGAACGAGGTGCTGCGCACGTACGTGCGCGGCGAGTCCCTGGAGCGCTTCAGCGACATGCCAGGGCTGCACCTGAAGGTGTGGCAAATGGTCGACAGCGGCTTCTTCGCCGGCACCTACCTGTGGGCCACGCCGGAGGCGCGCACGGCTTTCCTCGAGAACTTCCGCGGGAACCCCAGCAAGGTGACGCAGCTCGTCGGGCACGAGCCGGACATCGTCCAGGAGTGGGACGAGGTCGGCATCGCGATCGGCGCGGAGGGGTTCCCGGCGTGATGGCGTACCACCGGAGGGGAGGGGTGCGCAGGACGGCCCTGGCCTCGGTGCTGCTGGCTGCCCTCGGAGTGCTCACGAGCTGCGCCGAGAGCTCGGGTGGGCGCCAGCCGGGGACAGCGGCTGACCAGTCGCCGCGCCCGGATGCTCCGGGCTGCCGGCAGGTCACGGAGGCGCTGGCGCCCGTCCGGTCTGCGCTCGGGACGACGGCGCTGCCGGCGACGTTCGCAGCAACCGCCGACGCGGCGGTGACGAAGTTGACCACGATCACCTCGGTCAACTCGCGGCTGCGCAGCGCGCTCGGGTTCGTGGCGATCGACCTCTCGCAGGTCAGTGCGCAGCTCAAGGCCAAGAAGAAGCCGGCGGTACCCGTGGCCGCGCTCCGGAAGGACCTCGCGCAGGTCGACGCTGCCTGCGCCTGATCAACCCGGCAGCCGGACCCGCGTCGACCAGTCCGTGGGGCCGCCGACGACCGGCCGCGGTCCGCTGACGTCGAAGGCGACCCGAGTCTGTTCCTGACCGTTGAGCGTCACGACCACCTCGTGTCGTCCCGGGCCGCGGAACTCGCCGGAGACGGTCGCGACGAGGGGGATCTGCACGGCCATGACCGACAGCTCCAGCTCGAAGCTGGTCCGGCCGCCGACCTTCTGGTCGGGTCCGACGACCTCGAGCGCGCCCTGCTTGCGCAGTCGCAGCGAGTCCGAACTCGGCTCGAGCAGCATGACGACCGTCAGAGGGTGCGACGCAGGGAAGGCGGGCGCGGTCAGCGCGGTCCAGACACCGCCCCGCACCTGCAGGCGGCCGTCGCGGACCTCAGCGTGATCGGCGAGGAAGGCAGCAGCGATGCGCATGGCCGCAGTCTGTCAGCCGCAGGCTGTCGCTGACACCGTCGCGGCCGGCGATTGTCCACCGGGGCGTTACCACGGCGGCAACATCCGGCCAGTTGTTGCCCGCGTGGCAACGCGTTCGAAGCGACACGTGCCGGCGCAAGGGCTGAGCTCGTCGACGCGGCCTCATCGGTCAAGCGGGACCCCTACCAGGGGGCGGGC
>JAODNS010000071.1 GCA_025465145.1 Frankiales bacterium
TCCGTCGCTGCCGCGTGGGACGATGGAACCGTGCCCGCCGACCTGCTCGCGCCGCTGACGCTCGTCGTCGGCGACGAGGAGCTGCTCGTGTCCCGGGCGGTGTCGCAGGTCGTCCGCGCGGCGGGGGAGGCGGACCCGGACGTCGACGTCCGCGAGCTCGAGGGCGCCCTCGTGGAGCGCGGCGACCTGGACGAGGTGCTGAGCCCGTCGCTGTTCGCCGAGCGCCGCGTCCTCGTCGTGCGGGGCGTGCAGGACATGAGCAAGGACGAGGCGGCGGAGCTGCTGGCCTACGCGGAGGCGCCGCTCGACGAGGTCACCCTCGTGCTCGTCCACGCGGGCGGCGCCAAGGGCAAGGCGCTGCTCCCGCCGCTGACCTCGCTCGCCAAGCGGACGGTCCAGGCGGCAAGAGTGACCAAGCCGGCCGAGCGACGCGACTTCGTCCGCAGCGAGCTGCGCGCGGACGGCCGCCTGGTCGAGGAGGAGGCGGTCGCGCGGCTGCTCGAGGCGGTCGGCAACGACCTGCGCGAGCTCGCCTCCGCGGCCGAGCAGCTGCTGTCCGACACCGAAGGTCCGATCACGGCGGAGGTGGTCGCCCGGTACCACCGCGGCCGGGCCGAGGCGAGCGGATTCGCCGTCGCGGAGCGAGCTGTGGAAGGCGACCTCGCCGGCGCGCTCGAGCTCGTCCGCTGGTGGGGGATGGTCAAGCTCGAGCACGTGCTGGTCACCAGCGCCATGGCCAGCACCCTGCGGGCGATGGCGATGGTCGCCTCCGCAGGCCGCAGCCCCGCGAACGTGCTCGCGGGGCAGCTCGGGATGCCCTCGTGGAAGGTCGAGAAGACCCAGCGGCAGGTACGCGGCTGGCGGCCGGAGGCGCTGGTCGCCGCGTTCCAGGCCGTCGCGCAGGCCGACGCGGCGGTCAAGGGCGGCGCTGCCGACCAGGACCACGCCGTCGAGCGGATGCTCATCTCCGTCGTGCAGGCGCGCGGGGTCGGCCGATGAGCGCGGAGGTCCAGCAGGCCGCCGCGGCAGACGAGCCGGCCGCCAAGCCCGATGCCTGGACCGGCGCCAAGCCCCACTCGAAGCGGCCGCTCTACCCCCGCCTGCTTCGCCTGCGCAACGTGCACCCGAACGCCTGGCAGCGAGCGCTGCTCGGCGAGGGCGCGCTGGGCGTCGCCGCGCTGCTCGTGCTGGCCGACCTCGCCACCTCGTGGACGCTGCTCGTCCTGCCGCTGGCCGTGGCTGCGGTGGTCAAGGCGCACGACCTGCTGGCGGGCGCGCTCGGCAGCGGCAACGGCACTGAACCGCCGGACCCCTGACAACGGCAGCGGCGCCGGTCCCGGAGGACCAGCGCCGCGCGTGCGTACGGGGGGGGACTAGCCCTGCGGGGTGCTCGTCAGCTGCGCCGTGCGCTTCGCGATCGCGCTCTTGCGGTTCGCGGCCTGGTTGGCGTGGATGACGCCCTTGCTGGCGGCCTTGTCGAGCGCCTTGTTCGCGTCGCGCATCAGCGTCGTGGCGGTCGCGACGTCACCGGCGTCGGCGGCCTCGCGGAACTTGCGGATGGCCGTCTTCAGCGAGGACTTGACCGACTTGTTGCGCAGGCGCGCCTTCTCGTTCGTCTTGATGCGCTTGATCTGCGACTTGATGTTGGCCACGGTGGAGCGTCCTCGTTCTGTCGGTCGGGGGAGGCGCACCGCTGACAGCGGAGACGCGCGTACGCACCACGGTACCAAAGATCATCCCCAGCCCAGCCGGTCCGCGAGCCACCGCATCCCCACCTGCCCCTGCCGCGCCTGGAACTCCCGGACAGTGGGGATCCCCGGCGGCGGGGGCTGTCGCATCCGGTGCTGCATCAGCCCGGTGAACGCCGCCACAATGGCGTCGACCGCCGCCGGCCCGACCGCGGCCGCCTGCACGACCTCCTGCGCGCGCGGCCCCGGCGAGCTCCACCGACGGCGCGAACATCACGACGTCGACCGCCGCCGCGCCGCAGCGCGACCAGGGCCAGTCCACGAGCACCGCCTCGCCGGCCGGCGTGATCAGCACGTTGTCCGCCCGTACGTCGTTGTGCAGCAGCGTCTCGCCCCGAGCAGCGGTGGCCCACTCCGCTCCAGCGCCACCAGCTGGTCCAGGTGCTCGGCCTCCACGGGCGTCAGCTCGACGCCAGAAGAAGCAAGCGTCTGCCAGCCGGTCCTTGCGAACGCGCGCTCCGCCACGACCTGCCCCAGCGGGAGCGGCGACGGCGTCAGCTCGACCGCGAGCCGGTCCAGCAGCCGCAGCACGGCGGCCAGCTCGGCCCGTACCCACGGCTGCGCCGGCGGCCGGCCGTCCACCTCGTCGAACAGCAGCGCGACCCACGTGCCGTCGTCCCACGACGCCAGCAGTCGGGGCGAGCCGACCGACGCGGGCAGCGCGGCGGCGACCACCGCCTCCCGCCGGTGCAGGTCTGGCGAGTCCGGGTTGACCAGCCCGGAGACGGCCTTGAGGAACGCGCGCCGCCCGTCGGAGCAGAGCACGCGGGCGGCGACGCCGGGCGAGAAGCCGCCCGACTCCGACGACGCCGACACGACGGGCGAGCCGAGCACCTCGCCGGCCCACTGCTGCACCGCGTCGGGCAGCGAGGAGTACGGCGGCCGGCTCACGACGCGAGGGTGCCAGAGCGCGGCCGGTGCGAGAATGGGACGTGCCCACCACCGATCCGAAGATCATTCGGAACTTCTGCATCATCGCCCACATCGACCACGGCAAGTCGACGCTGGCCGACCGGATGCTGCAGCTCACCGGTGTCGTCGACGCCCGGCAGATGCGCGCGCAGTACCTCGACAAGATGGACATCGAGCGCGAGCGCGGCATCACCATCAAGGCGCAGAAC
>JAODNS010000273.1 GCA_025465145.1 Frankiales bacterium
GACGTCGGGGCCACCATCGGGGTCGCGCTGCCGGTGGTCGTCGTACCGCCCTGCCAGCCGACGACGGACGCCATCGTGACGAGCGCCGGCCCCGCGGGCGACACGTCGGAGACGGTGAGCAGGATCGACGTCCACGCCGGCCCGAGCCGCGCGGCCAGGCTCTTGCGCGTCGTCACGACGTCGAACGCCCCCAGCGGTGCGAGGTCCTGCGGCAGCAGCGAGACGTTGTCGCCGGCGGTGAGGACCTTACCGAGCAGCGCGGTCCGCAGCACGGCCGGGTCCACAGCCGAGACGACTGCTGGGTCACCGGCGACGGTGACGTGGGTCGCCTGCGCGGGTGGCGCGGCGGCGACGTCGATGACGGTGCCGTCCGCGACGCCGAGGTTGCCCAGGACGAGGTCGTCGCACAGGACCGCGTGCGGGTCGGTGCCGGGCGGCGCGACGGCGGCAAGCGCGCCGGTGGTGCGGCGGCCGGTGAGCAGCACGGTGTCCCAGATCGCGAGGCCCAGGCCGGCGAGGACGCTTGGATGCAGCCGGACGATGCCGCGCCGGGCGTCGAGCGCCGAGGGGTGCAGAACGGCCGTCAGTGGGAGCACTGCTGAACCCTAGAGCGCGGCGAGCTGCTCGCTCAGCCAGCGCGACGGCGGGAACGCGGTCGCTGCAGTGGCGAGCCGCCGCGACCGCGCCGCCCGCTCGCGTGCGTCCGTCGTCAGCGCCGCGTGCATCGCCTCGGCCGTCTGCGAGACGTCGTACGGGTTGACCAGCAGCGCATCCGCCCCGAGGTCGTCGGCGGCGCCCGCTTCCCGTGACAGCACCAGGCCGACGCCCCGCTCGGACAGGACGGGCGCCTCCTTCGCAACGAGGTTCATCCCGTCCCGCAAGGGGTTCACGACGACGACGTCGGCCAGCCGCATCGCCGCGAGCGACCGCGCGTAGTCGTCCTTCACCTCGAGGTGCACCGGCAACCAACCCGGCTTCGCGAACTCCTCGTTCACCTCGCGGGCGACCCGCTGCACCGCGCCGGTGTACTCGCGGTACTCCGGCAGGTCGTGACGCGAGGGATACGCGAACGCCAGGTGCACCACCCGCTCGCGGTGCTCGGGGAATCGGCGCAGCAGCTCCCGGTACGCCTCCAGTCCGCGCACGATGTTCTTGCTCAGCTCGGTCCGGTCGATGCGCAGCAGCAGCTGCCGGTCGCCGACGAGCTCGCGCACGGACGCGAGCTTGGCCTCCACGTCCGGCGAGCTCCCTCGGCCGCGCAGCTCGTCGCCGTCGACGCCGAGCGGGTGCACGTCGACCGACGTGTGGCGGCCCTCGTACGAGATCCCGCCGCCGGCGTACGTCGCGCCGAGGACCTCGACGCAGCAGCGCGCGAACGCATCGGCCCAGCGCGGCGAGTGGAAGCCGACCGCGTCGGCGCCGAGCAGCCCGGTCAGCACGTCCGTGGCGACGGCGTCGGGCAGCAGCCGGAAGTACTCCGGCGGCGCCCACGGCGTGTGGCTGAAGTGCCCGATCCGCAGGTCAGGCCGGCGCTCGCGCAGCTGCCGCGGCGTGAGCGACAGGTGGTAGTCCTGCACGAGGACCGACGCGCCCGGCGCCGCCTCCTCGGCCAGTGCGGCGGCGAACGCGTCGTCGTACGCGGAGTACGCCTCCCACTCGCGCCGGCTCCGCTCCCCGAACGACGGCGTCGAGGCCGTGTCGAACAGCAGGTGGCTGACGAACCACAGCGTCGAGTTGGCGACCGCGTTGTAGGCCCGCTCGAACGTCACCGGGTCGATGTCGAGCATCCGCACGCCGGCCGGTGCCTTGCCGGCGCGGGCTGCCCGCCGGTCCGCGTCCGACAGCGCCGCGCACACCCACGTCGCCTCGGCGCCGGTGGTGTTCAGCGCCGACACCAGCCCACCGCCGCCGCGCCGCACGGACCCGTCCTCGCCGAACGAGACCGGCCCGCGGTTGGAGGCGAGCACGAGCGCGGCGGTCACGGCACCGGAACCTAGCCGTAGACTCCCGATCACAACTGCACAGCACGCTCATCCCGAGGGGCACCAGGGACACGGCCCGATGACGCCCCGGCAACCAGCACACACGTGTCAGGTGCCAAGTCCGTCCCACGTCTGCGTGGGGAAGATGAGGAGATCCATGACTGCCACCCTCGCCCTTACGGGCTCTCCCGCCCGGGCGCTGAAGTGCCGCGAGTGCGGCAACGAGGTCCCGCTCGCCCCGGTGCACGTGTGCACAGAGTGCTTCGCGCCGCTCGAGGTCGCCTACGACGAGGACGCGCTGCGCACCGTCACCCACGCGTCCATCGAGGCCGGCCCGCAGACGATCTGGCGGTACGCGGGACTGCTGCCGGCCGGGCAGGACGAGGCCACCCGGGTCGATCTCGGCGCCGGCATGACGCAGCTGCGCCCGGCCCCGAACCTGGCCAAGGCGCTCGGCATGCGGTCGCTCTACGTGAAGGACGACAGCGGCAACCCCACGCACTCGTTCAAGGACCGCGTCGTCTCCGTCGCGCTGTCGGCGGCAAAGGCGTTCGGCTTCACGACGGTCTCCTGCGCCTCTACGGGCAACCTCGCGAACTCCGTGGCCGCGCACGCCGCCCGCGCCGGCCTGCGGTCGGTCGTGTTCATCCCCGACGACCTCGAGCAGGGCAAGGTCGTGCAGACGGCGGTGTACGGGCAGACGCTGGTGGCCGTCTCCGGCACCTACGACGACGTGAACCGGCTGTGCAGCGAGATCGCCGAGAACGAGGACTGGGCGTTCGTCAACGTGAACGTCCGGCCGTACTACGCCGAGGGCAGCAAGACGCTCGGGTACGAGGTGGCGGAGCAGCTCGGCTGGCGGCTGCCCGAGCAGGTCGTCATCCCGATGGCGAGTGGCTCGCTGCTGACCAAGGTGGACAAGGCGTTCGGCGAGCTGTCCCGCCTCGGCCTGGTCGAGGACTCGCCGTACAAGGTCTTCGGCGCGCAGTCGTCCGGCTGCTCGCCGATCGCGACCGCGTACGAGAACGGCTGGGACACCGTGCAGCCGGTGAAGCCCAGCGGCATCGCGAAGTCGCTCGCCATCGGGAACCCGGCGGACGGGCCGTACGCGCTGGACACGGTCCGCCGCACCGGCGGCGCGATGGGGCACGTCGGCGATGCCGAGATCGTCGAGGGCATCCGGCTGCTGGCCGAGACCGAGGGCCTGTTCGGCGAGACCGCAGGTGGGGTGACGGTGGCCACGCTGCGGCAGCTGCTGGCCAGCGGCGCCGTCGACCCGGACGCGGAGACGGTGCTCTACAACACCGGCGACGGGCTCAAGACCATCGATGCGGTGGCCGGGCTGGTCGGGCCGACGGTGACGATCGCGCCGTCGTACGGCGCCTTCGTGAAGTCGGGCGTCGCGTAGCCGATGGGACTGCCTGCTGCCGATGTGGCCCAGGTGCAGGCGTGGTGCGAAGGCCGGGTGCCTGCCGCCATGCGTGACCAGGTACGGGTCGCGTGCGATGTCGATGCGCCGTCGCTGACGATCGTGGAGGAGCATCCGCCCTGGGACGGCGCCGGCGGATGGACCCGAAGCCCCGTCGCGCGGCTGCGGTACGTCGCGCGCCGGAGCGAGTGGACGCTGTACTGCGTGGGCGCCACCGGCGACTTCCGCCGCTACGACCCGGTACAGCCAGCATCCTCCGTAGGCCCGTTGCTCTCCGAGATCGAGCGGGATACAACGGCCATCTTCTGGGGCTGAGGAGTGTCGGAGGTGGCTCGCAACGTCCTGCTATGACGTCACTTTCGAGCATCTCTGATGCCGCACTGGCGGATCAGATCGTCACCTGGTCCGGGCGCGTCGCCCCGGGTGAGGCTGAGCTGCTGACCCTTGTCGGCGAGTTCGACCATCGCGAGGCTTGGGCGGGCGCCGGCCTGCTGTCGTGCGCGCACTGGTTGTCGTGGCGGACGTCGCTGAGTCCGACAGCGGCACGCGAGAAGGTGCGGGTGGCGCGCGCGCTCCGTGACCTGCCACAGGTGCAGACCCCGTTTGCAGGCGGGCGCCTGTCGTACTCGCAGGTGCGCGCCATCACGCGCATCGCAACGCCCGACGACCAGGAGCGGTGGGTGGACGTGGCCGGGTGCTCGACCGGCGGCCAGCTCGAGAAGCTGGTGCGCGGCGTGCGGCGGGCGCGGAAGGAGGACGAGGCCGCCGCCGATCCCGAAGCTGCGGCTTGGCGCATCGCGCCACCAAGTCGTACGACGAGGACGGCAACGCGGTGTACCGGATCGTCGTTCCGGCGGAGGAGGGCGCGGTCATCGACGCGGCGGTCGAGGCGATGCGGGACCGGCTGGAGCGCCGTACGGCGGACGCTTCCGCGCAAGCGAGCTCTCCACAGCAGCAGGAACTTCCCGCGCTGAAGCTGGTGCCCTACGCTTCCGCAGAAGCAAGTTCTCCACAGCACGCAACGCTGGGAGACGCGTTCGTCGAGATGGCGCGGACGGCGCTGGATGCCTGACAGTGCGTCACCCCGCGGGGACAGTTCTGCTGGGGATCCAGGCGTGCTTGCCGACCGGTCGGATCCTGGTGACGTCATGGTCCTCGAACAGCTCGACGGCCGCGCTGAACAGACGGCGGTCTTGGGCATCGCGGCCCCGAGTGGTCTCGGACACAGCCTCGACCAGGCCGCAGCGGTCGCGACGCCTTGTCGCCCGGGCATCCGCTCGTCGTACGGGAACCAGTCCGTCCGCGTGACGTCGAAGCCGTCGCGCGCCAGCCGCCGCACGCACGCGGCTCCGATGCCGGCCCGGCGGCCGGCGCCCGTGACGAGCGCCAGCGGGTCAGCGGCCATGACCGGCAGCCTCCCAGCCGGCGAGCTCCGCCGGCAGCTCGCGCGCGTGCAGCACCAGCAGCGAGGACACCGCGCGGGTGAGCGCCACGTACAGCGCGCGCAGGCCGTACGGACCGGATGCCGCGATGTCTGCGGGCTCGAGCAGCACGACGCTGTCGAACTCCAGCCCCTTCACGAGGTCGTACGGCACGAGCGCCACCCGGCCGGCCGGCCCACCCTCGCCGAGCAGCTCGGCCTGCACGCCGTGTTCGCTGAGCGCTTCGCCGACCCTGGCCAGCAGCTCTGGCGTTTCGGCGACGACGGCCACCGAACCCGCTGCAGTACGGGACACCACGGCGGCCGCGGCGTCCGCGACGACGTCATCGGTCGGCCGTACGTCCAGCGACCCGGGGACGGAGCGCAGCGAGGAGGCAGCGGCGATCCCGGGCGCGATGGTGGGCAGCAGCCGGTTCGCGAACTCCAGCACCTCGCGCGGTACGCGGTAACCGGTGGTCAGCACCTCGAGCCGGCCGTCGGGCTTGCCGAGGTGGGTCAGCACCTGTGACCAGTCCTGCGGCGCACCCGGCGTCGTCGCCTGCGCGAGGTCGCCGAGGACGGTGGCGCTGCCGGTGATGCAGCGTCGCCCGACGGCGCGCAGCTGCATGGCGGACAGGTCCTGCGCCTCGTCGACGACGACGTGCGCGTAACCGCTCGTCCGCTCCACCAGGTGCGCCGCCTCGTCCAGCAGTGCCAGGTCCGCCCGTGACCACCGGACGGGCGCGGAGGTGCCGAGGTGCTCCTGCTCCTGCTCTGTCAGCACGCGGTCTGCCGCGCGACGCAGCAGCTCGCGGT
Source organism: Frankiales bacterium (assembly GCA_025465145.1). Classification (GTDB taxonomy): domain Bacteria; phylum Actinomycetota; class Actinomycetes; order Mycobacteriales; family SCTD01; genus RYN-124. The sequence goes on from JAODNS010000273.1 coordinate 5,648, forward strand.
CGGTGAGCACAGCCGTGACGAGCCTGGTCGCCGTCAGTGCGGGCCAGAGCCCCTCGACGTACGCCTTCACGACGCTGCTGCGCGCGAGCCGCTCGACCGCCCGGTCCGGCGGCGCGATCCCGTCGTCCTCCTGCAGCCGGATGAGCGCGCTGGCGAGTCCGCCCGCGAGGGCAGCGCGGGACGAGGACCACGACAGGTGCCGCCCGCGCACGGCTCGCTCCAGCGACCGCACGTCCTCGGGATGGAGCCGCCAGCGGCGACTGCCGACCGCGAGGACCAGCGGCTCCGACGCGCGGGTGGTGTGCAGCCAGAGCGCGCGCTCGAGGACGACGGCCATTCGGGCGTCGCCCTTCACCTGCGCCTCGGCAGGCCCCGCGACGCGACGCACCTTCACCACCGGCGCCAGCTCGTCCGCGGTCGCCTGCGTCACCTGCACCTCGCCCAGCGCCGGCAGGACCTCCTGCACGTACGACAGGAAGGCGCGGTTCGGACCGACGACGAGGACGCCGGTCTGCGCGAGCCGGGCCCGGTGCGCGTACAGCAGGTACGCCGCGCGGTGCAGCCCCACGGCGGTCTTGCCGGTGCCGGGCGCGCCTTGGACGCACACCGTCCACTCCAGCGGCGCGCGCACCAGCGCGTCCTGCTCCGGTTGGACGGTCGCCACGATGTCGCGCATCGGCCCGCTGCGCGGTCGCTCGATCTCCTGCAGCAGCAGGGCGCTCGTGGGCCCGGCGGGGTGCAGGTGGTCGTCCTCGTACGCCGTCAGCACGCCGTCGCGGAACCCGAACCGGCGCCGCCGTACGAGCCCTTGCCGGTCCTGCGCGGAGGCCCGGTAGTAGGGCGCCGCGACCGGTGCGCGCCAGTCGATGACGACCGGCTCGCCGTCGGTCCCGCTGACGTGCCGCCGGCCGACGTGGAAGACCTCGCGGTCCTCGGTGTCGAGGCGGCCGAAGAACAGCGGCGTCACCCCGTCGTCGAGCAGCTGCTCGTACCGCCGGGCGAGGCTGGCCCACAGCGCGCGCGTCGTCAGCTCGTCGTTGCCCCAGCTGCCGGAGCTGTCGAGCAGCCCCTGGGTGCGTTCGCGCATCCGCCGTAGGTCCTGCCGGGCGAGCGCGAGGTGCTCGCGCTCGGAGGCGAGGACCGAGACGTCGTCGGGCAACGTCGGTGCCTCCGGTTCGCACACCCCGCCGGTCGGCCGGGCTACGGAACGTAGCGCGCGGCGGCCGCATGTGGATGGCCGCTCCGGCGGGTCAGGGCCGGACCGGCATCAGGCGTTCGACCGACAGGGCAGGATCGGTTCATGCGGCTGCGCGGGTTCGTCGGGCTCGGCCTGGCCGGGTGGCTGCTCGACGCCGCCGTGCTGACCCCGCGCCGGTTCCGGCTGCACGAGGTGCCGCTCGCGGTACCCGGTTGGCCGCGGGACCTCGACGGGCTCCGGGTCGCCCTCGTCGGGGACGTGCACGCCGGCGGGCCGTGGGTGGACCTCGACCGGGTACGCACTGTGGTCGAGGAGGTCGTCGCCGCGAGGCCGGACCTGGTCCTGCTGCTCGGCGACCACGTCGCGGACGTCACCTTCGGCACGCACCTCGAGCCGGGGCCGGTCGCTGCAGCTCTCGCCGGCCTGCTGCGGGCGGACGTGCCGGTGGTCGGCGTGCTCGGCAACCACGACTGGTACGCGGGCGGCTGGAAGGTGCGGGCCGCCCTCGAGACCGCGGAACTGCCGGTGCTCGAGGACGAGGCGGTCGCGGTGCTGGACGGCCGGCTGTGGGTCGCCGGCGTCGCAGACCTGTGGGAGCGGACGCCGTCGGTCGACGCGGCCCTGGCTGAGGTGCCCGCGGGCGCGCCCGTCCTGCTGATGACGCACAACCCGGACGTGGTCGCGGACGTGCCCGCGTCGGTGCAGCTGGTCGTGGCCGGGCACACGCACGGCGGGCAGGTGGCCGTGCGCGGCCGGCCGCTGCACCGGCTCAGCGAACGGACGCGGAACCGGTGGACGCGCGGCTGGTACCCCGCCGAGCGGCTCTACGTTACCGCCGGCGTCGGGTCGTCGCTCGTACCGCTGCGCTCGGTCACCCCCGAGGTGCCGGTCCTGGTGCTGAGCGCGCCGTGACCGCTGCCACGGTCGAGGCTCGGCTGACGCGGGTGCTCGGCGCCTGGGCGGCCGGGTCGGTCGTCGTCGGCGCCGCCACGTACTCTCGCAGCACCGGCTTCGGCCGGCAGACCGCCGCCTGGGGCGCGGGTGGACGGCGTGATCGCGTACGTCGGCTCCCGCCGACGCGGCCGGACGAGCGTCGGGCGATTGCGCACCGTGCTGCTCGTCAACGCGGGCCTGGACGTGGGCTACCTCGCCGCCGGGACCTGGCTGGTCAGGGACGGCCGCTGGCGAGCAGACGGTGCTGCGGTGCTCGTGCAGGGGGCGTTCCTGCTCGCCCTCGACAGCCTGGCGGCGCTTGCACTCTCCCGGGCAGAGTGCTAACAAGTACGTAGCACTCAGGTGTACAGAGTGCCAGAGAGATCCGACGAGACCGGGACCCACTCCCGGTCCAGCCGTCGCGGGCGCCGGGTCGATCGGCACATCCCGACCGGGAGGATCCACACGCATGTCCAAGATCATCGCCTTCGACGAGGAGGCCCGCCGCGGTCTCGAGCGCGGCATGAACCAGCTGGCCGACGCCGTCAAGGTCACGCTCGGCCCGAAGGGCCGCAACGTCGTCCTGGAGAAGAAGTGGGGCGCCCCCACGATCACCAACGACGGTGTGTCCATCGCCAAAGAGATCGAGCTCGAGGACCCGTACGAGAAGATCGGCGCCGAGCTCGTCAAGGAGGTCGCCAAGAAGACCGACGACGTCGCGGGTGACGGCACCACCACCGCCACCGTGCTCGCCCAGGCGCTCGTGCGCGAGGGCCTGCGCAACGTCGCTGCCGGCGCCAACCCGATGGGCCTGAAGAAGGGCATCG
>JAODNS010000110.1 GCA_025465145.1 Frankiales bacterium
TCTGCGGCGCGCCGCCCGCCACGCGGACCGAGCCGCTCGAGGTCATCCCCGACACCGAGTACTCGCACGACTTCTGGATGGACGCCGAGGACGAGGGCCTGGGCTGCTCGCACAAGCCCTGAGCCCCGACGACCGAACGGACTACCGCACCGCATGACGACGATCACTCCCGCCCCTGTCCCCCATGCAGAGGGCACCGGGGCTCCCGGCCGCGCCACCATCGCCGCCCGCCACCTGCGCACCGACCGCTGGTGGCTCCAGCCGCTCATCACCGTCGCGGTGCTGGTCAGCTTCATCATCTACTCGACGATCCGCGCGTTCGAGAACGCGCACTACTTCGCCGAGCCGTACATCTCGCCGTTCTACTCGCCGTGCATCGTCGACGCGTGTGAGGGCAACAGCTTCCCGAAGCTCTTCGACGGGCCGTCGTTCATCAGCCCGGCGCTGTACATCCTCGTGATCCCGCTGGGCTTCCGGCTCACCTGCTACTACTACCGGAAGGCCTACTACCGGTCGTTCTGGATGTCTCCGCCGGCCTGCGCCGTCGCCGAGCCGCACAAGAAGTACACGGGCGAGACGCGCGTCCCGCTGATCGGCAACAACGTGCACCGCTACTTCTTCTACGCGGGCCTGGTGTTCAACGCGATCCTCACGTACGACGCGGTCCTGGCGTTCCGCAACGCCGAGGGCGAGTGGGGCCACATGGGCCTCGGGACGCTCGTCTTCCTGCTCAACGCGACGCTGCTGTGGCTGTACTCGCTGAGCTGCCACTCCTGCCGGCACATCATGGGCGGCCGCCTCAACAGCTTCAGCCGGCACCCGCTGCGCTACAAGGGCTGGACGCTCGTGTCGAAGCTGAACGGCAGCCACATGAAGTATGCGTGGGTGTCGCTGTTCGGCGTCGCCCTGACCGACCTGTACGTACGGCTGCTCGCGACGAACGCGTTCAGCGACCCGAGGTTCTTCTGATGACGGAGCGGCACTTCTACGACGTCGTCGTGATCGGCGCCGGCGGTGCGGGCCTGCGCGCCGCCATCGAGGCGCACGAGTCCGGCGCGCGCACCGCCGTCGTCTGCAAGTCCCTGCTGGGCAAGGCGCACACGGTCATGGCGGAGGGCGGCATCGCCGCGTCCATGGGCAACGTCTACCCCGAGGACAACTGGAAGGTGCACTTCCGCGACACCATGCGTGGCGGCAAGATGCTCAACCACTGGCGCATGGCGCAGCTGCACGCGCAGGAGGCGCCGGACCGGGTCCGCGAGCTCGAGGACTGGGGCGCACTGTTCGACCGCACGCCGGCCGGGCTCATCAGCCAGCGCGACTTCGGCGGCCACCGCTTCGCCCGGCTCGCCCACGTCGGCGACCGGACCGGCCTCGAGCTGATCCGCACGCTGCAGCAGCGGGTCGTGCAGCTCGGCATCGACGTCTTCATGGAGTGCACGGTCACGAAGCTGCTGACCGACGACACCGGCATCACCGGTGCGTTCGGCTACCGGCGGCAGGACGGCGAGTTCCTGTCGTGGCAGGCGCCGTCGGTCGTGCTGGCCACCGGCGGGATCGGCAAGTCGTACGTCGTGACGTCCAACTCCTGGGAGTACACCGGCGACGGTCACTCGCTGGCCCTGCAGGCTGGCGCGACGCTCGTCAACATGGAGTTCGTCCAGTTCCACCCGACCGGGATGGTCTGGCCGATCTCCGTGAAGGGGATCCTCATCACCGAGTCGGTGCGCGGCGAGGGCGGCGTGCTGAAGAACTCCGACGGCAAGCGCTTCATGTTCGACTACATCCCGCCGTACTTCGCGAGCGAGACCGCCGACACGGAGGAGGAGGCGGACCGCTGGTACGACGACCACACGAACAACCGCCGGCCGCCTGAGCTGCTCCCGAGGGACGAGGTCGCCCGGGCCATCAACAGCGAGGTGAAGGCGGGCCGCGGATCGCCGCACGGCGGCGTCTTCCTCGACATCGCGTCGCGTCGCAGCGCGGCGGACATCATGAAGCGGCTGCCGTCGATGTACCACCAGTTCAAGGAGCTGGCGGAGGTCGACATCACCAAGGAGCCGATGGAGGTCGGGCCGACCTGCCACTACGTCATGGGCGGTGTCGAGGTCGACCCGGACACGGCGGCGGCGCGGATCCGCGGGCTGTACGCCGCGGGCGAGGTGGCCGGCGGCATGCACGGCTCCAACCGGCTCGGCGGCAACTCGCTGTCCGACCTGCTGGTGTTCGGCCGGCGCGCGGGCGGATCCGCAGCTGAGTACGCGAAGGGCAAGAGCGGCGGCGGCCGGCTGTCCGACGAGGTCCTGGCCGAGGCGGAGGAGCACGCGCTCGCGCCGTTCTCGCGTCGTGGCGGCGAGAACCCGTACACCGTCCACCGCGACCTGCAGGAGACGATGAACGAGCTGGTCGGGATCATCCGGACCGCACCCGAGGTCCAGCAGGCGCTGGACAAGATCGAGGCGCTCAAGGTCCGCGCGACCGCGCTGTCGGTCGAGGGCGAGCGTCCGTACAACCCCGGCTGGCACCTGTCGCTGGACCTGCCCAACATGCTGCGCGTCTCCGAATGCATCGCCCGCGCGGCGCTGGAGCGGGAGGAGAGCCGCGGTGGGCACACCCGCGACGACTTCCCGACGCCGACGGCCGAGTGGGGCGGCCTCAACCTGATCTGCAGCGAGCAGGACGGGTCGATCGCCCTGACCCGGCAGGCGCTGCCGCAGATGCCCGACGACCTGGCCGAGCTGTTCGAGGAGAAGAAGCAGTGACGTACGACGGCAAGCTCAGGGTCTGGCGCGGCGACGAGACCGGCGGGGAGCTGCGCGACTACACCGTGCAGGTCAACGAAGGCGAGGTGGTCCTCGACGTCATCCACCGGCTGCAGGCGACGCAGGCCGGCGACCTGGCGGTCCGGTGGAACTGCAAGGCCGGCAAGTGCGGCTCGTGCAGCGCGGAGATCAACGGCAAGCCGCGGCTGATGTGCCTGACGCGGATGGGCACGTTCGCCGAGGACGAGGTCGTCACGATCACGCCGATGCGGACGTTCCCGGTGATCCGCGACCTGGTCACCGACGTCTCGTACAACTACGAGAAGGCGGCCGCACTGCCGGGCTTCGAGCCGCGCCCCCGCGACGCCGACGGCCAGCACCGGATGCAGCAGATCGACGTGGAGCGCTCGCAGGAGTTCCGCAAGTGCATCGAGTGCTTCCTGTGCCAGGACGTCTGCCACGTCGTGCGCGACCACGAGGACAACAAGAAGGTGTACGCGGGGCCGCGCTTCCTCATGCGGCTCGCCGAGCTGGACATGCACCCGCTGGACACGTTTGACCGGCGCAAGGTGGCCCAGGACAACATGGGCCTCGGGATGTGCAACATCACCAAGTGCTGCAGCGAGGTGTGCCCCGAGGGGATCCACATCACCGACAACGCGCTCATCCCGATGAAGGAGCGCGTGGTGGACCGCAAGTACGACCCGCTCACGTGGCTCGGCGCCAAGATCGGCCGCCGCCCCCACCCGTAGGTCCCCGCCGCCCCAGCAGCCCCGCGCGTCGCGTTCCGCACACAGACTGATCCACGTCGGGGCGGCGCGCCGCTGAGCGGCCGCCGGATGATCAGTCCGTGCGCGTGAGCAGCGTCCGGAGCTCGGCGACCAGCGGCAGGTCGACCGGGATCCACGGCACGTCCTCGAGCTCGTCGGCCGTCAGCCACCGGTGCTCGTCGTGGTCCACCAGCGCCGGCTCGCCACTGACGATCCGGCACAGGTACACGCGCAGCACCGCGGTGTCGCCGATCGGCAGGTCCTCGCCGAGCCGCTCGCCCACGACGGCCAGGACGCCCAGCTCCTCGCGCAGCTCACGTACCAGCGCCTGCTCGTCGCTCTCCCCCGGCTCGACCTTGCCGCCGGGGAACTCCCACAGCCCCGCGAGGTGCGGCGGCTCGGTGCGCCGGGAGGCGAGCACCCGCGGCGGGTCGTCGCGCAGCAGCGCCGCGCCCACGACGGAGACCAGCACCTACGGGACCGCCTTGCCCGAGCTCGGCGTCTTCTGGTTGATCTCCTTCACCTGCTGCAGCGTCTCGCGGGCGACGGCGAGCAGCTCGCGGGTGAGCCGGATCTGCTCGCGCAGCAGCACGAGCGCCTCCGCGGTGTTGTCGCGCGTCTGCTCCGCGACCAGCAGGGTCGAGCGGGCGACGTCGAGCGTCTTCTCGGCGATGTCACGCGTCCGCCGGGCCTCCTCGAGGGTCTGCTCGGTGACCTTGCGGGTCCGCCGCGCCTCGTCCAGCTGCTCCTTGGCGACCTGCAGCTGCACCTTCTGCGTCTCGAGCTGCACGCGGATGGTGTCCAGCTGCGCGGCGATGAGGTGCTTCTGGGTGTTGATGTCCTCGCGCGCACCCCGGGCCGGGCCGAACGTGATGAACAGCAGCCCGGCGAGCAGGACGAGCGCGATGCCGGACGCGATGACCTTCGGGTTGCGGAGCACGGACCTTCTGTACCCGCCGTGATCACCGCCGCACGGTGCCGTCGCTCACACGCAGGCTCCAGAGCGCGCAGCCGGCGAACCAGGCGTCGACCACGCCCAGTCCGACGCGCTGCCACAGGCCGGTGGGGCCGGACGTGACCGAGACCACCAGCGACGCTGCCGAGACGGCCGACACGGCGGCCGAGACCATCCCGAAGCGGGTACGGCCGGCGACCAGCGCGGGTGAGGCGGCCATCGCGAGGTAGCCGGTGCCGGCAGCGACCGCGTGCAGCAGGTCGCCCGTCCCCCCGGCCTCCCGCTGCAGCGGCAGCGCGCCCACGGCCAGCGTCGACAACCCGGCCGTCCACATGGACCAGCGCAGCCGCGGCGCGTCGAGCAGGTCGGGCAGCCGGCCGGCGAACACGGGCAGCAGCACCCCGAACGCCACGAACCCGGCGGTCATCCCGGCGCGCGTGGGCGACCCGACGCGGGCGAGCTGGCTGATCGCGTCCTGCACAGGGTCGTACCCGTCGTTCCGCAGCGCCCCGCACACGGCCCAGGCGCCCACGAACGACGCCGGTGCCGCGACGCCGCACCACGACCGCACGCGCTCCACCGGGCGCACGCTCCCGCACCCCCGAACGGCTGTCGACCCGGCGCCGACGGACTAGCCGACGAATGATCAGCCCGGGGGGTACGGCGGCCCGTGCGCGGGGTCGATGGACAACAGGTGGCGAGACGGCCACGCCGACGCAGGAAGGGCCTTCCCCATGACCGACGTGAAGGTGCTCGCGACCTGGGCCGGGTGGTGCAGTCCCTGCGGGGACGAGCGTCCGCTCGTGCTCGTCGAGACAGGTCCACGTGGCGTACGCGCCTGGCTCAAGGGCATCGGCGCTGAGGACCGCGACCTGTCGCTGACCTGCCGCGTGTGCGGCCAGTGGCAGCACGTCCCGGTCCACGAGGAGGACGACCCCGCTCCCACGACCGTCCCGCTCATCCTGTCGACCGCCGTCTCCGGCCGCTCGATCCTGGTCGCGTACGCGCGGCCCGAGGCGCCCGTCGCCGCCGTCCCTGCCCCGCGCACGAGCCCGTGGCCGATCCTGCTGAGCGACGAGTCCGACCCCGCCCTGCTCGACCTGCTGGCCGACGGCCTCGACGTGGTGACCAGCCGCGCGTCCTGAGGACCGGGCTGTCGTACGCCTGACCTAGCGTCGACGGGGTGCCGACTCCCCGCCCTCGCGACGCGCAGCGCGCCCGCGTCTACCGGGCCGAGGACGCCTGGGCGGCCCGGCTCGACGCCGCCCGCCGGGGCGCCGCGCTCGCGACCGTGGGCGGCAGCTCGCTGCTGCTGCCGGCCGAGCGCCGCTTCGGCACGCTCGACGCGGCCCGGGACTACTGCACCCGGGTGCTCGCGCTCCCGGACGTGCGCACGGCGGTCGGCCCGGTCGCGCCGCCGGTGCTG
>JAODNS010000126.1 GCA_025465145.1 Frankiales bacterium
GCAGGCCCGCCTCATGAGCCAGGCGCTGCGCAAGATGACCGGTGCGCTGGCCAACACCGGCACGACCGCGATCTTCATCAACCAGCTGCGCGAGAAGATCGGCGTCATGTTCGGCTCGCCCGAGACGACGACCGGCGGCAAGGCGCTGAAGTTCTACGCGTCCGTGCGCATCGATGTCCGCCGGATCGAGACGCTCAAGGACGGCGGCGACGCCGTCGGCAACCGGACCCGCGCGAAGATCGTGAAGAACAAGGTCGCGCCGCCGTTCAAGCAGGCCGAGTTCGACATTGTCTACGGCGTCGGCATCAGCCGCGAGGGCTCGCTCATCGACGTCGGCGTCGAGCAGGGCATCGTCCGCAAGTCCGGCGCTTGGTACACCTACGAGGGCGACCAGCTCGGCCAGGGCAAGGAGAACGCCCGCGCCTTCCTACGGGACAACCCCGACCTCGCGGACGAGATCGAGAAGCGCATCAAGGAGAAGCTCGGCGTGGGTGCGGTGCTCGACGCGGACAGCATCGACCTCGACATGGTCGCGCCGGTCCCGGTCGACCTGTAGGTGGGCTCGTTCGGCTCCCGGTCCGCAGCGCCTGCGAACTGGGACCCCTCGGAGGACCCAGTCGACCGGGCCCGGCAGATCTGCCTGAACCAGCTCGAGTACGCGCCGCGCACCCGTGCGGAGCTGGCGACGACGCTGCGCAAGAAGGGCGTCGAGCCGGATGTGGCCGAGCAGGTGCTGAGCCGCTTCGCCGAGGTCGGGATGATCGACGACGCGCTGTTTGCGCAGATGTGGGTCACCTCTCGCCACCGGGGCAGGGGTCTCGCTGGCCGGGCGCTCAGTCAGGAGCTGCGCCGCAAGGGCGTGGACGAGCCGGCCATCGCCGAGGCGGTGGCCGAGCTCGACCCGGCGGTGGAGCTGGCGACCGCCCGGGCGCTGGTCGCCCGGCGGCTGCCGGCGACGCGAGGTCTGACCGTCGACGCCCGGGTACGCCGGCTCGCGGGGATGCTGGCCCGCAAGGGGTACCCGGCGGGCACCGCCTTCCGCGTGGTGCGGGAGGCGCTGGCCGAGGAGGGACAGGACGCGGAGCTGGCCTTCGACGAGCTGCAGGCGCTCGAGGAGTAGTGCCGCGACCGGACGGCTACTTGCCGGGTGCGACGCAGGAGGGTGCGCCGACGACGACCGCGGCGCCACCGAGCGCCACGTCCGCGAACGGCCCGCGGGTGGTGGCCGGCTGACCCGGCGTGGTCGTGATCGCCGGCACGCCGCGGCTCGCGGTCGCCGACTGCGCCTCGTTCGGGAACAGCTTCACGCCGGCCTTGACGGGCCCGTACGGCGCCAGCAGCTCGGCCGGTGCAGAGATCCGGATCTCGTTCCTCGCCACGTCGACGGCGCCCGTGACCGTGCCGACGAACGTCGAGGGCGTGTTGGGCAGCGCGTCGGCAGCGATCGTGGTGACCTCGAACCGATCGGGCTGCCCGGTGACGAGCACCGCCTGCATGCGAACGATGCTGTCGCTCGCGCCGATGACGAACTCGACGCCCGACGTGATGCCGGTCGGGGAGAGCGTGATCGACCTGCTCAGCTTGGCGATCCGGACCGCGGCAGTGACCACCTTGCCGTCGCTGCTGAGGTCACCGCTGGTGATGTCGAGCCCGTCTTCCTGCGGCCCGTAGGCGTTCTGCGGGTCCTGTGCGCGCGCGGCGAAGGTGTCGCCCTTGGGATCGGTGATGGTGTTGCACGTCGGCTTCGCCTTCGGCGCGGCCGACGCCGCGGGGGCGACCAGGGCGACGACTGCGACGACGGGAACGAGAGCGGTGCGGATCTTCACGGGAACCTCCGAGGCGCTGCTGGTTGCCGGCGGGATTTCGCCGTGCGAGCGCCAATTCCTGTCCGATCGCGACCACGGATAGCGCCCATCGGGGACGCCTGGGGACCAACCGGGCAGCGTCCGCCCGCAGCCTGCGCCCGGCGGGCGCGGGTGGGCGGCTGGCAGCCGCGGCCGGCAGCGTCGGCCAGGCGTACCCGCGACGACCGCGGGCAGGACCCCTGCGTGACCTCGCCCCCGTCCCCGGCCAGCACGCGGCTGCCCGACGCGCTGCAGGCGCTGCGGCACCGCGTGGCCGCCGTCGACCTCGGCCTCGGCACCCCCGGCCGGGACGCGGCCCGCAAGACCGCCCGCGCGGTCGTGGACCAGGTCGACGACTACCTGCTGCCGCGCCTGCGCGACCTCGACGCACCGCTGCTCACCGTCGTCGGCGGCTCCACCGGCGCCGGCAAGTCGACGCTGGTCAACAGCATCCTCGGTGCAGCGGTCACCACCGCCGGCGTGCTGCGCCCCACCACCCGCGCACCCGTGCTCGTCACCGCCCCCGCGGACCGCTCGTACTTCAGCGACGACCGCGTCCTGCCCGGCCTCGCCCGCGCCACCGGGAGCGAGGCCGGCCCCGGCTCGCTGCGCCTCGTCGTCCAGGACGACCTGCCGGCGGGCCTCGCGCTGCTCGACGCCCCGGACGTCGACTCCGTCGTGGAGGCGAACCGGGAGCTGGCCGGCCAGCTGCTTGCCGCGGCCGACCTGTGGGTCTTCGTCACCACGGCCGCCCGGTACGCCGATGCCGTCCCGTGGGACCTGCTGCGCACGGCTGAGGAGCGCGGCACGGCTCTGGCCGTCGTGCTCGACCGCGTGCCGCCCGAGGCCGTGGACGAGGTGCGCGACGACCTGGCCCAGATGCTCAGCAAGGCCGGGCTGCCGCAGACCCGGCTGTTCGTCGTCGAGGAGCGGCCGCTCACCGACGGCTTCCTGCCCGACGACCAGGTCGCGCCGGTCCGCGACTGGCTGCACGCGCTGGCCGAGGACAAGGAGCAGCGGACAGCCGTCGTACGGCAGACCCTGGCCGGTGCGCTCGACAGCCTCGACGCGCGGGTGGCCGGGCTCGTCGCCGAGGTGGACCAGCAGGCCGCGGCCGCTGCGGCACTGCTGGCCGCGGCCGACGCGTCCTACGACAGTGCCCGGCACGGCGTCGACGAGGGTGTCCGCAGCGGCACCCTGCTGCGTGGCGAGGTGCTCGCGCGCTGGCAGGAGTTCGTCGGCACCGGCGAGTGGATGCGCAGCCTGCAGGCGCAGGTCGGCCGGCTGCGGGACCGCCTCACCGCCGCGCTCACCGGGCGGCAGACGCCCGCCGACGACCTCAAGGTCGCCCTCGAGTCCAGCGTCGAGCAGCTGCTCCGGGTCGAGGCGGACCGTGCCGCCGACCGCACCGTCACCGCCTGGCGCGCGCTGCCGGCCGGCGCCGGGCTGGTGCAGGGCCGCGAGCGCGAGCTCGAGACCGTCAGCGCCGACTTCGCCGAAGCCGCCACCGCCGAGGTCCGAGGCTGGCAGGGGCACGTGCTCGACCTCGTCCGCAGCGAGGGTGCCGGCAAGCGCTCCACGGCGCGGGTGCTGAGCTTCGGCGTCAACGGCGCGGGCCTCGTCGTCATGGTGGCCGTCTTCGCGCACACCGGCGGGCTGACTGGCGGTGAGGTCGCCGTCGCCGGCGGCACCAGCGCCATCGGCCAGCGGCTGCTCGAGGCAGTCTTCGGCGACGCCGCCGTACGCAGCCTCGCCGCGAAGGCCCGCGAGGACCTCCGGGTGCGGGCCGACCGGCTGCTGCGCTCGGAGGAGGTGCGCTTCGCCGAGCTGGTGAGCGCGCAGGCCCCGCCGGAGGGCGCCGCGGCCGAGCTGCGGGGTGCGCTGTCCGCGCTCACGCAGGCGCGCGGGTGAGGCTGCCGACATGAAGCGCAGGCTGCCGACATGAAGAGCAAGGAGCTGCCGCTGTCCGAGCGGCTGGCCGCACTGCGCGAAGCCGTGGAGCTGGCCGAGGACCGGCTCGAGGTCCCTGAGGTCGGCGCCGCCCGCAGCCTGCTGGCCAAGGCGGGCGCGCGCGAGGCGCTCGGCGACGCCACCGTCGTCGCCCTCGCCGGCGCGACCGGCAGCGGCAAGTCGACGCTGTTCAACGCGCTGGCCGGGACCGAGCTGTCCAGCCCCGGTGTCCGCCGGCCGACCACCGGCGTCGCGCACGCCTGCGTCTGGGGCGAGCCCGCCGACCGGCTGCTCGACTGGCTCGAGGTGCCGCGCCGGCACCGGCACGAGCAGCCCGACCCGGCGCTGGACGGGCTGGTGCTGCTCGACCTGCCCGACCACGACAGCACCCGGCTGGAGAACCGGCTCGAGGTCGACCGTCTCGTCCAGCTCGTCGACGTGCTCGTCTGGGTGCTCGACCCGCAGAAGTACGCCGACGCGGCCGTCCACGACCGGTACCTCGCGCCGTACGCGGGCCACGCCGGCGTCCTGCTCGTCGTCCTGAACCAGGTCGACCGCCTCGACCAGACCGCCGCCCAGGAGTGCCTGACCGACCTGCGTGGCCTGCTCGACAGCGAAGGACTGCAGAAGACGCCCCTGTACGCCGCGTCGGCGCGCACCGGCCAGGGGCTGCCCGAGCTGCGGCAGGGGCTGGCCCGCAAGGTGGCCGCCCGCCGCGCCGCCTCCGACCGCCTCGCCGCCGACGTCCGCGGCGCCGCGAGCGGCCTCCAGCAGCACTGCGGCAGCGCACCCAAGCCGCTCAAGAAGGACGCCGCGCTGACCCAGGCGCTGGGCGACGCGGCCGGCGTACCCGCCGTCGTGAAGGCGGTGGAGGGATCCGCGAAGCGGCGCGGCACCGCCCGCACCGGCTGGCCGGTCCTGCGCTGGGCAGCGAAGCTCCGGCCCGACCCGCTGCGCCGCCTCCACCTCGAGAGCCCGGCGGCCCGCACCAGCCTGCCGGTGCCGACCGCTACCCAGACGGCCGGACTGCAAGGCGCGCTGCGCAGCGTCCGCGACCGCGCCGGCGACGGTCTCCCGCAGGCGTGGCGGGACGACCTGCGCCGGACCGTCGAGGCTCGCGAGGAGCGGCTGCCGGACCGGCTCGACCGCGCCATCGCCGGCACGGACCTCGGGCCGGACGAGCCGCCGGCCTGGACCGCGCTCGTCGGCGGGCTGCAGTGGCTGCTGCTCGCGACCGCCCTCGTCGGCGCCCTCTGGCTGCTCGCCCTCGTGGCGCTCGGCTACCTGCAGCTCGACGACGTGCTGCCGCTGCCGCGCGTGCAGGGCATCCCGCTGCCGACGCTGCTGCTCGGCGCCGGCCTGCTCGCCGGCCTGCTGCTCGCCGTCCTCACCCGGCCGTTCGTCCGAGCCGGCGCCCGCCGCCGAGGCAGACAGGCGCGCAGGCGGCTCGACGCGGTCGTGGCCGAGGTCGTGCAGAGCGAGCTGCTCGGGCCGGTCGAGGAGGCGCGCGCCGCCCACGACCGGTTCTGCGCAACGCTGGCCCGGGCCGTGCAAGTCTGACCGGCGTGACCGCTCGACGCCTGACCCTCGCCGGCCGACCCCTGTCCGTGGTCGGCCGCGCCCGCATCTACGTCTGCGGCGTGACTCCGTACGACGTCACCCACCTCGGCCACGCCGCCACGTTCGTCTGGGTCGACGCCGCCGAGCGGGTGCTGCGCCGGCTCGGCGTCCAGACCGAGGTGTGCCGCAACGTCACCGACGTCGACGACGTGCTGTTCGACGCGGCCACCCGCGCCGGCGCGCACTACGACCGGTTCGCCGCCGTGCAGCAGTTCCACTTCGAGCGCGACATGGACGCGCTGGGCGTGCGCCGCCCGATGCACGAGCCGCGCGCCCACACGTACGTGCCGCAGGTCGTGGAGCTCGCCAGCGCGCTGCTCGAGGCGGGCGCGGCGTACGAGAGCGGCGGCGGCGTCTACTTCTCCGGCGCCCCCGCCCTGGAGCGGTCCGGGATCTTCCGGGACGAGGCCGTCGAGCTGCTCCGCCAGAACGGCGGCCGCGTCGACGACCCGAACAAGCGCGACCCGCTCGACCAGGCCGTCTGGCAGCCGAGCGTCGAGGGTGAGCCGGCGTGGCCGAGCCCCTGGGGACCCGGCCGCCCCGGCTGGCACGCCGAGTGCACGGCGATGGCGCTGTCGACGTACGGGCCCGCCCTCGACCTGCACGCGGGCGGCGCAGACCTGCGCTTCCCGCACCACGCCTACGAGGCCGCGCAGGCCGAAGCCGCCACCGGCGTCACCCCGTTCGCGCGCAGCTGGCTGCACGTGGGCACGGTCCGCCTCGGCGGCGAGAAGATGGCCAAGTCCACGGGCAACCTCGTCTTCGTCAGCGACCTGCTCGGGCAGGTGGACGGCCGCGTCGTGCGCACCCTGCTGCTCGACCGCGCGTGGGCGACGCCGTGGGACTACGCGCCCCAGCTGCTGGCCCGCGCGGCCGACCGCCTCGCCGCGCTGCACGCCGCTGCGGGCCAGCCGCACAGCACGGGCGCGGGCGAGGCCTACGTCCTCGACGCGCTCGTGGACGACCTCGACGTGCCGACCGCCATCGACCGGGCGATCGACGCCGGTGGCTCCGCCGCGCGCGAGCTCGTCCAGGTGCTCGCGCTCTGAGCAGAACGGGCCGCCCGCCGCGCCCCGGTCTGAGAAGATCTGCGACGTGACCTCCCTGCCCCCGACGGCCACGGCGGCCGACCTCGCGCGGGTCCAGGTCCAGCTGGCCACGGCCGCCGCCGACGCGACGCCGCTGGCCGAGCTGGACGTCACCGCGCGGGACCTCACGCGCGTCCAGCCGCTGCTCGACCAGGTCATCGAGGCGGTGGCCGGGCTGCTCGACGCCCCACGCGCCGCGATGTGGGTCACCGACCCGTCGACCCAGACGCTCTACGCCGTGAGCTGGCGAGGCTTCCCCGACGGCGCGCTCGACGAGCTGCGCGTGCCGTACGGGGTCGGCTCCGTCGGCCGCGCGACCACCGAGCGATCTCCGGCGCTCGTCCACGAGATCCTCGACGACGCCGGCTTCGCACCGGTCCGCGGCCTGGCCGCCGACCTGCACATCGCGACCGCGTTCAGCATGCCGATGCTGACCCTCGCCGGCGAGGCGATGGGGGCGCTCAGCTGCTACTACCCGGCCCGTACCGAGCCGGGGGAGCGCGAGATCGGGCTGGTCGAGCTGTATGCCAGGCAGGCCGCCGAGATGGTGGAGCGGGCCCGCATGCACGCGGAGGCGCGGATGCTGGCCGAGCGCGAGCGGCAGCGCGCCGGGCAGCTGCGCGCGCTCGCCTCCGCCGCCCTGCAGGTCTCCGCGTCCGAGACGCTCGACGACCTGCTCCGGCTCGGCACCGAGTCGGCCCGCGCGATCGTCGGTACGCACCAGGCCGTCACCAGCCGGCTCCCGCACGGCTGGACGGACGCCACGACGTACGTGTCGCTGTCCGAGGAGTACGCGCAGTGGCGGGACTACGCGGAGGTGCCGCAGGGCAGGGGCGTGCTCGAGTGCGTCATCCGCGAGAACAAGCCGCTGCGCCTGACGGGGGAGGAGCTGCGCGCGCACCCCGAGTTCCGCGGGCTGCGCGACGCGCCCGGGCACCCGCCGATGCCGGACTACCTGGCCGCCCCGCTCATCGGCCGCAGCGGCGTCAACCTCGGGCTCGTCCAGCTGTCGCACAAGACGGATGGCTCGGCGTTCACCGCCGAGGACGAGGCCATCCTCGTCCAGCTCGCGCAGATGGCCTCCTCCGCGGTCGAGGGGCTGGAGGCGCTGACCCGCGAGCGGGCCGCCCGCCGGGACGCCGAGCTCGCGGCGGCGGCGCAGGCCGCGCTGTCGCAGGCCTCGGCGGCCTTCGCCGAGCTGCTGGACCCGGTGGAGGTGGCGCGGGCGCTGGCCCACCTGGTCGTGCCGCGACTGGCCGAGATCGTCACCGTGCACCTGGTCGAGGACAGCGGCGACATCGAGGTGGCCGCGGTGCACGCGGTCGACCCGCTGCACGCCACCCAGGCGCGCGAGTTCTTCACCGGCTTCCGGACGACCCTGGACCAGCCCTACGGCGCCGGCCATGTCGTGCGTAACGGGGAGCCGCAGCTGGTGGGCGCGGTGTCGGACGACGTCGTCGCCGCGATGGTGCCCGACGCGGACGAGCGGGCCGCCGTCTACGGGTTCCTGCGCAGCAGCTGCCTCAGCGTGCCGCTCGTCGCACGCGGTCGGACCATCGGCGCGCTCTCGCTGGCGCGGGACGAGGAGTACACCGGGCGCGACCTCGCCTACGCCGTCGACCTCGGCCGCCGGGCCGGGCTGGCGATGGACAACGCGAGCCGGTTCGCCTTCGAGCGCGGCCTCGCCGACGCCCTGCAGCGCAGCCTGCTGCCGCGCAGCACCCCGGACTCCGTCCTGCTCACGACGGCGTCGCGGTACCTGCCCGGCGCGGCCGGCACCCAGATCGGCGGCGACTGGTACGACGTCATCGAGATGAGCCGCGGCCGGCTGATGGTCGTCGTCGGCGACGTCATGGGCCGCGGCGTCCAGGCCGCCGCCGTGATGGGCCAGCTGCGCGCGACGGTCCGGGCCTACGCGATCGAGGGCCACGGCCCCGCGGCACTGCTCGCCCGGCTGGACCGGGTCGTGCAGAGCCTCGACGACGTCAACTTCACGACCTGCGTCGTCGGCGTGCTCGACCCGAGCACGCGCAACCTGTGCCTGGCCTCGGCGGGACACCTGCTGCCCGTCCTCATCTCACCGGACGGGGAGGCCGAGTTCCTCGAGCTCGACCCCGGCCTGCCGCTCGGCGTCGGCGAGGCGGAGTTCGTCGACCAGTGGTTCGACCTCGAGGCCGGCGCGACCGTGCTGCTCTACACCGACGGGCTCGTGGAGGGCCGTGAGCGGTCGCTCGACGAGGGCATGGACCGGCTGCGCGCGCTGTGCAGCGCGCCCGTTCGGTCCGCCGACGAGCTGTGCGACCGCGTCCTCGGTGGCATGTCCGACGGTGCGGTGGCGGACGACGACACCGCGCTGCTCGCCCTGCTGCTCGACGAGAGCGGGGCCGCGCACGCGCCGCCCCTGCTGCTCGAGCTCGCGGCCTCCGCCGAGTCCGCCGGAGCTGCCCGCGAAGCGCTCTGCGGGCTGCTCGGCGGCGAGGCGGGGGAGGAGGGCGAGCTGGCCTGCCTGCTGCTGACCGAGCTGGTCACGAATGCGGTCCGCTACGCCGGCGGGCAGATCTCGGTACGAGCCGGCGTGCGGTCCGACCTGCTGCTCGTCGAGGTGCGCGACGCCAGCGAGCGGATGCCCGTCGTCGGCGACCCGAGCCCGGACGCCGAGGGCGGGCGCGGGATGCTGCTCGTCGACCGGCTGTCCGACCGCTGGGGCGTCGAGCCGCTGCCGGTGGGCAAGCGCGTCTGGTTCGAGCTGTCGCTCCGCTCCGCGTGACGCGCGCCCTCCTCGGGCTCGCCCTGCTCGCTGCCGGCTGCGCGGCCGACGCGCCGCCGCCGGCGCCCACGTCGCTGGCCGTCCCCGCCGGCGCGCAGCAGGCGACCGTGGTCCGGCACAGCGACGGGGACACGTTCGTGCTGCGCGGCACAGGTGTCGGCCCGCTTCCGGCGGCCCCGACGAAGGTGCGGCTGCTCGAGGTGGACACGCCGGAGGTGCATCCGACCGCTGCCTGTTTCGGACCGGAGGCCGCCGACCGCACCGCCGAGCTCCTCCCGAAGGGCGCGCGCGTGCGCGTGCAGGCCGACCGCGACCTGCGGGACCGGTACGGCCGGCTGCTGCTCTACGTGTGGACGGAGGACGGCGCGAGCGTCGAGGAGGTGCTGCTGCGGGAGGGCTACGCCCGGGTGCTGTACGTACGGCCGAACGACCTGCACCTCGACCACTTCCGCGACGTGGAGGCGGCGGCGCGGCGGGCCAGGGCGGGGTTGTGGGGCGCCTGCCCCTCCTGAGGAACATCTCGGGGCAGAGCAGGACATCCTGATCGCGCGGCGAAGAGTGGCCGGCAGTGCGCGTGGGAACCCGGCGCGCCCGTCTGCCTGCTCAGGAGCACCATGACCGCCGCCCGTCGCCCGTACCGCCTGCTCGCCGCCGCCACCGCGGCCCTGCTGCTCCTCCCGGTGGGAGGTGTGCTCGCCGGCCAGACGACGTCCGCCGCGCCCGAGAAGAAGAAGCCGGCGACCGGCCTGCGCGCGTTCGCCGACTTCTACCAGCCGGCGCCGTACACGCAGGTGCTCAAGCAGCCGGACGGCACGACGGTGTCCGCGGTCCTGACGCCCGGCGAGGTCGGCGGCGCGTTCGAGGTCGACGGCTACACGGTCACCCGTGGCAGCGACCGCGTGTGGCGGTACGCGAGCGGCCGGGCCGCGTCCGGCGAGCTCGTCCCGACCCGCCTCGTGGCGGGCAGGGCAGCGCCAAAGGGACTGCGCCCGCACGCCGGGCGCACGCCGAACGCCTTCAAGGACTCGCGCGGCCGCGACATCCGCACCGAGACCTTCCGGCAGCTGCAGATCGCCTCGCGCAAGGCGCAGCTGAAGGCCGCCGAGGCCGGCAAGATCCGCACGTTCCGGTTCCCGGTCCTCATGCTGGCCACCTGGTGGGACGCGGAGAACGGCCAGACCTCGCCGCAGTTCCAGGACAAGACCGGCTCGCCGGAGTACTTCAAGAAGCTGCTCGACGGCTTCGGCGGCAACCCGAACGGCACGCTGACGGAGTTCTACTTCGAGGACTCGTTCGGGCAGTTCCTCGTCCAGGTCGACGTCTTCGGCCCGTACATGTCGCAGCGGTCGCGCCAGGACCGCTGCTACTACGGCGGCATCGAGCCGGGTGACGACAACCAGACCGACCTCGACCTGCTCGACGACCAGCTCGGCATCGGCGGTGGCGGCGGCATCGGGATGGCGGCCGAGGCGGTGCCGGCGGCGGACGTCGACGTCAACTTCGCCGACTACGACAACGACGGCGACCAGGTCGTCGACTTCGTCGGCATCGTCCACTCCGGCGCGGACATGGCCGTCACCGGCGACCCGTGCAACACCTGGTCGCACGCGATCCAGATCACGCTGGGCCTCAACGCCGGCACGCCCCTCGAGGACGCGCCGCTCGGTCTGGCCACCAACGACGGCGTGTTCGTCGACCGCGTGTTCACGATGCCGGAGTTCAACGACCCGACGCACCCGCTCACCATCGGGGTCGCGACGCACGAGATGGCGCACGCCCTCGGCGAGCCGGACTACTACAACACCTCGTACACGTCGATGGGCAGCGGCGACTGGGACATCATGTCCGGCGGCTCGTACCTCGGTAACCCGGCCGGCTCCAACCCGTCCGGCTTCAACCCGGCCAGCCGCGTGTTCCAGGGCTGGCTGAACCCGACCGTGGTCACCAGCGACCTGCCGCAGGTGACGCTGCAGCCGCGGCACATCAAGCCGCCCGGCTACGACGTGAGCAAGCCGGACCCGAACCTGCTGCTCGTCTCGCTGAAGGAGATCGCGGTCGGCGAGGACGACGGCACCGGGTACACGTGGACCGCGAACGACGTCTACGGCCTGGCGAAGAACCCGAAGACGGGCAAGTACGTGATCGAGGGCTACTACCTCGAGAACATGAGCCGCACGGTCAACGCCGCCCCGATCCACCCGAAGATGACGCGGGCGCCGTACTTCGACCGCCAGCTCCTCGGCTCCGGGATCATGGCGTGGCACTTCGACTACTGGCTGCGCAGCAACGTCTACTTCGGCTCGAACAACGCGCAGAACGACGCCAACCGTCCGCAGATGGACGTCATGGAGTGGGACCGCAACGACAACACCCAGGAGCAGCAGCTCAGCCTGAGCCGCGGCAACGCCGAGGACCTCGTGTTCGGTGCGTCGACCGGCATCACGTCCGGCACCCGCCAGCTCGCGCCCAACGCGCCCGCACCGCGCACGGGCGCGCCGCAGCCGCCGGTCCCGCTCAGCGGCGCGGCAGTCGGGCCGACCGAGAGCGACAACGAGTTCGTGGTCGTCGCGAACCCGAACAACTACCTGATGACCGTGGAGATCGCCGGCGTCGGCGACTGCACGCTGCAGCTGCTGTACGAGGGCAAGCCGATGGGCAAGGCCGTCGACAGCGGCAGCGTCGGCGACCCCGAGGTGATCCGGGTCGTCGAGCCGCGGCCGGGCAAGTACACCGCCCGCGTCGGCGACTTCGCCGGCTGCGGCCCGTACGAGGGCACGGTCAGCTTCAAGAACACCGAGGGCCTGCTCGACACGAAGGGCGCGGCCGACACGTGGTCCAACTGGTCGGGCAAGCCGACCGGTTGGGCGATCACGAACGTCGGGCCGGGCTCCTTCAACGGTCTGGACCACAGCGCGGACGCCGGCGGCAAGGAGGCGATCACGCTCGACCTGCTGAAGATCGGCGCCGGTTCGGCCGACCTGTCCGTCGGGCTCGTCACCGGGGCGAAGAACGCCGCGCAGGGGCTGGGCAGCCTCAGCGCAGGTCGCGCGAACCCGCTGCAGGTGCCGGTCTTCAACAACGGCGGCAAGGCCGTCGGCAGCGCGGTCGTGCAGCTGCGCGACGCCGCCGGCAAGGTGATCGGCAGCAAGACCGTGTCGCTGGCCGGCTACAGCCGCAAGGACGTCACCTTCTCGTACACGCCGGCCCGTGAGGGCAGCCTCGACCTGACGGCCGTCGTGGACCCGGCCGGCGCCGTGGCCGAGAAGACGGAGCGGAACAACAGCCAGCGCAGCACCCTGTGGGCCGGTCCGTCCGCGCCGCGGGTGCTCGTCGTCGACGACGACGGACTGCAGGACGGCGAGTCGACGTACGCCGGTGCGCTCGCCGCGCTCGGGGTCCCGTACGCCGTCGTGACCGAGCACGCCGACGCGGCGACGCTGAAGAAGTACGCCGCCGTGCTGTGGGAGACCGGCGGCGAGCGCTACCAGGGCCAGCTCGACGCGAGCGACCGGGCCGCGCTGCGCAGCTACCTCGACGGTGGCGGGAAGGCGATGGTCAACGGCGCCCGCATCGCGGACGCGCTCGGGGAGGCGCCGGGCCGGACGAACCCGGGCGGGAGCGCGGAGGGGCAGAAGTTCCTCAAGCAGTACCTCGGCGCGGACTACATCAGCGCCGCGTCGCCCAACAACGACGACCGCGCGGCGTCCGGCCGCGGGATCTTCGGCTCGCGCCCGTTCGAGATCAGCCAGCTGCCCGGCCGGCACATCGTCAACGAGCTGGGGCTGGCGAACTACGACACCCCCGTCAGCGACGACACGAAGGCTGCCGCGATCGGCACTCCCGCACCGGCCATGGCGTGGGAGGGCGCGGCCAAGGACAGCTGGCTCGGCGTCAGCGTCACCGGCGACGCCGCGCACAAGCGGTTCAAGACCGTGACGCTCGGGTTCAACCTGTCGCAGCTGACGAGCGCTGACCAGCACATCGCGGCCGTCCGCTCGGTCCTCGGCTTCTTCGGGGTCCCGACGGGGACGTACGCCGTCAGCACGCCGGAGCCGGTGATCTACCACTCGGCCGTCCGCAACCGGGTCTCGCACCGGTCGGTCGCCGTGCGCGCGGTCGTCCTGGGCGGCAAGGCCGGCGCGCCGGTCACGCTGTTCTACCGGCGGCACGGCAAGGGCGGGTACTACGCGGTGCCCATGGCGAAGGGGACGGAGAGGGGCGCCTACCTGGCCCGGATCCCGCGCGAGGCGGTCACGCCCGACGGCGTCGACTACTACCTCAAGGCCGGCTCCGCCTCGACCTACGACCCGCCGCTCGCGTCGACCGGGCAGCTCGCGCACGCGATCGGCGTCGCGCTGCCCGAGGTGGGGGACGCGGCGGCCGTGCTCGGCGGCAGCCAGCCCCCGGCCGACGCGCCGACCACCCCGCAGTCCGCTCCGGAGACGCCGCCTGCGGCGACGGGTGGGTCCGCCGGGCTGGCCCTGCTC
>JAODNS010000149.1 GCA_025465145.1 Frankiales bacterium
CGCGGCGGCCGGCTGGGCCGGCGTCGCCCGCCGCCCCGGCACGGCGCGCATCGCCTCGGTCCTCGCCGTCGCCACCTGCCTTCTGCTGGTCGGCGTGGAGTCGTGGACCGTGGCGGAGCGCAACCGAGTGCAGCGGTCCGCCGCGGAGACGGGCGCGGAGGTGGTGCTGCACGTGCGCGCACCCGACGCCGCTGCGCTGCTCGCAACGGTGCGGGCAGCCGATCCTGCCGGGCGGTACGCGATGGCCGCCGTGCAGGTGGACGCGAGCAACCAGGAGCCGAGCCTGCTGGCCGTCGACGCACCGCGCGCGGACGGCGTCCTGCTGTGGGGCGCGGCCGGCCCGGACGACGTCAGCAGCGTGCTGCGACCGGAGCTGCCGGACCCGGTGCTGCTGCACCGCGGCGCGCTGACCGTGACCATCGACGTCCGCGCGCTGAGCACGCCGTCGCCGCTCGCCCTGAGCGCGCGGCTCGACGACGGCAGCCGGCTCGACCTCGGGGCGCTGCGGCCGGGCCGGCACGACTACACCGGACAGGTGCCGCACGACGCCCGGCTCGTGGCCTTCGGCCTGTCCCACTCCGCGCAGGACATCGAGGCCGCGACGGCTGAGCTGCGGCTCGAGCGCGTCGCGCAGGACCGCACCGACCTCGCCGGGGACTTCGCGATCCCGGGCGCGTGGCGGGCCGGGACGCAGACGGTCGGCGGCCCGCAGGTGCAGCTCGAGCTCGGCAGCACCCTCGGCGTCCGGCTGCGCGCCTCGGGCGGACCGGTGGCGGAGGTCGTCCGCGGCGACAGCCCGGAGCCGCTGCCCAGCCTGGTCGGCAAGGACGCCCAGCCGGACGACGGCGCCGGCACGACGACCGGCCTCGCCGGCCGACCGCTGCGGTACCGGGCGGACAAGGCCACCGACTACCTGCCGCGGCTCGGCGGGCGCGCCGTGCTGGTCGACCTCGAGCTCGCGCTGCGGCTGACGGACGCACCCGTCCAGGGCGACCCGCAGGTGTGGCTCTCCCGCGACGACCGGGCGGCGGAGCAGGCGCTGCGCCGCCGGCTCGACGGGGCGGGCCTCGCCGTGCAGGAGCGGGAGAGCCGGGCCGACCTGGAGCGGGGCTTCGCCGGCAACGGGGCGGTGCTCGCGCTGCGGCTGCTGCTCGTCTCCGGCGGCACCGCCGTCCTCGTCGCGGTCGGCGCGCTGCTCGTCGCCGCGTACATCGGCCGGCGGCAGCGCGCGTACGAGGTCGCCGCGCTGCGCGTGGTCGGCCTGCGGTCCGGCACGGTGCGCGCCCTGCTGCTGCGCGAGAACGTCGGCACCGTGCTCGTCGCGCTGCTGAGCGGCGCGGTCGCCGCAGCGGTGGCCGTCGCGGTCGTGCTGCCGGCGCTGCCGCAGTTCGACCAGCCGTCCGAGTACGTCCCGGCCCGCTACGCCCCGGACCTGCCGGCGGCGCTGCTCTCCCTCGGCGCCCTCGGCCTGCTCCTCCTCGCGGTCGGCCTCGTGGTCGCCGCCCTGCAGCTGCGCAGCGGTCGCCCCGACCGGCTGCGGGAAGGGGTTCGATGACCGGCATCCCGGTGGCCTGCAACGGGTTGGTCCACATCTACCGGCTCGAGGGCAACGACGTCGTCGCCCTGTCCGGCGTCGACCTCGACGTGTCCGGCGGCGAGGTCGTGGGCCTGCTCGGCCCCTCCGGCTCGGGCAAGTCGACGCTGCTCAACCTGTTCGCCGGGCTGCTCCGCCCGAGCGCCGGCCGGCTGACCGTCGGCCGGTACGAGATCGCGCGCATGGACGAGAAGGAGCTCGCCGCCATGCGCGCCCGCGACGTCGGCGTCGTCCTGCAGGGGGCGATGCGCAACCTCCTGCCGTACGCCTCCCCGCTCGACAACGTCCGCTTCGCCCAGCGCGGTGCGCGCCGGCTGGCGCGCGGATCAGCTGACAAGGTGGCCATCCGGGCGCTGCCGGAGCCGCACGAGGTGCTGGGGCTGGTGGGGCTGGCCGAGCACGCGACGACGCCACTGACCGGCCTCACTCCTGGCCAGTGCCAGCGCCTCGCCGTCGGCGTCGGCCTCGCCGGTCGACCCGGCCTGCTGCTGCTCGACGAGCCGACGAGTCAGCTGGACCACGAGGGACGCGACGAGGTGCTGCAGGCGGTCCTCGACATCAACCGGGACCTCGGCACGACCGTCGTCGCCGTCACGCACGACCCGGACGTGGCGGCCATGCTGCCGCGCACGGTGACGATCCGCGACGGCCGCGTCGGCGCGGAGGGGCGGCGCGGCGAGGAGTTCGCCGTGGTCTCGCGGGACGGGTCGCTGACCCTGCCGCCGGACGTGCTCGAGCGGGTGCCGCCGGGTTCGCTGCTGAAGGTCACGATCATCGAGGACGACGCCGTACGGCTCGACCGCACCGGCAACGACGGGAGCGCGGCATGAGCCGCATCGAGGCGCGCGACGTCACCGTCCGGCGGGGCGGGCATGACGTCCTCGCCGGCATCGACCTCGATGCCGCGGCCGGGCGGCTCGTCGCCGTCACCGGCCCATCCGGAGCCGGGAAGACCACACTGCTGTGGGCCCTGGCCGGCCTCGTGCAGCCGGACGCCGGGCAGGTGACGCTGGACGGCGAGCCGATGCCGGACCGGGACGCCGCCAGCAGTGCCGGGGTGGTGCTCATCCCGCAGGACAACGCGCTGGCCAGCGTCCTCACCGCGGGCGAGAACGTCGTCGTGCCGCTGCTCGCCACCGGCGTCGCCGCACCCGAGGCGCGTGAGCGGGCCGCGGCGGCGCTCGAGTCCGTCGGGCTCGGCGCCGTCGGCGAGCAGCTCATCGAGGAGCTGTCCGGCGGGCAGCAGCAACGCGTGGCCGTCGCCCGCGGCCTCGCCCAGCGCGGCGACGTGGTGCTCGCCGACGAGCCGACGAGCGAGCTGGATGCCGGCAACCGGGTGCGGGTCGTCGCGCTCCTGCGGGCCGAGGCCGACCGCGGCGCCGTCGTCGTCCTCGCGACGCACGACCCGGAGGCCGCGGCCCTGTGCGACGCGGAGCTGCACCTGGACGCCGGCCGCGGCGAGTGGGTACGACCGCTCTAGGGGCAGCCGACCGCGTCACACGCGACGGCGTCGCGCAGCACGAGCCAGTCGTCCCCCTCGCGCACCAGGGTCAGCTGCGCGTCGACGCTCCCCTCCGGCCGGACCACCCGTACGACCGCCCGGGCCGTTCCCTCCTGCTGGTCGACGCGCACCGGGCTGATCCGGATCCGGGTCGAGCTGGCGCGGGCGTCCTCGGTCCTCGTCCGCAGCGCCCGGCACAGCTGCGCCTCGGTCCGCCGCTCGGTGTTCACGTCGACGGGGCGGGACAGCGCGACGAACGCCCGGCAGTCGCCGAACACCGCCGACTCGGTCCACGCCAGCGCCGCGCCGCGCGGGCTCTGCAGCCGCCGCAGGTCGGTCGCGGCCGTGAGACCGACGGCCAGCGTGAGCAGCCCGGTCAGCCCGATGAGCACCCACGGCGTCCGCCGTACGCGCTGCGCCTTGCCGACGTCCAGCTGCAGCTCCGCGCGCGCGTACCGCTCCTCGACAGTGCTCACTCCGTCGACGCTAACCCGGTGGCCACGGGTGCCCCTCGGCCGCTGGGCTGCAAGCTCGCCGACATCCCAGGTACGGCGACCAGCTCGCGCCGCTTGCGGTCAGCGTCGGCGGTGCGCCAGGTTGACCGCCGCGATGCCGGCCCACGCGACGACGGTCGCGACGAGCCCGACGGCGTCGCTCTCCGGGCCGTGCAGCGCGATGGCCGTGATGGGGATGCCGAGCGCCAGAGAGACGATGCCCAACCCGGAAGACGAGGCCGGGCTGTCGGCCGGCAGCGGCACCGCCTTCATGCGCGCGTCCACCCGCTGGTCGATCGCCTCACCCACCCGGTCGAGGAACTCGCCGATGACGGCCTCGTCGTGCTGCGGTCCGAGGTCCTTGCGGACGGCGAGGCTGACGACGAGGTCGTCGGGCTGCACGGGTCGGTCGGTCATCGGAGCTCTCCTGCGGCAGGGGCCAGCCGCGCCCAGTCGGCGGCCGGAACGCTGAACGGGTCGTCGCCGAGCAGCTGCAGGCAGACGTGGTCCGCACCCGCGTCGAGGTGCGCGCGTACGCGGTCCAGGACGGCCTGCTCGTCGCCGCCGACCACCAGCCCGGCCTTGAGACGGTCGCTGCCGCCGCGCACCAGGTCCTCCTCGGCGAACCCCTGGCGCAGCCAGCTGTTCCGGTAGTTGCGCAGACCGGTGTAGATCCCGAGGTGCCAGTGCGCGCGCCGCCGCACCACCTCCGGGTCGTCGCTGAGGACCACCGCCTGCTCGACGGCGAGCAGCGGCCCGTCGCCGAGCACCTCCCGCGCGCCCGCCGTGTGCTCCGGCGTGACGAGGTACGGGTGTGCCCCTTGCGCGCGGTCGCGCGCCAGCTCGAGCATCCGCGGGCCGAGTGCGGCGAGCACCCGTGGCGGCGGGGTCGCCCCGCCGGCGGTCAGCTACGGGGCGGCGTCGAGCGCGTCGAGGTACTCGCGCATCGCCGCCAGCGGCTGGCCGTACGCGTGCCCGCGCATGCGCTCGACCAGCGGCGCGTGGCTGACGCCGAGCCCGAGGACGAACCGGCCCGGGTGCGCCGCCTCCAGCGTCCGGGCGGCGGCGTTGGCCGCAACCGCGTCCCGGCCGTAGATGCCGGCGATGCCGGTGGCGACGGCCAGGCGGCTGCTCGCCCCGAGGTACAGCTGCGCGGCGGTGAACGCCTCCCGTCCGTACGCCTCGCCGAACCAGAGCGCGTCCCAGCCCTGCTCGTCCAGCGCAGCCACCTGCTCGCGCGCCGCCGGCACCTCCAGCGCGTCGAGAGCACCCGTCCAGATCCCGACCGGTCCGGGCAGCAGCGTGGTCATGCCGCTGATCCTGCCGTGCCGCGGTGATCAGGGCGCACCGGATGCGCTCCCGCCGGTGCTGAGCGGCACCTTGATCACGCCAGGAACGCCGACAGGGCGGCCCCTCCGAGGAGGGACCGCCCTGTCGGGTGGAGCAGTCGGACTAGAAGTCCATGTCTCCCATGCCGCCGCCACCCATGCCGCCACCGCCGCCGGCCGGAGCCTTCTCCGGCTTGTCGGCGATGACCGCCTCGGTGGTGAGGAACAGGGCCGCGATGGAGGCCGCGTTCTGCAGGGCAGAGCGGGTCACCTTCGCCGGGTCGATGATGCCGACGGCGATCATGTCGACGTACTCGCCGGTCGCGGCGTTGAGGCCCTGACCGACGGGCAGGTTGCGGACCTTCTCCACGACGACGCCGCCCTCGAGGCCGGCGTTGATGGCGATCTGCTTGATCGGAGCCTCGAGCGCCAGGCGCACGATGTTCGCGCCGGTCGCCTCGTCACCGGTCAGGTCGAGCTTGTCGAACGCGGTGACCGACGCCTGCAGCAGCGCGACGCCACCACCGGCGACGATGCCCTCCTCGACAGCGGCCTTCGCGTTGCGCACCGCGTCCTCGATGCGGTGCTTGCGCTCCTTGAGCTCCACCTCGGTGGCCGCGCCGACCTTGATGACGGCGACGCCGCCGGCCAGCTTGGCCAGACGCTCCTGGAGCTTCTCCTTGTCGTAGTCCGAGTCGGACTTCTCGATCTCGTTGCGGATCTGGTTGACGCGACCGGCGATCTGGTCGGCGTCACCGGCACCCTCGACGATCGTCGTCTCGTCCTTGGTGACGACGACCTTGCGGGCGCGGCCCAGCAGGGACAGGTCCGCGGTGTCGAGCTTGAGGCCGACCTCCTCGGAGACGACCTGGCCGCCGGTCAGGATCGCGATGTCCTGCAGCATGGCCTTGCGGCGGTCGCCGAAGCCGGGCGCCTTGACGGCGACCGACTTGAACGTGCCGCGGATCTTGTTGACCACCAGGGTCGCGAGGGCCTCGCCCTCGACGTCCTCGGCGATGATCGCCAGCGGACGGCCGCCCTGCATGACCTTCTCGAGCAGCGGGAGCAGGTCCTTGACGGACGCGATCTTGCTGTTGACGACCAGGACGTACGGGTCGTCGAGCACGGTCTCCATGCGCTCGGGGTCGGTCACGAAGTACGGGCTGATGTAGCCCTTGTCGAAGCGCATGCCCTCGGTGAGCTCGAGCTCGAGGCCGAAG
>JAODNS010000156.1 GCA_025465145.1 Frankiales bacterium
GGTGCCCTTCATCCAGACGGCCTGCATTCGCGCATCCGAGGGCAGGCCGCGCGGCCGCACCGGGCGCACGTTCGTCTCGGTGCTGCCGCTGGTGATGGCCTCGGCCACCCAGGACGCTCCGGCGTCCGGGGTGCGCCACCGCTCGATCTCGTTGATGGCCGGGTCGCTGCCGGGTCGTGACAGGTAGACCGTCGACGGGTCCTGGTGGTCGAGGGTGATCCCGCCGCTGTACGAGTTCTCCCGCCCGTTGGTGGCGATGGTGCCGCCGGCCGGGGCGAGCTCCTGCACCTTCCACACCGTGCCGTCGTAGCGGGCGTAGTGGTACCGGTGCACGCTCGGGCTGCTGATGGTGGCGAAGACGACGACGGGCCGCCCGCTCGCGTCCAGCGCCACGTCGTGGACCCAGCCGCTCACGCCCTGTGCGGCGCTCCAGAGCAGGTCGCCCTGGGACGGCGTGAGCGGGCCGTCGGCGACCTGCTTGATGACGCTGCCGTCCGCGCGCAGGTACTGGCCGGCGCGCATCGCGCTGTAGAAGACGGAGCTCTTCCGCTCGTCGGGGTGCCCGTCGGTGAACGCCATGGCGATGGTGCCCGCGCCGTCGCTTCCGTACTTCACGTACGGCCGCTGGTCCGGCTCCTCCACCGCCACGACCGCCGGGCTCCAGGTGACCCCGTCGTCGTCGGAGGTGATGAACGCCTGGTGCAGGTGCCCGCTGCGGAAGAACACGTAGATCCGGCCGTTCTCGGCCGGCAGCAGGACCGGGTTGGTGTACGTCACGACACGGTCGCCCGGCGCGAAGCTGGTGATCGCCCGCGGCGGGCCGAAGGAGGTGATGTCACCGGCCCGGCTCGTCGTGCGCACCCAGAGGGCGCCCTCGTTGTGACCGGACCAGAAGGCCGACACGCGGCCGTCCGGGTGGACGAGCAGCGACGGGTTGTTGTGGTCGTCCACCACGAAGAAGCTGCGCAGCGTGACCCAACTCACCTTCGCGGTGGCGTGGTCGAACGAGCTGACGACGATCCGGCCGGTGCTGTCGATCCAGGCGGTCAGCGTCTGCGGCCGGGGCGAGGTGACGTACACCGATCGGGGGTCGGAGAACCAGCACCAGGCGGCGCCGTCGCCGAGCACGCTCTGCGTGGCGGCGTCCGTGGCGCGCGGGAGCGGCGATCCCTCTGCCGTGGCGGCAGCGGGTGCGCCGACGAGCAGGCCGAGCAGCAGGGTCAGGACGAGCAGCGGCTTCACCCCAGGACCGTAGGCCGGAACCGGTCGCTACGTGGGCGAACCGGTCAGTCGGCGTCCATCCGGCTGCGGGCGAAGAGGTCGACCACGACGGCGTCACGCTCCGGCCGCCCCTGCACCAGCGCGGCGAACGCCTCGAACGAGCGCTGCTCGGCCGCCATGAGCGCGCGCACCTCGCTCAGCCGCTCCCCGACACGGTCGACCGCCACCGGCCCGTACTCGAGCAGCGGCAGGAGCAGCTCGTCGACCATGCGCCGACGGGTGTGCCACAGGGCCAGCGCACGCAGCTCGGCACGCGGGTCGGGGGGCATCCCCCGACGGTGCTACCTCCGGCCGCGTTCCGCAGGCGTTCCGGTCAACCCGCGACGGTGGCGACGCGGCTGCGCCGCACGGGCGCGTCGTCCCACTCGCCCTCGCAGTCGGGGCAGCGCCAGCGGAACGTGCCGGGCTGCGCGCTGAAGACGGGGCGACGCCGGGTCGTCGCGTGCTTGCCGCCGAGGTCGCTGTCGCAGTGCGGGCAGGGGTCGTAGGGCACGCGGCGCGCTGTGGTCACGGCTCGCAGGTACCCGGCCACCTCCGGCCTACGCCTCAGGCTGGGACGTCCTCGCGGTCCGGCTCGGCACGCACCGGCAGGGGGTGGAACGGCGCCTCGCGGCCGGTGCCCGACGAGGCGGGTCCGCCGGCCCTGCCGGTCTGCTCCTCGTGGTAGTCGTCCTCGACATTCACGTCCCAGACGCCGACCTCGGGCGTCTCGCCGCGGATCTGCTGCGAGGCGATCAGCGCCGTCAGCATGCTGTGGTCCTGGTTGTTGTACTTGTGCATGCCGTTGCGCCCCACGGGGTGCACGTTCGGCGCGTTCTCGGCGAGCCAGTCGCGCATCGTCTGCACGTGCGCGGCATACTCCGCGTCGTAGACCGGGTACGCCTTCGGCATCCGCACGACGTAGCCCTCCTCGACCGCGTCCTCGTCCACCAGCCCGAGGATCGACAGCTCCCGCTTGGCCAGCTGCACCAGCTCGGCGTCCGTCGACGTCCACAGCTCGTCGCCCTCGTTGACGAAGTACTCGAGCCCGAGGCAGGTGCGGCCGTCCTTGACCATGTACGGCGACCAGGAGCCGAAGTTCTGCACCCGGCCGACGCGGGCGTCCGGCGAGTGGATGTAGATCCAGTTGTCGGGGAAGCCGGCGCTCTCCGGCACGACCAGCGCGACGGTGAGGAAGTCGCGGTAGCGCAGCCCGTCAGCCGCGGCGCGCACGTGCGCCGGCACCGGCGGGTCCATCGCGCGCAGCAGCTGGCTCATCGGCATCGTGGACACGACGGACGTGCAGTCGTACGTCGTCGTGCCGCCGTCGCTGTCGGCGGTGACGGCGTACGCCCGGCCGTCGCGGTGGTGCACGGTCGTCGCCCGGGTGTGCATGCGGACCTTGCCGCCCATCGCCTGCACGTGGTCGCGACAGCGCTGCCACATCAGGCCGGGCCCGAACTTCGGGTACTGGAACTCCTCGATCAGGCTCGTGACGTCCTTGTTCTTGTTCAGCCACGGGAACAGCGCACGGATGACCGCCGTGCCGAGCGAGAGGTTCTTGATCCGCTGCGCCGCCCAGTCGGCCTGCAGCTCGGTCGCCGGCATCCCCCACACCTTCTCGGTGTAGGTCTTGAAGAAGATCCGGTACAGCCGCCAGCCGAAGCGCGCAGCGACCCAGCCCTCGAAGGTGGTCTGGTCCTTCGGCGGCGACACCTTGACCCACAGGTAGGACAGGACGCAGCGCAGCGCCTCGACGAGCCCGAGCCCCTTCAGCGCGTTCGCCGCCTTGAGCGGGTAGTCGAACAGCTTGCCGCCGTAGTAGATGCGGCTCATCCGCGGCCGCATGAGGAACTCCTCCTCGGGCAGCACCTCGTGCCAGAGCGCCTCGACCTCCGGCACCTTGGTGAAGAAGCGGTGACCGCCGATGTCGAACAGCCAGCCGTTGCGCTCCACCGTCTGGCTGATCCCGCCGACCGTGTCGCTCGCCTCGAGGACCGTGACCGGCACCTCGTGCTTGCTCAGGTCGTACGCGGCCGTGAGGCCAGCAGGCCCGGCGCCGATGACGACGACCGACGCGTCGTCCGACGTCTGCCTCAGGTCTGACACGGAAGTCCTCCATCGCTCACGCACGCGGTACCGAGGGCACGCGCGTGCCCTTCTCCATGATTCGTCACGAGGTCTCGACCGGACGCCTCCGCCCGGCGTGAGATCCCGCACAGGGCTCGTCCCCGCGGACGGGCGACGAAACCCTCCGTCTCCTACGCTCGCCGGATGCGGGTGCTGGTGACGGGCGGA
Organism: Frankiales bacterium; assembly: GCA_025465145.1. Lineage (GTDB taxonomy): Bacteria > Actinomycetota > Actinomycetes > Mycobacteriales > SCTD01 > RYN-124. The sequence goes on from JAODNS010000156.1 coordinate 3,559, forward strand.
GCCGGCTTCATCGGCGCCCACGTCGTGGACGCGCTCCTGGCCCACGGCCACGAGGTGCGGGTGCTGGACCTGCTCGCACCGGAGGTGCACCCGGGCGGCTGGCCGGACCACCTGGACCCGGCCGCGGAGCGGGTGCAGGGCGACGTGCGCGAGCTGCCCGCCGGCCTGCTCGACGGTGTGGACGCCGTGTGCCACCAGGCCGCCGTCGTCGGGCACGGGCTGGACCTGCAGGATCTGCCTGCCTACGTCTCGACCAACGACCTCGGCACCGCGGTGCTGCTCGCCGCGATGGCGCGCGCCGGGGTAGACCGGCTCGTGCTGGCCAGCTCGATGGTCGTCTACGGCGAGGGGCGGTACTCCTGCGCCGCGCACGGCGTCGTCCGGCCCGGGCCGCGCGCGGTGGCCGATCTCGACGCCGGCCGCTTCTCCCCCGGCTGCCCAGTCTGCGGCGCCGACCTCACGTGGGACCTGGTGCCGGAGGACGCGCCGGTCGACCCGCGCAGCGTCTACGCCGCCACCAAGCTGGCGCAGGAGCACCTGGCCTCGTCGTGGGTGCGCGGGACCGGCGGCAGCTGCGTCGCGCTGAGATACCACAACGTCTACGGCCCGCACATGCCGCGGGACACCCCGTACGCCGGCGTCGCGTCGATCTTCCGGTCGGCCGTCGCGCGCGGACAGGCGCCGCGGGTGTTCGAGGACGGCGCGCAGATGCGCGACTTCGTGCACGTACGGGACGTCGCCGCGGCGAACCTGCGTGGCCTCGTCGCCGGCCGGCCCGGCTTCGGCGCGTACAACGTCTGCAGCGGCACGCCGCGGTCCATCGGTGACGTGGCCGCGCAGCTCGCCCGCGAGGCCGGCGGGCCGGAGCCGGTGGTGACCGGCGAGTACCGGCTCGGCGACGTCCGCCACGTGGTCGCCTCGCCGGCCCTGGCCGCCTCCGAGCTGGGCTTCTCCGCCGTGGTCGACTTCGCCGACGGGATGCGCGAGTTCGCGACCGCTCCGCTGCGCGCCTGATGCCGGTCGTCGTCCTGCCCTGCCTCGACGAGGCCGCGGCGCTGCCGGAGGTGCTGGCCGGGCTGCCGCCGGGCTACACCGCGGTCGTCGCAGACAACGGCTCGACGGACGGGTCGGCCGAGGTCGCCCGGTCGCTGGGCGCGCTGGTCGTGCCGGCGTCCCCGCGCGGCTTCGGGGCGGCCTGCCACGCCGGGCTACTCGCCGCTGAGCCGGACGACGACATCGTCTGCTTCGTCGACGCCGACGGCTCGCTCGACCTGCGCCAGCTGCCCCGCGTCGCGGACCCGGTGCGGCGTGGCGAGGCCGACCTCGTGCTCGGCCGGCGGCGGCCGACGACCCGCGGCGCCTGGCCTCCGCACGCCCGACTCGGCAACGCCGTACTGGCCCGGTCGATCCGGGCGCGGACCGGGTACGCCGTGCACGACCTCGGGCCGATGCGGGCCTGTCGGCGCAGCGCACTGCTCGAGCTGGACCTGCGGGACCGCCGGTTCGGGTACCCGCTCGAGATGGTCACCAAGGCGTCCCGCGCCGGCTGGCGGGTGCTCGAGGTGGACGTCGACTACCTGCCGCGGACCGGGCGCTCGAAGGTGACCGGCACCGTCCGCGGCACGGCGCGGGCCGTGCGCGACATGCGCAAGGTCCTGCGCGACCTCTAGCGACCTCCGCGTGCGCCGGAGCGGCGGTCACTCCAGCCCCAGAACGCACACGGACTGATCGTCATCAGCCAGGTGGGCGGCGCGGCGAGCGGCTGGTGATCAGTCCGTGTGCGCGGGCTCACGGGTGCGGCGGACGCGCAGCGCGTACAGCACGGCCGAGCCGAGGAACAGCACGCCGGTGATGAGCAGCCACCGGCCGAGGTACGGGGACTGGTCCAGCCCGCTGGCCGCGCCGTACGCCGGCTCGCTCCTGCGCAGGACCACCGGGAAGAAGACGAGCAGCAGCAGGCCGGACAGCAGCGCGGGGACGCGCACGAAGTTGACGGTGCCCGGCAGCGCGACGAGCCGTCCGTGGTGCCGGCGGCGAGGCAGCAGTCCGCCGACGAGCCGGTCGCTCAGCGCGTAGAGGGGGAAGAGCACCAGGTCGTGCGCGATCAGCGCGCCGAGGAACCACAGGGCGATCCGCAGCGCCTTCGGGTCGCTTGACGCCTGCAGTGCGGCATACCCGGCGAGGGCGAAGCAGCCCAGCAGCGAGAGCAGGTGCAGCGGGTGCGCGCCGTACAGCCGCCTCATGCCCGCAGCTCGATCCGCTCGACCCACTTGGTGTTGTGCACACCGGGGGCGGCCGGCACGATGATCCGCGCCGGATACCCGTGGTCCGGGGACAGGTCGACGCCGTTGACCGTCAGCGCCAGCAGGGCGTCCGGCTCGACGAGCTGCTTGCGGTTGAGGACGGCGCGGGCGAACGCGCCGCGCTTCTCGAGGGACGTGACCACGCCGGACTCCGGCCGCTCCACGCCAGCCAGCCGGACGAGGTCGCGCAGCCGCACGCCGGTCCACGTCTGGACGGTCGACCAGCCCTCGACGCAGGCGATGGGCAGCTCCGCGGTGTGCTGCGGCATCGCGAGCAGCTCGTCCCGCGTCAGGGTGACGGTCGAGGCGCCGACGACCGTCAGCGTCCAGCCGCTGACGTCCTTCGGGATCCCGGCCGTGCGGGCGGTCCGGTTGACCTGGAAGTCGGTCGGGTCGTCGCCGTAGTCCTGCCCGCGGGCGGACAGCAGCGCGCTCGGCCGCCAGCCGACGGTCTCGCCGAGCGTCACGGCGGTGATCAGCAGTGACGCGCCGCCGACGACGGCCAGGGCACCCCGGCGCGAGATCGTCGGGTCGTCCGGATCGATGGCGACGAGCCCGTGCTCGTCGAGCGGCTCCGGCACCGTCGCGGCCAACGGCGTGCGCAGCTCGTCGCGAAGCCGCCTCGAGCGCAGCGAGCGGACCATCACCGGCAGCTTCAGCGCGACGTGGGTCACGAAGGCGGCGAGAAAGACCCACGCGCCGTAGTAGTGCGCGGTGTAGAAGTCGAAGCCGAAGACGTAGTCGTACTGGATGTTGAGCACGCCGGTGGCGAGCTCGAACAGGATGCTGCCGACGAGCAGCGCGAGGCTGGCCCGCTCCAGCAGCTGCGCGGCAGAACGGGCCGGCGGCCAGGCGAACAGCTTCGGGATGACCGACCACAGCTTGGCCAGCACGATCGGGATGAGCGCGAGCCCGAGGCCGACGTGCAGCCCCTGGTTGAGGCGGTACAGCCAGGACGGGTTCGTGGGCCAGGTGAAGTACGGCAGGCGTAGGCCGTGCACGTCGCCCGGGAACGCGTTGCCCGGGAACTGCGGCTGGTAGGCCAGGTACGACAGCAGCCCGGTGACGATGAGGATCGGCAGGCCGACCAGCAGCACGGCTGCGAAGACCGAGGTCAGCCACGGGCCGCGGATCGGCGACTTCCACAGCCGCGGGTTGAACAGCGGGCCGGGCGGGCGCCCCTTCTCCTCCAGCAGGCGGAAGACGGGCGCGGGGAACCCGTAGTCGGGGCCCGTCGTCTCGCCGTCGTCGCGGACCTCGGTCACGATGCCGCCTGGAGCACGGATGCCGTCCGGGACGATGCCGGCATGACCGCCGCGACCGCGTGCAGGTCGGCGATCAGGTCGATGTCGCGCAGCGACGGCAGCAGCACCGGATCGAGGCCCTGGCGGCGGAACCGGGCAAGCTGGTGCACGCCGGTGTCGTCGGCTGACATCGGCACGCCGAGGAAGGCGTCGGGGTCCGGCGCGTGCAGCCCGGCCGCCCACCAGCCGCCGTCGTCGGCGAGGCCGAGCGCGGCGGCCGCGTCGAGAAGCGCGCGGACGCACTGCTCCAGCAGCTCCGGCGTCACCTGCGGCGTGTCCATGCCGATGAGCAGCGTCGGCAGCGAGCGGCCGCCGAGCACGTCGGTGAACGCGGCGGCCAGCCGCTCGTCCAGTCCGGCGCCGCGCTGCGGCAGGACATCGAAGCCGGCGGGGACGAGGTCGTCCGGCGAGCCGTCGAGGACGACCACCCTGCGGCGGACAGGCGTCGCGGCGACGGCGTCGAGGGTGTCGAGCAGCGCCGCGCGGGCGACACCGGCCGCCTGGCCGGGCGTCAGGGGCGGGCACAGCCGGGTCTTCGTACGACCTGCCAGCGGCTGCTTGGCCAGCACGACGATCTGAGCGTCGAGCACGGAGTCCCCTTCTGCAGCTGGAACGACGACGGGAGCGGAGGGGCGATGCCCCTCCGCTCCCGTCGAAGGAGGATCGAGTACTAGGCGAGCTTGAGCGTGATGCGCGTGACGCCCACCTTGAAGTACTCCGTGAGGGCCATCGTCCCGTAGGTCTTGTTCAGCAGGTCGGCAGCCTCCTTGGTGAGGGAGACGGTCGTACCGAAGAGAACACCCTTGCCGGCGGCCTGGTCCACCTGGAGCGGCTGGAGGGTGCGGCCGTCGAGGAAGAACAGCGGGGCGCACTTGACAACGGACGCGCCGTTCGCGGAGACGTCACCGGTCAGGATCGACTTCCCGGCGTCCACGACGAAGTTGGTCAGCTCGACCTTGGTCTTGCCGTTGGTGAGGCTGATGCCGGAGCCGGTGTGCTCGATGGAGCTCTCGACGTACGGGTTGCGGCTGCCCGGCGTGTAGTAGGTCGCCGTGCCACCCGTGATCGGGAAGGCCAGCGTGCCGTTGGTCAGGGTCGCGGTGCCGACGACGCCCGGCGTGAGGCCGAGGCCGGTGACCCCCTTGAGGAAGCCGGCGTCGACGACGACCTCGGTCTTCTCGCCGGTCAGGTTGGTGAGGGCGGCGACGGGGGACGCGGCGGCCTTCGGCTCGGAGCCGGTGCTGCCGGTGTCCGTGCTGTCGCTGCTGCCACCGCAGGCGGCGAGCGTGAGGGCGAGCATGCCGCCGGTGATGACGGTGGCGAGCGGACGGAGCGAGGAGCGCATGTGAGTGCCTTCCGGGTTCAGGGGGTGGTGCTCGGTGTTGCCTGTCCTTCGCACCGCGTCGGCCAGCGGTTCGATGCGGGGGTCGGTGTGACGCAGGCCACCCGGGGCAGGAGCGGGTACGGCATCCAGACGGCCGCCGCTGACGAACACCTGTCAGGCCGGTCCGCGCGGGACCGCAGGCGAGAGGCTCCGGATGTCGGTGGCGGTGTACGAGCAGAGCCTGCAGACCGGCCGCCCTGCGGTCGTCCGCTACGGGGACGGCAGCACCGCGACGCTGGACGTCGCCCGGTGGTCCGGCCCCGCCCGCGGCGCGGACGACTCGCTGCTCGCCCGCGTCACCGGACCCGCGCTCGACATCGGCTGCGGGCCGGGCCGGCTCGTCGCGGCCCTTGCCGCACAAGGGATCCCCGCGCTCGGCATCGACATCGCCCCGGCCGCGGTGGGACTGACCCGGCGGGCCGGGGGACGTGCCCTGCAGCTGTCGGTCTTCGACGACGTGCCGGACGCCGGCCGCTGGGGCTGCGCCGTCCTCGCCGACGGCAACATCGGCATCGGCGGCGACCCGGTCCGTCTGCTGCGCCGCGCCGCTGACCTGCTCGCCCCTGCCGGCCGGGTCCTCGTCGAGCTCGCCGCGCCGCACTCCGGCGCCCGCACCGTCCGCGTCCGGCTCGAGGACCCGGCCGGCACCAGCGCCGGCGCGTGGTTCCCGTGGGCGCACGTCGCTGCCGACGCGATCGCGCCGCTCGCCGCGCAGGCCGAGCTGCGCGTCGTCGAGGAGTGGTGCGAGCCCGCCGACGGCGACCCCGTCCGGTGGTTCGCCGCGCTCGTCCGGACGTGACCGCCGCGCTCGCTACGGTTCCGGCCGTGGACGAGCGGCCCCGCCGCAGCACCCTGCTGCCCCTGCTCGGCCTGCTGCTCGCCGGTGCCGTCGAGGTGGAGCTGGCCAGGCGCACGACCGGACCGGGCGGCATCCTCGAGCGCCGCTACGGGCTGCTCGGGCTGATCGGCCTCTGGACGCTGACGTACGCAGCCGCCGTCCTCTGCGCAGTGCGGCTGCCGCGTCGGACGGCAATCGTCGTCGTGCTGCTCGTCGCCGTCGTCGTGCGGCTCGCCGCGATCGCGCCCAAGGCGCCGCTGTCCGACGACCTCTACCGGTACGCGTGGGACGGCGTGGTGCAGACGGCCGGCATCGACCCGTACCGGTACGCCCCCGCGGACCCCGCACTCGAGCAGCTGCGCGACCCGTGGCTGTGGCCGCCGGGCTACGAGGGCTTCAAGGGCAGCGGCACGCGGATCAACCGACCGATGGTGCGCACCATCTACCCGCCGGTCGCGGAAGCCTGGTTCTGGCTCGAGCACCAGGTCGTCCCGCTGTCGGCGGAGGACCGCGGCTACGAGGCTGTCGGCCTGCTGCTCGACCTCGCGATCCTCGCCGTGCTGCTCGCCCTGCTGCGCGACAGGCGGTGGATCGCGCTGTACGCGCTCGCGCCGCTACCTGTGCTGGAGGTGGTGCAGAACGCGCACGTCGACGGGCTGGCCGTGCTGCTCACCCTGGGCGCGCTGGCGCTGGCCGAGCGGAAGCGGCCGACCGCGGCCGTCGCGGTCCTCGCCCTCGCCACGCTGACCAAGATCTACCCGGCGCTGCTGCTGCCGCTGCTGCTGCGCGAGAAGGGCCGGCGGGTCCAGGGCGCCGCCATCTTCGCCGGCATCTGTGTGACGTCGTACCTGCCGCACGTGCTCGCCGTGGGCACGCGCATCGTCGGCTACCTGCCGGGCTACCTGCAGGAGGAGAGCTACGCCGCCGGCACCCGCTACCTGCTGCTGGGCATGCTCGGCCTGCGCGGGATCGCCGCCTCCGTCGTAGCCGCCGCGCTGCTCACCGGCATCGGCATCTGGGCGCTGCGCGCCACCCTGCCGCTGCGCGAGGCGGCTGTCCGGCTGATGGCTGGCGTGCTGCTCGTCGTCACGCCCGTGCAGCCCTGGTACGCGGTGCTGCTGCTCGCGCTGGTGACCCTCGCCCGCGCGTGGCCGGTGCTGCCGCTGACCGTGGCGGCGTATCCGCTGTTCTTCGCCGCCGTCCTGCACGACCCGGCCACGCGGTACGGGCGGATCGGCTACGGGGTGGCGGCCGTGGCGCTGCTGGCCGGGTACCGCCTGAGGTCGAACCGCTCGCCGTAGTCGCGGCGCTGGCCGGCCACCTGCTCGGTGCTGCCGCGGCCGGCGAGCAGCGCGGCACGCAGGTCCTCGCACTGCCGGCCGAACGTGCGGTGGCCGCCGCGCGAGACGAGCCAGATCGTGCCCGTGGTGCGGGCGAGGACGGTCCGCGCGAACGCCTGGGGGTCGGCCTTCGCGTTGCGCTGCGCGTAGTCGCGCCAGTCGATCCGCTCGGGCCGGCCGAGCGTCGGGTAGACCACCTGGTCCGCGCCGGGCGGGAGCAGCCGGCTGACGGCCGGCCCGTTCTGGTCGGGGCAGTAGACGACGAGGTCGCCCGGCTGGAGAGCGGCGCGCAGCGGGCGGGCGATCTGCGCGGCCTGGGTCCGCTTGTGGGACAGCGGGATCTGGACGCTGCCGACGAGTCCGCACAGGACGGCGACGCCGACGACCACCTGCCGCACCCGCGGCGGCAGGACCGCGCTGCCGAGGGCGGCGGCCAGCAGGAACGGCACGACAGCGACCGAGCTGTAGCGCGGCGCGTAGCCGGCTGACGTCAGCTGCGCGAGGCCGAGCCCGAGGACGAGGGTGCCGACGGCCACCACCACCAGCGCGGCCGCCGTGCGGTCGACCGGCCGGGCGAGCAGCACGCCGGCTTCGGTCCGCCGGCCGAGCAGGGCGAGTACGACCAGCTCGACGAGCAGCAGGCCGAGGACGCCTGCGGCGAGGGTGGGACCGCCGGTCCAGACGTGCAGGGTGTCCAGCAGCGCGAACGGCTCCGGCGGCAGCACCCACGGCGTGCCGGTGTGCCGGGCCTGGAACAGGAACGACGGCAGCCACGGCAGGAACAGCAGGCCGCCTGCCACCTGCGCGGCAAGCACCCGCCAGCGCCGGGCCAGCAGCAGCAGCAGGCCCACCGCCGTCAGCAGGTACAGCGACCAGTAGTGGGTCAGCAGCAGCAGGCCGGTCAGCACCGACACCGGCCACAGCCGGCGCAGCGCCGGCTCGCGGAGCGCGTGCTCAAGCGCCAGCACGCCCAGCAGCACCAGCACCGTCACGAGCGCGTACATCCGCGTCTCGCTGGAGTACCGGACGAGGAACGGCGTGCACGCCACGAGCAGCGCGGCGACCCAGCCGGTCGCCGCGTCGCGCAGCCGGCGGCCGGCCAGCCAGGCCAGCGGGATCGCCGTGAGGCCGAACAGCGTGGACAGCAGCCGGACCGCGGTGCTGCCGGTGCCGAAGACCGACGTCCAGCCGTGCAGGAGCAGGTAGTATAGCGGCGGCGCGCCGTCCTGCCGCAGCGCGGCCGGCAGCTCGGACAGCGGAACGCGCGCGATGTTGACCGACAGCGCCTCGTCCAGCCACAGCGCCGACTGGCTGTGCAGCCGGACGACGACGCCGATCAGCAGGGCCAGCCCGACGAGGACGCGCAGCAGCAGCCCGGAGCGGATCGGCTCCG
>JAODNS010000178.1 GCA_025465145.1 Frankiales bacterium
CTGTTCATCGCCACGGTCTTCGTCGCGTACGCCTACGTCTGGCGGCGTGGCGGTCTGGAGTGGGACTAGCTCATGGGTCTTGAAGAGAAGCTGCCCAGCGGCGTCCTCCTCTCCACCGTCGAGGGCATCGTCAACTGGTCGCGCAAGAGCTCGCTCTGGCCGGCGACCTTCGGCCTGGCCTGCTGCGCCATCGAGATGATGTCGACCGGCGCCGGCCGCTACGACCTCGCGCGCTTCGGCATGGAGGTCTTCCGGCCCTCGCCGCGGCAGGCCGACCTGATGATCGTCGCCGGTCGGGTGAGCCAGAAGATGGCGCCCGTCGTGCGGCAGATCTACGACCAGATGCCCGAGCCGAAGTGGGTCATCGCGATGGGCGTGTGCGCCAGCAGCGGCGGCATGTTCAACAACTACGCGATCGTCCAGGGGGTCGACCACATCGTGCCGGTCGACATGTACCTGCCCGGCTGCCCGCCGCGGCCGGAGATGCTGATGGACGCGATCCTCAAGCTGCACGACAAGATCTCCGACGAGCCGCTCGGCGCCAACCGCGCCCGCCGCGAGCGCGAGGGCTACGTCCCGCGCGAGCTGGTGGCGAGCAGCGTCCGGTTCAGCAAGGAAGGCAAGGCCGCCGCCAAGAAGGCGTACGCGCAGGAGCGGGCGAAGTGACCGAGGCGACTCCTCCCACGGACCCGCGCGACGTCGTCCGCAGCACCGGCGGCCCGACACCGGACGGCGCCACGCCCGGCGCGGTGGACACGAAGATCGGCAGCGACTCGCGGGTCACGTCCGACATGTTCGGGGCCGTCTTCGGCGGTGACACCAGCGGCTTCGGCGGGCTGGTCCGGCAGGCCGCGCCCGAGATCTCGACCCCGCGGCCGTACGGCGGCTGGTTCGACGAGGCCGTCGACGCGCTGACCGAGGCGTACCCCGGCTTCGCCGACGCCGTCACCCGCACGACCGTCGCCCACGGCGAGCTGACGCTGTACGTGCAGCCGGCCAAGGTCGCCGAGGTGCTGCAGGTGCTGCGCGACGACGAGAACCTGCGCTTCGAGCTGCTGTCGTCGCTGTCCGGGGTCGACTACCCGGCGCAGCGCGAGCGGCTGCACGTCGCCTACCACCTGACCTCGATGACGTACCGGCGCCGGCTGCGCGTCGAGACCGCCGTGGCCGTCGAGGACCCGCACGTCGCCAGCGTCGTCGCGATCTACCCGACGGCCGACGCGCACGAGCGCGAGACGTGGGACATGTTCGGGATCGTCTTCGACGGCCACCCGGGCCTGACCCGGATCCTCATGCCGGACGACTGGGACGGGCACCCGCAGCGCAAGGACTACCCGCTGGGCGGTGTGCCGGTCGAGTACAAGGGCGCGCAGATCCCGCCCCCGGACGAGCGGAGGGCCTACGCATGACCGTGACGGACAACGAGCCGGTCGACGCGTACGAGGCCGCCACCCGCGACACCACCGAGGGCCGCGTCTACACGGTCACCGGCGGCGACTGGGACTCCATCCAGCCCGCGGACGACGAGGAGCGCATCGTCGTCAACATGGGGCCGCAGCACCCCTCGACGCATGGTGTGCTCCGCCTCGTCCTCGAGCTCGAGGGCGAGACGGTCCGGCAGGCGCGCACGGTCATCGGCTACCTGCACACCGGCATCGAGAAGAACATCGAGTACCGCAACTGGACGCAGGGCGTCACCTTCGTCACGCGGATGGACTACCTGTCGCCGATCTTCAACGAGACGGCCTACTGCCTCGGCGTCGAGAAGCTGCTCGGCTGCGAGGTGCCCGAGCGGGCCACGACGATCCGCGTCCTGACGATGGAGCTCAACCGCATCGCGTCCCACCTCGTGTGGCTCGCGACCGGCGGCATGGAGCTCGGCGCGCTGACGGCCATGACCAACGGCTTCCGCGAGCGCGAGCTGATCCTCGACGTGCTCGAGCTCATCACCGGCCTGCGGATGAACCACGCCTACGTCCGCCCCGGCGGCGTGGCGCAGGACCTCCCGGCCGGCGCCGTCGAGAAGACCCGCGAGCTGCTCGAGATCCTCACCAAGCGGCTGCCCACGTACGACGACCTGCTCACCGGCAACCCGATCTGGCAGCGCCGGCTGCAGGGCGTCGCGCACCTGGACCTGCAGGGCTGCCTCGCCCTCGGCGTCACGGGGCCGATCCTGCGCTCCGCCGGCCTGGCCTGGGACCTGCGCAAGGTCGAGCCGTACTGCGGCTACGAGACCTACGACTTCGACGTGCCGGTCGAGACGACCGCCGACGCATGGGGCCGCTACCGCGTCCGGATGGCCGAGATGTGGGAGTCGATGAAGATCGTCGAGCAGGCGCTCGACCGTCTGAAGCCGGGACCGGTCATGGTCGAGGACCGCAAGATCGGCTGGCCCGCGCAGCTCGCGCTCGGCCCCGACGGCATGGGCAACTCGCTCGACCACGTGAAGAAGATCATGGGCACCTCGATGGAGGCGCTGATCCACCACTTCAAGCTCGTGACCGAGGGCTTCCGGGTTCCGGTCGGCCAGGTCTACAGCGCGATCGAGAACCCGCGCGGCGAACTCGGCGTGCACGTCGTCAGCGACGGCGGCACCCGCCCGTACCGCGTGCACGTGCGCGACCCAGGATTCGTCAACCTGCAGGCGGCAGCGGCCATGTGCGAGGGGTCGCTCATCGCGGACGCCATTGCGGCCGTCGCCTCGATCGACCCCGTGATGGGTGGAGTGGACCGGTAGTGGCTGTCACCAATGGCTCGGGCCCGCAGGGCGACCCTCGGCTCTCGGAGCAGGTACGTCAGGACGCGCGCGCCATCATCGCGCGCTACCCGAAGAAGCGGTCGGCGCTGCTGCCGATGCTGCACCTGGTGCAGTCAGAGGAGGGCTACGTCAGCCCCGAGGGCATCACCCTGTGCGCGGAGGAGCTCGGCCTGACCAAGGCCGAGGTCGGCGCGGTCGCGACCTTCTACACGATGTACCGCCGCAAGCCGGCCGGGACCTACCACGTCGGCGTCTGCACCAACACGCTGTGCGCGGTCCTCGGCGGCGACGCCATCTTCGACGCGGCGAAGGACCACCTCGGCATCGGCAACAACGAGACCACCCCCGACGGCACCGTCAGCCTCGAGCACATCGAGTGCAACGCGGCCTGCGACTACGCGCCGGTCGTGATGGTCAACTGGGAGTTCTACGACAACCAGACGCCGTCGTCGGTGCGCGAGCTGGTCGACGGCTGCCGGTCCGGCAACCCGCCGGCGCCGACCCGCGGCCCGTCCAGCCTGTGCACCTTCAAGGAGATGTCGCGCGTGCTCGCCGGCTTCCCCGACGGCCGCGCCGGCGAGGGCGTGCAGGCCGGCCCGGCCACCCTGCTCGGTCTGCAGCTGGCCCAGCAGCGCGGCGAGACCGCCCCCGCCTACCCCGACGGCACCGTCCCCGGCGCCGTCAACGAGGACGCCAAGTGATGTTCACCCCCGTGCTGTCGGCCGGCTGGTCCGACGCCGACTCCTTCACGCTGGACGGCTACACCCGTCGCGGCGGCTACACCGCGCTGAGCAAGGCGCTGGCGATGGAGCCCGACGCGCTCATCGCGCTGGTCAAGGAGTCCGGTCTGCGCGGCCGCGGCGGCGCCGGCTTCCCGACCGGCATGAAGTGGGGCTTCATCCCCCAGGGCGACGGCAAGCCGCACTACCTCGTCGTCAACGCCGACGAGTCCGAGCCGGGCACCTGCAAGGACATGCCGCTGCTGATGGCCAACCCGCACTCGCTGGTCGAGGGCGTCGCCATCTCCTCGTACGCGATCCGCGCCAGCCACGCGTTCATCTACATCCGCGGCGAGGTCACGCACATCATCCGGCGGCTGCAGCAGGCCGTCCTCGACGCCTACGCCGCCGGGCACCTCGGCAAGGACATCGGCGGCTCCGGCTACGACCTCGACGTCGTCGTGCACGCCGGTGCGGGCGCCTACATCTGCGGCGAGGAGACGGCGCTGCTCGACTCGCTCGAGGGCTACCGCGGCCAGCCGCGGCTGCGCCCGCCGTTCCCGGCGACGCACGGCCTGTACGGCAGCCCGACGGTCATCAACAACGTCGAGTCGATCGCGTCGGTCCCGTCGATCGTGCTCGGCGGTGCCGACTGGTTCTCCGCCATGGGCACCGAGAAGAGCAAGGGCTACACGCTCTACTCGCTGTCCGGGCACGTGAAGAACCCCGGCCAGTTCGAGGCGCCGCTCGGCATCACGCTGCGCCAGCTGCTGGACCTGTCCGGCGGCATGCGCGAGGGCCACACGCTGAAGTTCTGGACGCCGGGCGGCTCGTCGACGCCGATCCTCACCGAGGAGCACCTCGACGTGCCGCTCGACTACGAGGGCGTGGGCGCGGCCGGCTCGATGCTCGGGACCAAGGCGCTGCAGTGCTTCGACGACACGACCTGCATCGTGCGCGCCGTCCTGCGGTGGACCGAGTTCTACGCGCACGAGTCCTGCGGAAAGTGCACGCCGTGCCGCGAGGGCACCTACTGGATGGTGCAGATCCTCCAGCGCCTCGAGGACGGCACCGGGTCCGAGGAGGACCTGGCGACGCTGCTCGACACCTGCGACAACATCTTCGGCCGGTCGTTCTGCGCCCTCGGCGACGGCGCGACCAGCCCCATCGTCTCGGGCATCCAGTTCTTCCGCGACGAGTTCATCCAGCACGTGACCGGCAAAGGTTGCCCCTTCGACCCGGTTGCGTCGACGGTCTTCGCCGGAGCGACGGCATGACGGTGACGCAGCCCGACAGCAAGACCGGCGTGCCCACCGCCGTCGAGCGGGTGACGCTGACGATCGACGGCTTCGAGGTGCAGGTGCCCAAGGGCACGCTGGTCATCCGCGCCGCCGAGCTGCTCGGCATCCAGATCCCGCGTTTCTGCGACCACCCGCTGCTCGACCCGGTCGGCGCGTGCCGCCAGTGCATCGTCGAGGTGGAGGGCCAGCGCAAGCCGCTCGCGTCCTGCACCACCACGGTCACCGAGGGCATGGTCGTCAAGACCCAGCTCACCAGCGCCGTCGCCAAGAAGGCGCAGGAGGGCACCCTCGAGCTGCTGCTCATCAACCACCCGCTGGACTGCCCCGTCTGCGACAAGGGCGGCGAGTGCCCGCTGCAGAACCAGACGATGAGCCATGGTCACTCCGAGAGCCGCTTCTCCGACAAGAAGCGCACGTTCCCGAAGCCGATCGCCATCTCGTCGCAGGTGCTGCTCGACCGCGAGCGCTGCGTCCTGTGCGCGCGTTGCACGCGCTTCCAGCAGCAGGTCGCGGGCGACCCGTTCATCGAGCTGTTCGAGCGCGGCGCCCTGCAGCAGGTCGGCATCTACACCGACACGCCGTTCGAGAGCTACTTCTCCGGCAACACCGTGCAGATCTGCCCGGTCGGTGCGCTCACCGGCGCGGCCTACCGTTTCCGGGCCCGCCCGTTCGACCTCGTCTCCAGCCCGATGATCTGCGAGCACTGCGCGTCCGGCTGCGCCCTGCGCACCGACCACCGGCGCGGCAAGGTCCTGCGCCGCCTCGCCGGCGCCGACCAGGACGTCAACGAGGAGTGGAACTGCGACAAGGGCCGCTGGGCGTTCACCTACGCCACGCAGCCCGACCGCATCACCTCGCCGCTGGTCCGCGACTACGAGACCGGCCGGCTGCGCGAGGCGTCGTGGACCGAGGCGCTGGAGCGCGCCGCCCGCGGCCTCGGCTACGCCAAGGAGGGCAAGGGCGTGGGCGTCCTGCCCGGTGGCCGCCTGACCGTCGAGGACGCCTACGCCTACAGCAAGCTCGCCCGCGTCGCCCTCGGCACCCACGACATCGACGCGCGCGTACGCCCGCACTCGGACGAGGAGCTCGACTTCCTCGCCTCCTCCGTCGCTGGTCGCTACCTCGAGACGACCTACGCCGACCTCGAGCAGGCCAAGACGGTCCTCATCGCCGGCCTCGAGCCGGAGGAGGAGTCGCCGATCCTGTTCCTCCGCCTGCGCAAGGCGGTCCGGCGGCACGGCACGAAGGTCTTCGCCGTCGCGCCGTTCGCGAGCCCTGGCCTTGTCAAGACGGCGGCCACGCTGCTGCAGACCCCGCCCGGGGGCGAGGCCGAGGTGCTCGGCAACCTGCTCGGCTCCGGCAGCGACGCCGCCACGGCGCTCGGCGCCGGCGGCGCCGTCATCCTGGTCGGCGAGCGACTGGCGTCCGTGCCCGGCGCGCTGTCCGCCGCC
>JAODNS010000062.1 GCA_025465145.1 Frankiales bacterium
GGCGCCGTCGGTCGCAGCGGGGGCCGCCCTCGCGGGCGCGCGGGCGCTGGGCGAGTTCGGAGCGACGATCACCTTTGCCGGCAGCCTGCAGGGGCGAACTCAGACGGTCCCGCTCGCGGTGTACCGGCTGCTCGAGGACGACCCACCGGCGGCGTACGCGCTCTCGGCGGTGCTCCTGGTCGTGAGCATCCTGCTCGTGACCAGCCTGCGGGCGAGGCTGCGATGAGAGCCGACCTCACGACGCCGTGGGTCTCGGCCGCTTTCGCGGTGGAGCCTGGAGAGGTGCTCGCCGTCGTCGGGCCGAACGGCGCCGGCAAGTCCACGCTGCTGCGCGCGCTCGCCGGGCTGCAACCGGCGACGGGCTCGCTGGAGATCGGCGGCGTCGACGTGCTCCACGCCCCGCCCCACCAACGGCGGGTCGGCTGGGTCCCGCAGGACCGCCTGCTGTTCGAGCACCTGTCCGCGCTCGGGAACGTCTCGTACGGCATCCGGCGCCGAGCCGCGGCGCAGGCCTGGCTCGACCGGCTGGGCGTAGGACAGCTGGCGGACCGACGTCCTGCGCAGCTGTCCGGCGGGGAGGCGGCACGGGTCGCCCTCGCCCGCGCTCTCGCGCCCGAGCCCGACCTGCTGCTGCTGGACGAGCCGCTGGCGGCACTCGACGCCGCCACCCGCGACGACGTGCGCCGGCTGCTGCGCCAGGTCCTGTCGGGCGGGTGGGCGGCCGTCCTCGTCGTCACGCACGACCCGGTGGACGTCGTGTCGCTGGCCGACCGACTGCTCGTGCTCGAGGACGGCCGGGTCGTCCAGGACAGCACGCCGCAGGAGGTCGTGCGCGCACCGCGGACGGCCTGGACCGCCGCGCTGCTCGGTCAGAACGCGTGGCGCGGCACGACCGACGAGCGCGGACTGCGGGTCGATGGCGGCGGTCACGTCCTCGTCGCCGAGCCGCTGCCGGCAGGCCTGCCGGCCCTCGCACTGGCGGAGCCCTCAGCGGTCACGCTGCACCGCCGCGCGCCCGAGGGCAGCGCGCGCAACGTCCTCACCGGCGCGGTCACCGAGGTACGCGCGCTCGGAGGCCGGGTGCGCGTGGTCGTCCGCTCGACCCCGGCCGTCGTCGCAGAGGTGACGGTCGCGTCCGCCGCCGACCTGCGGCTCGCAGACGGCGGGCTGGTGCATGCCGCCGTGAAGGCGACAGAGGTGCGGCTCGTACGGGTGTGAGAGACCGCGGCCCTGGCTAGGGTTCCGACATGACTCCCGAGGCACCGGACCGCAACCTCGCGCTGGAGCTCGTCCGCGTCACCGAGGCAGCCGCGATGGCCGCGGGCCGCTGGGTCGGCCGCGGCGACAAGCTCGGCGGCGACGGTGCCGCTGTCGACGCGATGCGCGCACTGATCAGCACCGTCTCGATGAAGGGCGTCGTCGTCATCGGCGAGGGCGAGAAGGACGAGGCGCCGATGCTCTTCAACGGCGAGGAGGTCGGCTGCGGCGAGGGTCCCGAGTGCGACGTGGCCGTGGACCCGATCGACGGCACGACGCTGATGGCCAAGGGGATGCCCAACGCGATCGCGGTGATGGCGGTGGCCGAGCGGGGCACGATGTACGACCCCTCCGCCGTCTTCTACATGGAGAAGCTCGTCACCGGCCCGGAGGCAGCGGACGTCGTGGACATCTCCGCGCCGCCGGCGCACAACATCCAGGCCGTCGCCAAGGCCAAGGGCGGCTCGAACGAGGACGTCACCGTCTGCATCCTCGACCGGCCGCGGCACGAGGACCTCGTCCGGCAGGTACGGGAGGCGGGGGCCCGCATCAAGTTCATCTCCGACGGCGACGTCGCCGGCGCCGTCATGGCCTGCTCCGAGGGCACCGGCGTGGACCTGCTGCTGGGCATCGGCGGCACGCCGGAGGGCATCATCACCGCCTGCGCGGTCAAGTGCCTCGGCGGCACGATCCAGGGCAAGCTCTGGCCGCAGAAGGACAGCGAGTTCAAGAACGCCGCCGACGCGGGCCTGCAGCTCGACCAGGTGCTGCAGTGCGAGGACCTGGTCAGCAGCGACAACGTCTTCTTCGTCGCGACGGGCATCACCGACGGCGAGCTCGTCCGCGGCGTCCGCTACCGCGGCGGCGGCGCGACCACCGAGTCGCTCGTCATGCGCAGCAAGTCCGGGACCATCCGACGGGTCACCAGCCAGCACCGGCTGTCCAAGCTCCGCGCGTACTCGGCGATCGACTTCGAGCACGCCGCCCGCTAGTGCGCATCGCCACCTGGAACGTCAACTCCGTCGGCGCCCGGCTTCCCCGGCTGGTCCCATGGCTGGAGGAGACGTCGCCGGACGTGGTCGCGCTGCAGGAGACGAAGACGGCGACGTTCCCGGTCGCCGAGGTGGCCGGGCTGGGTTACGAAGTCGCGCACTCCGGTGACGGCCGCTGGAACGGCGTCGCGATCCTGTCGCGGGTCGGGCTCGCCGACGTGGAGAACGAGCTGGCCGGGCACCCCGAGCCGCGGCTGGTCAGCGCGCAGTGTGGGCCGCTGCACGTGCACTCGCTGTACGTCCCGAACGGCCGCGCGCTCGGCGACCCGCACTACGACTACAAGCTGGCCTGGTTCGCGTCCCTCTCCGAGCAGCTGGCTTCGCGTCACACGCCGGACCAGCCGCTGGTGCTCATGGGCGACCTCAACGTCGCGCTGCACGACGAGGACGTGTGGGACCGGTCGGTGTTCGACGGCTCGACGCACGTCACCGAGCCGGAGCGGGCGGCGGTGCGGCGGCTGCTCGACTGGGGGCTCGTCGACGTGGAAGCGCGGCCAGGCAAGGGCGACCGCGCGTTCACGTACTGGGACTACCGCGCGGGGATGATGCACAAGAACCTCGGCATGCGGATCGACTACGTCCTGGCCACCGCCTCGGTGCCGGTGGTCGACGCGTACGTCGACCGCGAGGCGCGCAAGGGCAAAGGCGCCAGCGACCACGCGCCGGTCGTCGTGGACGTCGACCTCTAACCGAGCAGCTTGCGGACCGTCCCCCGAGTGCGGGCGGTGGAGGCGACGCCCAGCCGTTTCTCCAGTTTCGCGTTCTGCAGCTTCGAGGTGTGCACCTGGTGGGCGTACCCGAGGTAGGCCACGCGGTCGCCGAGGGCGACCCGGTCCGGCGCCACGTCCCAGTCGGCCACGTCGTCCTGCGGCTCGTCGAACAGGAACGCGAGAAGCACGTACGACATCTCCGCGATGTCTGCCGGCAGCCCGTCCAGCGCCGCCTGCAGCTCGGGCCGCGTCCGCAGCGTCGCGCGCACGTCGAGCCCGAGCCGCTCGCGCAGCGCCTGCTCGACGTCCGCGGCGCTGGGCTTGCTGCTGGTGAACGTGGCGTTCCCGCTGTTGAGGTAGGTCGTGACCTCGCCGTAGCCGAGCTCGGTCAGCACCGCCCGCAGGTCGGCCATCGGCAGCTTGTTCGTCGGGCCGAGGTTGACCGCGCGCAGCAGCAGCGCCCACGTGGTCATGCGGCGAGCACCGGGAGGGCGTTGCGCGCGCGGTCGTGCTCCAGCCCGAGACCCTCGAGCAGGTCGACCGTGGCGACCCGGAGCTGGCCGACCGCCACCTGCCCGGCGAGGGAGGTGGCGCCGAGGGCGACGGGATCCAGCTTCTGCGCCAGATGGACGAGCGCTGCGCAGGCGGGCTCCTCCTCCAGCAGGACTGCCTCGGCGAGCTGGTCGAGCAGAGCGGGCAGGCAGTCCGGCAGCCGCTGGCCCTCCTGCATCGCGACGAGGACGCGGCGCAGCAGCACGCGCAGGTTGCGGCTGCCGCGGGTGAGGCCGAGGACCATCTGCTGGCTCGCCTTCCAGAACTCATCCCGGTCGCCGCGCAGGGGCGACAGCCGGGTCGTCTCGCGGCCGGTCAGCAGCGCGTCCTGCCAGCGCGCGAGCACCGGCTCGAGCAGCCGCCCGCGCGCCAGCGCTGCCGCTACCTCGCCGGTGGAGCCGCCCCGGATGCCCGCCGCGCAGTCGTGCAGGACCGCGGCGAGCTCGGCCACGTACGAGATCCTGAGCCGCCGCGCCTCGCGCCACGGGTCCGTCGACAGCAGCGCCGCGACGAGCAGCGCGAACCCGCCTCCGACGAGCGCGTCCTGCCAGCGCTCGAAGCCGCTGTTCGGCGTGCGCGGGAGCGCGACCACGAAGACGGCCTGCAGCCCGGCCTGGGTGACGACCAGCCCGCCGCCGCCGAAGGCGACCGCGACGAGCAGCGCGACGGTGATGACGACGCCGATCTGCCACGACCCGCTGCCGATGACGCTGACGAGCGCGTCGCCGACGAGCACGCCCAGCGCGACGCCGAGCGCCAGCTCCGCGCTGCGCCGCAGCCGCTGGCCGGCGCGCAGCCCGAGGGCGACCACCGCGGCGACGCTGGCGAAGAACGGCCGCGGGTGGCCGAGCCCGTGCACGGAGAAGGACCACGCCAGCGCGGCAGCCAGGCCGCACTGCCCCGACGCCCACGCCGCCGCGCGCACCCGGGCCGCGGACCGTCGGGTGGCACCGCGTACCTGCACGCCGTCAGGCTAGGACCGACGCCTCCGCACCCTTGCCTCCCCTTGCCTCCCTTGCCTCCCCTAGTTGCCTCCCTTGCCTCCCTTGCCTCCCTTGCCTCCCTTGCGTCCGGCGCGCCGTAGATCCCGCACGCCTGGCCTCCCGGACGCAACGCGGCCGCCGGACGCGACTCCGCCACCGGACACTCCGCCTCGCGTACGCCAACCGTCCCGGGCGCCGCCCTGCCTTGCCTGCGTCCGGGGACCCGTAGATCCCGCACGCTCACGGCCCCGGACGTTCAGGCGGCGCGGAGGTGCGACCAGCCGCGGGACCGGAACAGCGCCTCGAGGGCGTCCAGCACCTGGTCGCGGTCGAGCCGGTAGCTGCTGAGCGGGATCCGTACCGCCGTGTCACCCGTCGCGGCCGTGGCGATGTCCCGTACGACGTCGGACAGCTCCTGCAGCGGGTCGTCGTGGCCGGCGCCGTCGATCTCCAGAGTGACGCGGTACGAGCGGAAGACGCAGTCGAGGAACTCCGTCCCCGACGGCCGCCGCCGCCGCACCTGCCGGTCCGGCTCGGGCAGGCCCCGGCGCCGCAGGTCGCCCGCGACGTCGAGCTCGCCCAACGACAGCACACCGTCGTTCATGTCGCGGACGAGCGCCGTCAGCAGCCGCCGACGCCGATGCCGCCGAATGCGATCGACCTCGTCCTGCACCGCGGACGCGGGCGCGAGCCGCCGCTGGCCGACGAGCAGGAGCAGGTACGACGCCTCGCGGTCCGTCCGCGCCCACAGGGCTGCGTGCACAGCTGCGACAGCCGGCCGCACCCTCGGCAGCCCGTCCCGAAGGACGTCCGCCTCCGCGTACAGCCGGCTCTCCTTCACCC
Source organism: Frankiales bacterium (assembly GCA_025465145.1). Classification (GTDB taxonomy): domain Bacteria; phylum Actinomycetota; class Actinomycetes; order Mycobacteriales; family SCTD01; genus RYN-124. The sequence continues at coordinate 5,398 of JAODNS010000062.1, forward strand.
GCACCCCCCGCGTCCGCCGCGGACGCGAGCCCTTGGGAACGATGATCCAGATCAGCTCGTCCGTGAGGCTGTCGCACCCCGCGTGCTGCAGCGCCGTGACTCCGTCGACGGCCGCCCGTGCGCCGACCTCGAGCACGGCGACCCACCGCTGCGCGTGCACGTCGAGCGGCCCGGTGTGGACGGCGAGCGACTGCCGGCCGGTCCGGCGCCAGCGCCGCACCCGCAGCTCCGCCTGCACGACCCACCGCGGAACCCCGAGCTCCGCCAGCTGGCGGCGGCCCACGATCCCCGCCTGTTCGGCAGCGAGGTGCTGGGCGGCCGCGCGCGCGTCGGCGGGCGGCAGCTGCGGGCGACGCGGAACGGGAAGTGCCATCTGAGCAGGCTGCACCGCGCCAGGCCAGCGGAGCTGAGCCTGCGGCCACTCTGTGCACAACCCCGGCCGTCCGGCACACCGCAGGGCGGGCGAGGCTCAGCACCCCCGGACGCACCAGCTCCGGAGCCCTCGCGGCCGCCGCGCCCCCTCGCGGCGTCCGGCACACGGTGGAGCGGCCGCGCTCAACAGGCCGGACGCAAGCAGGAGGGCGGACGCAAGCAGCAGGCCGGACGCGGGCAGGGGACCCAGGGGCGGCGGCGGTAGCCGGTACGGAAGAATCGGGCGCATGAGCGAATGGCGCATCGAGCACGACAGCATGGGCGAGGTCCGGGTCCCGGCGGACGCGAAGTGGCGGGCGCAGACGCAGCGCGCCGTGGAGAACTTCCCGATCAGCGGGCAGCGGATCGAGCGGGCGCACATCGAGGCGCTGGCCCGCATCAAGGCCGCGGCCGCGAAGGTGAACGCATCGCTGGGCGTCCTCGAGACGCCGATGGCCGAGGCGATTCGGACGGCCGCCGAGGAGGTCGCGCGCGGCGACCACGACGAGCACTTCCCGGTCGACGTCTTCCAGACCGGCTCCGGCACGTCGTCGAACATGAACACCAACGAGGTGCTCGCGACGCTGGCGACCGAGAAGCTGGGCGCGCCGGTCCACCCGAACGACCACGTCAACGCGAGCCAGTCAAGCAACGACGTCTTCCCGAGCAGCATCCACATCGCCGCCACGTCCGCCGTCGTGAACGACCTGGTGCCGGCGCTGGAGCACCTCGCACAGAGCCTCGAGCGCAAGCGCGACGACTTCGCGACCGTCGTGAAGAGCGGCCGCACGCACCTCATGGACGCGACGCCGGTGACGCTGGGCCAGGAATTCGGCGGGTACGCGGCTCAGGTCCGGTACGGGATCGAGCGGCTCGAGGCGTCGCTGCCGCGGCTGGCCGAGCTGCCGCTGGGCGGCACCGCCGTCGGAACCGGCATCAACACCCCGCCCGGCTTCTCGGCGGCCGTCATCGCGGAGGTCGCTGCCGCGACAGGCCTGCCGCTCACCGAGGCGCGCAACCACTTCGAGGCGCAGGGCGCGCGCGACGCGCTGGTGGAGACGAGCGGCCAGTTGCGCACCATCGCGGTATCGCTCTACAAGGTGTCGAACGACCTGCGCTGGATGGGTTCCGGCCCGCGCGCCGGCCTCGGCGAGATCGCGCTGCCCGACCTGCAGCCCGGCTCGTCGATCATGCCCGGCAAGGTGAACCCGGTGATTCCCGAGGCTCTGTGCATGGTGTGCGCGCAGGTCATCGGCAACGACGCGGCCATCGCGTTCGGCGGCGCGGCCGGCAACTTCGAGCTGAACGTCATGCTGCCGGTGCTCGCGCGCAACCTGCTCGAGTCGATCCGCCTGCTGGCCAACATCTCCCGCCTGCTCGCCGACCGCGTCATCGACGGCCTCGTCGCCGACGAGGAGCGCTGCCGCGAGCTGGCCGAGTCGTCGCCGTCGATCGTCACGCCGCTGAACAAGTACATCGGCTACGAGAACGCCGCGAAGGTTGCCAAGCAGTCGCTCAAGGAGCGCAAGACGATCCGCCAGGTCGTCATCGAGGGCGGGTACGTGGAGAAGGGCGACCTGACCGAGGAGCAGCTCGACAAGGCGCTCGACGTCCTGTCGATGACGCGGCCCACCAGCTAGCCCCGGACAGGCCGACGGCCCGTACCTCCACCCAGCAGGAGGGACGGGCCGTCGGAGACTCGTGGCGACCTAGCCGATCGGCTGGCAGCCCGTCTGGCTGACGACCGAGGAGCCGTTCGCGTTCACCTGGACGTCGTAGCAGAACTGGCCACCGGCGAGGGCGGGCGTGGCGGCGATGCCGGTGAGCGCGCCGGCGAGGGTGGCGACAGCGAGGACCTTCTTCAGCACGAGTACCTCCGGAGAGCTGGAGCGGCTCCGTGCCGCTCTCACCCGTCACTACGAAGCAGCCCGGAAACCCTCGCGCGCATCTCGCAGAAACTTCTAGAGCGGCAGGTCCTCGAGCATCTCGGTGACGAGCGCGGCGATCGGCGAGCGCTCGGACCGGGTCAGCGTCACGTGCGCGAACAGCGGGTGGCCCTTCAGCGCCTCGATGACCGCGGCCACGCCGTCGTGCCGACCGACCCGCAGGTTGTCGCGCTGCGCGACGTCATGCGTCAGCACGACCCGCGAGCCCTGGCCGAGCCGGGAGAGCACGGTGAGCAGCACGCCGCGCTCGAGCGACTGCGCCTCGTCCACGATGACGAACGCGTCGTGCAGCGACCGGCCGCGGATGTGGGTCAGCGGCAGGACCTCGAGCAGGCCGCGCGCCATCACCTCCTCGACGACCTCGGGCGCGACCAGCGCGCCGAGCGTGTCGAAGACGGCCTGCGCCCACGGACCCATCTTCTCGCCGGCATCGCCGGGCAGGTAGCCGAGCTCCTGGCCGCCGACCGCGTACAGCGGCCGGAAGACGACGACCTTCTTGTGCGCCCGCCGCTCCAGCACGGACTCGAGACCGGCGCACAGCGCCAGCGCCGACTTGCCGGTGCCGGCCCGTCCGCCGAGCGAGACGATGCCGACTTCGGGGTCGAGCAACAGGTCGATCGCGACGCGCTGCTCCGCCGACCGGCCGTGCACGCCGAACGCGTCGCGGTCGCCGCGCACCAGCCGTACCGACTTGTCCGGCGCCACGCGGCCGAGACCCGAGCCGCGCGGCGAGAGCAGCACCAGGCCGGTGTGGCACGGCAGCTCGCGCGCCTCCTCCAGGTCGAGGTGCCCGTCGAGGTACAGCGCGTCGAGGTCGGCCGCCGCCACCTCCAGCTCGGCCATGCCGGTGTGGCCGGTGTCGACGGCCAGCTCCGCGCGGTACTCCTGCGCGGTCAGCCCGATCGAGGCCGCCTTCACCCGCAGCGGCAGGTCCTTGGTGACGAGCACGACGTCGAGACCCTCCGCCGACAGGTTCGCCGCCACGGCGAGGATCCGCGAGTCGCCGCTGTCGCCGCGGAAGCCGGCCGGCAGTGCCGAGGTGTCCACGTGGTTGAGCTCGACCCGCACCGTGCCGTTGCCGACGGGCAGCGCCTCGTCCAGCCGACCGTGCCGGATGCGGAGCTCGTCGAGCATCCGCAGCGACTGCCGGGCGAACCAGCCCAGCTCCGGGTGGTCCCGCTTGCCCTCGAGCTCGCTGATGACCACCAGCGGGAGGACCACGTCGTGCTCGTCGAAGCGACCCACCGCCCCCGGGTCGGAGAGCAGGACGGAGGTGTCGAGCACGTACGTGGTCATGGCGTTCCCCGAGTCAGCCAGAGGTGCCGGGACCGGGCCGCGGAGGCCGGTACCGGGCCTCCCCACGCAGTGCGCGCATCGGGCCTCCCGGGCGAGCCGGCGGGAGCCGGCCGCTGCCGGGAAAGTACGACTCACCCGACTCCGCGGGTGGGAGGCTCGCTACAGCTCCGACATGTCAGCGCGGATCTCGCCGGGCGTCAGCGCCTCGTCCAGCAGCCGGGTGAACCGGGCCGGGACGTCCGACGAGCCGAGCCACTCGCGCAGCAGCCGCTCGCCCTCGACGTAGGTCGAGATGTACGCGCGCCACAGCGGGTCGGTGAGGAACTCCATCGACTTGCGGGCGCGCTCGAGCGGCTGCAGCCCCCAGCGCTGCAGGTACGCCACGACCTCGTCCTCGCCCTGCCCCTCCTCGTGCAGCAGCAGCGCCGCGTCCTGACCGAGCGAGCCGAGCTGCGCGGCGGCGGCGGCCATGGCCTCGCCGCGCTCGCCGTCGTAGCGGATGCCCAGGTCGGCGTACAGCTCCTGCGCGACCAGCCCCCAGCCCTGCTCGAGCCCCACCGCGAGCAGCCCGAGGTCGGCCAGCCCCTCGGCCATCAGACACTCCGGGGTGTTGACCAGGAACACGTGCATCTCGGCGCGGTCGGCGAGCAGCTGCTCCTTGCGGCAGTGCTCGGTGTGGTGGCCCGGGTACGACTCGTGCGCGACCAGGTGCGGCAGCGCGCCGAGCCCCACCGGAAGGTCGCTGTTGATGGCGACGCGCGACCGGAAGTCGCCGAGGTAGTAGTTGAAGCCGGCCCACGGCTTGTCGCCCACGACCTCGTACTCGATCGTCTCCGCCTCGTTCAGCGGGTACGCGATCCGCACCCGGTCGCGCAGCAGAGAGGACCAGGTCTCGACGGCCATCGGCAGCCGGTCGGGCGGGCACTCCGTCGCCTTGCGGTAGGCGGCGTACCGCTCGCCGAGCGGCTCGTCGCCCGGCAGCAGCGCGTCGAGCCGGCGGTGCGCGTCCGCGTACGCCTGCTCGTCGCCGCGCGTGGGCCGGGCCTGGAAGTAGGTCTCGACCTGCTCGGCGAACCCGACCGGCTCGCCGGCCAGCACCCGGGCGCTCATCTCCAGCCCGGTCAGCTGCGCGGACAGGAAAGCGGCGCGGTCCGGGCTCAGCCCCTCGTCGGGCAGGCGGGCGAGCAGGCGGCGCGCGTCGGCCGCGAGCTCGGACGGCAGCGGCGCCGACGGCACGTGCGCGCGCAGCGCCGGGTCGCCGGTGTAGGCGTCGACGAAGCCCGGGACGAGGACGTCGAACGAGAGGCCGAGCACGCAGTACGCGGAGGGCAGGTCAAGCACCGAACCGCCTCTGCCGCGCGGCGTACGACCGGAGGGCACGCAGGAAGTCGACCCGCCGGAAGTCCGGCCAGTACGCCTCGCAGAAGTAGAACTCGCTGTGCGCGCTCTGCCAGAGCAGGAAGCCGCCGAGCCGCTGCTCGCCGCTGGTGCGGATCACGAGGTCCGGGTCGGGCTGGCCACGCGTGTAGAGGTGCTCCGAAATGTGCTCGACGTCGAGGAACTCCGCCACCTCCTCGAGGGTGGCGCCTTGCGCGGCGTGCGCGTGCAACATGGCGCGTACGGCATCGGCGATCTCGCGCCGCCCGCCGTACCCGACCGCGACGTTGACCTCGACGCCCGGCCGGCCGGCCGTTCCGGCCGCCGCCTCCTTGAGCACCCGCGCGGTCTCGTCGGGCAGCAGGTCGAGCGCCCCCACGATGTTGAGCGTCCACTTGTTGTGCGGCTCCGCCAGGTCGCGGACGACGCCCTCGATGATGCGCAGCAGCGGGTCGAGCTCGACGGCGGGGCGGGACAGGTTGTCGGTCGACAGCAGCCACAGGGTGACCAGCTCGACGCCCGCTTCGTCGCACCAGCGGAGCAGGTCGACGATCTTGTCGGCGCCGCGCTGGTGCCCGTCGTTGACGCTGCGCCGGCCGGCCGCGCGGGCCCACCGCCGGTTGCCGTCGAGGATGACGCCGACGTGCCGTGGCACCGGTGCGCGCTGCGCAGCGAGTGTGCGCGCCAGGCGCCTCTCGTAGACGTCGTAGGCGACGTCGCGCAGTCCCACCGCGCGACCTTATCCCCGAACGGCCAGCGCGCTGTGGTCGAGGACGAAGCGCGGCACCTGGTCTGCCGGCAGCGGACGGGCGAGCAGGTAGCCCTGGGCGACGTCGCACCCCAGCTCGCGCAGCCGGAGCAGCTGGGCGGGCGTCTCGATGCCCTCGGCGACCACGCGCAGCCCGAGTTCGTGGGCGAGCGCGATCGAGGACGTGACGATGACGGCGCCGGGGCCGCCGGTGTCGAGGTCGGCCACGAACGACCGGTCGACCTTGAGGCAGTCGAGGGGCAGCCGGGTCAGGGAGACCATCGACGAGTAACCGGTTCCGAAGTCGTCCATCGCGATCCGGACGCCGAGGTCCACCAGCCCGCGGACCACCCGCTCCGCCCGCTCCGGGTCCTCGACGAGGGCCGTCTCGGTGATCTCCAGGACGAGCAGCTCCGCCGGCACTCCGTGGTCGACGAGCGCCTGCGCGACCCGACCGGGCAGGTCGCTCTCGAGCAGGTTCCGGGCACTGAGGTTCACCGCGACCGGCAGGTCCAGACCCGTGTCGCGCCAGGTGCGGCACTGGCGGAGGGCGAGGTGCAGGACGTGCTGGGTCAGCGGGCCGATGAGTCCGGTGTGCTCCGCGAGCGGGATGAAGTCTGTTGGCGGCACCACGCCGCGGGTCGGGTGCTGCCAGCGGAGCAGAGCCTCGACGCCGACCGCCGCGCCCGTCCGCAGGTCGACGGTCGGCTGGTAGAGCAGGTGCAGCTGCGGCGCGGCGGACGTCAGCGCCGCACGCAGCTCGGTCAGCAGCGACAGCCGTTCGAGGCTGTTCACGTCGGAGCTCGCGTCGTACAACGCCACGCCGTCGGCGCCGCGCTTGGCGAGGTACATCGCGGTGTCCGCCCGCTGCAGGAGCGTCTCGAAGTCGGCGGCGTGCTGCGGGGCGAGCGCGACGCCGGCACTCGCCTCGACGTCCAGCACGACGTCGCCGACGAGGTACGGCTCGGCGAACGCCTGGACGACGCGGCGGGCCAGCGCCAGCCCCTGCTCCTCGTCCAGCACACCCTGCGCCAGGAAGGCGAACTCGTCGCCGCCCAGCCGGGCCACGAGGTCGCTGGACCGCGCCGCGGCGGACAGCCGTCCAGCGACCTGCTGGAGCAGGGCGTCGCCGAAGGCGTGCCCGAGCGCGTCGTTGACCTCCTTGAACCGGTCGAGGTCCAGCAGCACCAGCGCGGTCCCGTCGGCCAGCGCGCCGGACAGCATCCGGCGGTTCGGCAGCCCGGTGAGCGCGTCGTGCCGAGCGAGGTGCTCGTTCAGGTCAGCCTGCCGGCGCAGCCGCCGGTTGACGCTGACCGAGAGCCACCACATGAGGGCCCAGAGGGTCGACAGCCCCACGAGCAGCGCCACCGCGATGAGGGTCGTCGCTCGCCGGGCCCGCGCGGCGGTCTCGTCGTACGACAGGTAGACCTCGAGGACCGCACGGCGCCCGTCGGCGTCGGCGAGCCGGAGCGGCACGTACACCTCGAGCAGGCTGCCGTCCTCGGGGTGCTCGGCGCCGCCGTCGTGCTCCACCTGGGACCCGAGGTTGCCCTCGTAGGCCTCGGCGAGCTCGGCACCAACCGCCATGGTCTGCCCGTCGTGCTCGTGCCGCGCGTCGTAGACGACTCGGCCACCGGGCGCGTACAGCAGGACGTTGCGCAGCTGACCGTGGCGCTGCACCTCCGCGGTGGAGCGGTCGAGGTGCGCGGCCTGGTCCGGCGTCAGCCCCTGCGTGAGCGAGGCGGGCGTGAGCCCCTCCTCGACAAATTGGCCGAGCAGCTTGCCCGAACGGGCGGCCTCCGACGTCGCGGCCGTGACGACGACGCGCTGGACCGCCAGGCCCACCACCGCGCCGAGCAGGACGACCGCGAGCAGGCTGACGCAGGCGAACCTGGTCGTCAGCGACCACCGGCGCACGTCTTCTCCCTCGCAGCTGTTGTTGAGCCTTCGACGTCTTCTGCCCGGTCCTGTAGTCAGACCAGTGCGTCGAGCACGGCCAGCAGCTCGCGACGGACAGCACCGCCCGCACCGCGCGCCCGTCGCTGCCCCATGCCTGCAGGACCGCGCATCGCTCGACCTCCCAGCGGCCACCGGCCCAGTGCCGCCGCTCGTCCAGCACGACCCGCAGCTCGCCCCCGCAACCGAGGTCGTCCGGGTCCCCGGGCCCGGAACGCGATCAGCTCACGGTCGCGCGGAAGGTACGGGCACAGCGAGGTGCAGACCTCCTCGGCCCCGCGTCGATGGTGCTCACGCGGGTGCGGACGACGCAACGACGGAGCCCGCCGCACCGAGGTGCGACGGGCTCCGGACGTAGGGGGGAGGAACTAGGCCTTCTCGAGCCGCTCCACGAGCTTGCTGTGCTCCTCGGTGAGGGCCTTGGGCAGGTGCTCGCCGAACTGCTCGAAGAAGCCGGGGATGAGGCCGGCCTCCTGCTTCCACACCTCGGTGTCGACGCTGAGCAGCAGCTCCAGGTCCTCGGCCGACACGTCGAGGCCATCCAGGTCGAGCTCGGACGCCGACGGGACGATGCCGATAGCTGTCTCGACGCCGTCCGCCTTGCCGTCGATGCGGTCCACGATCCACTTGAGGACGCGGGCGTTCTCACCGAAGCCGGGCCACAGCCACTTGCCCTTGGCGTCCTTGCGGAACCAGTTGACGTAGTAGATCTTCGGCAGCTTGTCGGCGTCGGTGGCCTCGCCGATCTCCAGCCAGTGGGCCATGTAGTCGCCCATGTTGTAACCGCAGAACGGCAGCATCGCGAACGGGTCGCGGCGCAGCTGCCCGATGGCGCCCGCAGCGGCGGCCGTCGTCTCCGAGGAGACGGTCGAGCCGAGGAAGACGCCCTGCTGCCAGTCGAAGGACTCCGTCACCAGCGGGACCGCCGTGGCGCGGCGGCCGCCGAACAGGATCGCCGAGATCGGCACGCCCTTCGGGTCCTCCCACTCCGGCGCGATCGTCGGGCACTGGCCGGCCGGCGTCGTGAAGCGGGCGTTCGGGTGCGCCGCCGGCGTCTCGGACGACGGCGTCCAGTCGTTGCCCTTCCAGTCGGTCAGGTGGGCCGGCGCCTCCTCTGTGAGGCCCTCCCACCAGACGTCGCCGTCATCGGTCAGGGCGACGTTGGTGAAGATCGAGTTGCCGTAGAACGTCTTGACGGCATTGGCGTTCGTGTCCTCGCCGGTGCCGGGCGCAACGCCGAAGAAGCCGGCCTCGGGGTTGATCGCGTACAGGCGACCGTCCTCGCCGAAGCGCATCCAGGCGATGTCGTCGCCGACGGTCTCGACGGTCCAGCCGGGGATGGTCGGCTGCAGCATCGCGAGGTTGGTCTTGCCGCAGGCGGACGGGAAGGCGGCGGTGACGTACTTCGGCTCGCCGCTCGGCGGGGTGAGCTTCAGCACGAGCATGTGCTCGGCCATCCAGCCCTCGTCGCGCGCCATGACCGACGCGATGCGCAGCGCGAAGCACTTCTTGCCCAGCAGCGCGTTGCCGCCATAGCCGGAGCCGTACGACCAGATCTCGCGGGTCTCCGGGTAGTGGACGATGTACTTGGTGTCGCTGCACGGCCACGGCACGTCCTGCTGGCCGGCCTCGAGCGGGGCGCCGACGGTGTGCACGCACGGGACGAAGAAACCGTCCTCGCCGAGCTGCTCCAGCGCGGCCGAGCCCATGCGCGTCATGATCTTCATGGACACGACGACGTAGGGCGAGTCTGTGATCTCCACGCCGAGCTGGCTGATCTTCGAGCCGAGCGGACCCATGCAGAAGGGGACGACGTACATCGTGCGACCGCGCATGCAGCCGTCGAACAGCGGCTGGAGCGTCGACCGCATCTCGGCCGGGTCCATCCAGTTGTTGGTCGGGCCGGCGTCCTTGGCCTGCTCCGAGCAGATGAAGGTGCGGTCCTCGACCCGGGCGACGTCGGTCGGGTCGGACTTCGCGTAGAAGCTGTTCGGGCGCTTGCTCTCGTCCAGCGCGAGGAACGTCCCGTTGTCGACCAGCAGCTGGGTGAGGCGCTGCCACTCCTCCTCGGAGCCGTCGGCCCACTCGACGCGGTCCGGCCTGGTCAGCTCGGCGATCTCACGGACCCACGCGACGAGCTCGGCGTGCTTCGTAGGAGCCTTGTCCAGGCCCGGGATGGTCGACGCGGTGGTCATGGGATCCTCTCCATCGAGGGTGCGCGCGCTGCGCACGGGTATCTGCCGTTCAGTGTGCCCGGTCACTCTCGGTGGCGCACTACCCCTTGCCTGTGAGATCCCGCACCAGATCGGACATCGCTGTGGACACGCTGAACGACGTGGCGGAGGCGCTCAAGCCGCGGCTGCGCGGCGTCCTGCACGAGGCGGCGTTCGCGATCTCGCTGGTCACCGGCACCGTCCTGATCTGCCTGGCCGACGCCGGGCGGGAGCGGGTGGCGGCGAGCATCTACAGCGCCAGCGTCGCGCTGCTGTTCGGCACCTCCGCGGCCTACCACCGCGGCACCTGGTCGCCGCGGGCGCACGCGCTGATGGCCCGCCTCGACCACTCGATGATCTTCCTGCTGATCGCGGGGACCTACACGCCGTTCTGCCTGCTCCTGCTCGACGGCACGACGCGCCTGGTGTTCCTGTCGATCGTCTGGGGCGGCGCCATCACCGGGATCGTCCTGCGCAACACCGTCCGGCGGCCGGCCCGGTGGCTGTTCGTCGGGCTGTACCTCGCGCTCGGCTGGGTGGCGCTCGGGATCATGCCGGACGTGCTGCGCGAGGGCGGGCTCACCGTGCTCGCGCTGCTGCTGCTCGGGGGCCTGTTCTACAGCGTCGGGGCGGTCGTCTACGCGCGGCAGAGGCCGGACCCGTCGCCGTCCTGGTTCGGCTTCCACGAGGTCTTCCACGCCCTGACGCTGGCCGCGTTCGTCACGCACTACGTGGCCGTGTCGGTCGCGACCTACCGGGCCTGACGCACCCCGAGCTGCTCGCGCAGCCGATCGGCGTCCGTGGTCGGCGCCTCGCAGACGAACCCGCGGCAGACGTACGCGGCGCCCGGCGGCCGGCCCTCCACCAGCGGCCCCACGCCGACGACGACCGCGCCGGGTGAGCTGGCGAGGCGG
>JAODNS010000198.1 GCA_025465145.1 Frankiales bacterium
GGGAGCAGCAGCAGGCGGCCGCTCGACCACCGGCTGGGTCACCTCGACGGGCTCCACCGGCAGCGCCTCGACCATGGGCGCGACCGGCTGCGTCACCTGCACCGGCTGCGGCACCTGCGCCGGCTGCGGCACGGCGGCCGGCTTGGGCACGGCCGCCGGCTCCGGCGACACCGCGCGCTCGTCGGGGCCGGTCACGTCTGCGCCTCAGGCTCGGGCTCGGAAGCAGCCGGCTCCGCGGGCTCCTCCGGGTCGGTCGGCTCGCCGTTGTGTGCCACCGCCACGACGGTGCTCCCCCCGCTCAGGCTGATCAGCTTCACGCCCATCGTGCTGCGCGAGGTGGGCCGCACCGGCTCGACGGACACCCGGATGACCACGCCTGTGCTCGTGATGGCGAACAACTCGTCCGTGGACCGTACGACCATCGCGCCCACCAGCGACCCGCGCCGCTCCTCCAGCTTCGCGGTGAGGATGCCCGATCCGCCACGCCCCTGCAGGCGGTACTCGCTCAGGAACGTCCGCTTCACGAAGCCGCCGTCGGTCACGACCATCAGCGACAGGTCCTCGTCGTCGCGCGCCACGGACATGCTCAGCAGCTCGTCGTCGCCTCGCATCCGCATGCCGATGACGCCGGAGGTCGCCCGCCCCATCGGCCGCAGCGCCTCGTCGTCCGCGCGGAAGCGGATCGACTGGGCCTGCCGGCTGACCAGCAGCAGGTCGTCCTCGGCGCTGATGAGCTGCGCGCCGATGAGCTCGTCGCCCTCACGCAGGTTGATCGCGATCAGGCCGCTGGAGCGGCCGTTGTCGAAGTCGCGCAGTGCGGTCTTCTTCACCAGGCCGCTCTTCGTCGCGAGCACGAGGTACGGCGCGACGCCGTAGTCCTTGATGTCGATGACCTGCGCGATGTGCTCGTCCGGCTGGAAGGCGAGGATGTTCGCCACGTGCTGGCCGCGGGCGTTGCGGTCCGCGTCGGGCAGCTCGTGCGCCTTGGCCCGGTAGACACGGCCCATGTTGGTGAAGAACAGCAGCCAGTGGTGGGTGTTGGTCACGAAGAACCGCTCGACGATGTCGTCCTGCTTCAGCCGCGCGCCCTGCACCCCTCGGCCACCCCGGCGCTGCTGCCGGTACGACTCGGTCTTCGTCCGCTTCGCGTAGCCGCCGCGGGTGACGGTGACGACCACGTCCTCCTGCGGGATGAAGTCCTCGGCGCTCATGTCGCCCTCGTACGCGATGATCCGCGTACGCCGCTCGTCGCCGTACCGCTCGACGATCTCGGCGAGCTCCTCACCGATGATCTGCCGCTGGCGGGTCTGGTTCGCGAGGATCTCGTTGAGGTACGCGATCCGCGCCTCGATCTCGGTGGCCTCGTCGACGATGCGCTGCCGCTCGAGCGCGGCGAGCCGGCGCAGCTGCATGTCGAGGATCGCGACGGCCTGGATCTCGTCGATCTCGAGCAGCGCCATGAGCTGACCGCGCGCCGCGTCGGCTGACTCCGCAGCGCGGATGAGCGCGATGACGGCGTCGAGCTGGTCAAGCGCCTTGAGCAGCGCGCGCAGGATGTGCGCCCGCTCCTCCGCCTTGCGCAGCTGGAAGCGCGTGCGCCGGACGATGACCTCGACCTGGTGGGCGACGTAGTAGCGGACGAACTCGTCGAGCCGCAGCGTGCGAGGCACGCCGTCGACGATGGCGAGCATGTTCGCGCCGAACGTCGTCTGCAGCTGGGTGTGCTTGTAGAGGTTGTTGAGCACCACCTTGGCCACCGCATCGCGCTTGAGCACGATCACCAGGCGCTGGCCGGTCCGCTGGGAGCCCTCGTCGCGGACGTCGGCGATGCCGCCCAGGCGCCCCTCCTTGACGAGTTCCGCGATGGACAGCGCCAGGTTGTCCGGGTTGACCTGGTACGGCAGCTCGGTGATGACGAGGATCGTGCGGCCCTTCTTGTCCTCGTCGACCTCGATGACGGCCCGCATCCGGATCGAGCCGCGCCCGGTGCGGTACGCCTCCTCGATGCCGCCGCGGCCCACGATCAGCCCCGCCGTCGGGAAGTCCGGTCCCTGCACGCGCTCGAGCAGCGCGTCGAGCAGCTGCTCATCGGTGGCGTCCGGGTGGTCGAGCATCCACTGCACGCCGGAGGCGACCTCGCGCAGGTTGTGCGGCGGGATGTTGGTCGCCATACCGACGGCGATGCCGGACGAGCCGTTCACCAACAGGTTGGGGATGCGGCTGGGGAGAACCTCGGGCTCGGAGCTGCGCCCGTCGTAGTTCGGGTTGAAGTCGACCGTCTCCTGGTCGATCTCGCGCAGCATCTCCATCGCCAGCGGTGCGAGCCGGCACTCGGTGTATCTCATCGCGGCTGCCGGGTCGTTGCCCGGCGAGCCGAAGTTGCCGTTGCCGTCGACCAGCGGGTAGCGCAGCGACCACGGCTGGGCCAGCCGCACGAGGGTGTCGTAGATCGCCGTGTCGCCGTGCGGGTGGTAGTTGCCCATGACGTCGCCGACGACCCGGGCGCACTTGAAGTAGCCGCGGTCGGGGCGGTACCCGCCGTCGTACATGGCGTACAGCACCCGGCGGTGCACCGGCTTCAGGCCGTCCCGCACGTCCGGGAGCGCGCGGCCGACGATGACCGACATGGCGTAGTCGAGGTACGAGCGCTGCATCTCGACCTCGATGCCGACCAGCTCCACGCGGTCACCGGCGTGGGGCGGGGGCGGCGGAGGTACGACGTCCGACACGAGGGTCCTCTCGTTGTTTCACGTGGAACATCCGCCGGAGCGGAGGTGCGCTGTTTCACGTGAAACAGCGCGGAGCGGCTAGATGTCGAGGAAGCGGACGTCCTTGGCGTTGCGCTGGATGAAGCTGCGGCGCGCCTCGACGTCTTCGCCCATGAGCACGCTGAACAGCTCGTCCGCGCTGGCGGCGTCGTCAAGCGTGACCTGGAGCAGCACCCGCTCGGCCGGGTCCATCGTGGTCGACCACAGCTCGGCCGCGTTCATCTCGCCGAGCCCCTTGAAGCGCTGGATCGCCTCGCCCGACTTGGGCAGCTTCTTGCCGGCCTCCTGGCCAGCGGTGACGAGGCCGTCGCGCTCGCGGTCGCTGTACGCGTACTGCACGTCGCCGCCGTTCCACTTGATTTTGTACAGCGGCGGCTGAGCCAGGTACACGTACCCGGCCTCGACGAGCGGGCGCATGAAACGGAAGAGCAGGGTGAGCAGCAAGGTGCGGATGTGCTGACCGTCCACGTCGGCGTCGGCCATCAGGACCACCTTGTGGTACCTCAGCTTCGAGACGTCGAACTCCTCGTGGATGCCGCAGCCCAGCGCGGTAATCATGGCCTGGACCTCGTTGTTGTTGAGGACCCGGTCGATGCGCGCCTTCTCGACGTTGAGGATCTTCCCGCGGATCGGCAGGATGGCCTGGAACCGCGAGTCGCGGCCGCCCTTCGCGGAGCCGCCGGCGCTGTCCCCCTCGACGACGTACAGCTCGGACTCGCGCGGGTCCGTGGACTGGCAGTCGGCCAGCTTGCCGGGCAGCGAGGAGGACTCGAGCAGCCCCTTGCGGCGGGTGAGCTCACGCGCCTGGCGCGCGGCCAGCCGCGCCCGGGCCGCCTGGGACGCCTTCAGCACGATGTTCTTGCCCTCGACCGGGTTGCGGTCGAACCAGTCCTTCAGCCACTCGCCGGTGGCCCGCTGCACGAAGCCCTTGGCCTCGGAGTTGCCCAGCTTCGTCTTGGTCTGTCCCTCGAACTGCGGGTCGGCGAGCTTGAGGCTGATGATCGCGGTCAGCCCCTCGCGGATGTCCGAGCCCTCGAGGTTGGGCTCCTTCTCCTTGAGGTGGCCCTTCGTGCGCGCCCACGTGTTGAACGTGTTGGTCAGCGCAGCCCGGAAGCCCTCCTCGTGCGTACCGCCCTCGTGCGTGTTGATCGTGTTGGCGAACGTGTAGACCGACTCGGCGTACGAGTCGTTCCACTGCATGGCGACCTCGACGGTCATGCGCATGCCGGTGCTGGTCTCATCGGTGAACCCGATGACGGTGGCGTGCACCGCGTTCTTCGTAGCGTTGAGGTGCCGGACGTAGTCCTCGAGGCCGCCCGGGTAGCAGAAGACCTCCTCCACGACCTCCTCGCTGCGCTCGTCCCGCAGCGTGATGGACAGGCCCTTGTTGAGGAACGCCATCTCCTGCAGCCGACGGTGCAGCACCTCGCGCGAGTAGGTCGTCGTCTCGCTGAAGATCTCGGGGTCCGCCCAGAAGGCCATCGTCGTGCCGGTCTCCTCCGTCGCCGCGCCCTGCTGGAGCGGGGTCGGCACGGTGTTGACGTACGACTGCGTCCACACGAACCCGTCGCGGCGCACCTCGACCTCGAGCCGGGTGGACAGCGCGTTGACGACGGCCGCGCCGACGCCGTGCAGGCCGCCGGAGACGGCGTAGCTCTCGCCGTCGAACTTGCCGCCCGCGTGCAGGGTCGTGAGCACGACCTCCAGCGCGGGGCGCTTCTCGACCGGGTGCATGTCGACCGGGATGCCGCGGCCGTTGTCGCGCACCCGCACGCCGCCGTCGGCCAGCAGCGTCACGATGATCGTGTCGCAGTAGCCGGCGAGCGCCTCGTCGACGGCGTTGTCGACCACCTCGGTGACCATGTGGTGCAGGCCGCGCTCGCCGGTGGAACCGATGTACATGCCCGGCCGCTTGCGAACCGCCTCGAGCCCCTCGAGGACGGTGATGCTGGACGCGCTGTAGCCGGGGGTGGGGTCGGTCATCCGGGAAACGGCTCCTCGTCCGGAGGCTGCCCGCCGACGATCCGGCGGAGCCATCACCTCAGCAGGCGCCTCAGCAGGTCCCGAGGCCACTCCAACGGCTCACCCTACCCCGCCGGGCCGACAAGAAGGGGCCTGGACGCCTCCGTGGCGCGTTGACCCCCCGATCGCGTGGTCCCCCACAGACCCGCCGACTCGCTGGCGCAGCGCCGCAGGGCGTGCTAGCCGTACGTGTCGCGCGGTCCGCGGGCGCCTGGCCCCTGCACCCGCCGCGGCCCCTTGCGCCAGTCCGGCTGCGCCGGCCCGCGCACGACGATGCTCGTCACCACGCCCGGCCCCACCTGCTCCGTGATCCGCGCGGTCATCGTGCGGGTGAGCAGCCGCAGCTGCGTCGCCCACGCGGACGACTCCGCGACCAGCGTCAGCTCGCCTTCGACGAGCGCGGTCGGCTGGCAGTGGTCGGCGATCTCGGGCCCGACCAGCCGGTCCCAGTTCGCGAGCACGCCGGCCGCGGTCGTCGTGTCCTCCCAGCCGCGCTCGGCCACGAGGCGCCGCACCGCCGTACCGAACGGCACCGGGTCGCGCGCGTCCGGCCCGCTGCCCGAGCGCTGGGCGACCGGCTTGAGCGTGCGTGGTCGGCCCGTCTGCCCCGGCTTGAGCCCCTTCGCGCGGGCCGCCGCCCGGGCCCGGGCCAGCGCCGCCCGCGCGAGGTCCGGCCCGGTCAGCTCCGGCTCATCGGACACGCGTCACCGTCCCTGCGTGCACGTCGTACCGCCCGCCGGCGAGGGTCTCCGGCACGTCGTCCGGCACTGCCGCGGTCACCAGCACCTGCTCCGCGCCGCTGACCAGCTCGGCCAGCCGCTGCCGCCGCCCGACGTCGAGCTCGGCGAACACGTCGTCGAGCACCAGCACCGGCTCGCCACCGTCCGCCCGGAGCAGCTCGTACGACGCGAGCCGCAGCGCGAGCGCCACCGACCAGGACTCGCCGTGCGACGCATACCCCTTCACCGGCAGGTCCGCCAGCGTCAGCACGAGCTCGTCACGGTGCGGCCCGACGAGCGAGACCCCGCGCTCGACCTCCTGCGGCCGGACCCGGGCCAGCTCGCTCAACAGCGCCGCGCCGAGCACCTCGCGATCTCCGGACGCCGGCACCGCGTCGCCGAGCGACGACCGGTAGGTCAGCCCGGTCTCGCCCTGGCCGTTCGAGACCTCCTTGTACGCCGCCTCCACGTACGGCCGGAGCCCGTCGACCAACTCGAGCCGCGCCGCGAGCAGCTCGGAGCCGGCGCGGGCCAGGTGCGCGTCCCACACGTCGAGCGTGCGCATGTCCCCGCCACCGGACCGCTTGGCGAGGAAGGCGGTCTTCAGCAGGGCGTTGCGCTGCTTGAGCACCCGCTCGTAGTCGCTGCGCACGCCGGCGTACCGCGGCGCCCGCGCCACCAGCAGGTCGTCGAGGAACCGCCGTCGCTCGGACGGGTCCCCGCGAACGAGCGACAGGTCCTCGGGCGCGAACAGCACGGTCCGCAGCAGCCCGAGGACCTCCTTCGCGCGCGGCACCGGCGACCGGTTGATGCGCGCCCGGTTGGCCGCGCCCGGGTTCAGCTCGAGCTCGACCAGCGTCTGGCGGTCGTCCCGCTCGACCCGCGCCCGGACGACAGCGCGGGCGGCGCCGGAGCGCACGAGCGGCGCGTCGACGGACACCCGGTGCGAAGCCAGCGTCGCGACGTAGCCGATCGCCTCGACGATGTTCGTCTTGCCCTGGCCGTTCGCGCCGATCAGCGCCGTCGGCCCCGGGGTGAGCTCCAGGTCGAGCGCAGCCCACGACCGGAAGTCCGCGAGCTGCAGCGCGCTGACGAACATCAGGCCTCGGGCGGGGTGCCCGCCTCCCCGCGCGTACGGCCGCCGGCGGCGTCGTGCCCCGCCTCGCCGTGCGCGTCGGCGCCCGGGCTGTCGGCGCCCTTCTGCTCCGAGCCGGCCCGCGAGGTGACCGCGTGCCCGCCGAACTGGTTGCGCAGCGCGGCGATCATCTTCATCGCGGGCGAGTCGTCCTGCCGCGAGCCGAAGCGGGCGAACAGCGACGCGGTGATGACCGGCAGCGGCACCGCGTGGTCGACCGCCGCCTGCACCGTCCAGCGGCCCTCGCCCGAGTCCTCCGCGTAGCCGCGCAGTTCGGACAGGTCGTCGTCGGCCTGCAGCGCGTTGACCATGAGGTCGAGCAGCCAGGACCGGATGACGGTCCCCTTCTGCCAGCTCGCGATGACGGCGGGGACGTCGGTGACCACGTCGGTGGCCATCATCAGCTCCCAGCCCTCGGCGTAGGCCTGCATCAGGCCGTACTCGATGCCGTTGTGCACCATCTTCGCGAAGTGGCCGGCCCCGACCTCGCCCGCGTGCACGAAGCCGCTGTCGCCCTCGGGCTTGAGCACGTCGAAGAACGGCTGCACCTTCGCGACGTCCTCGGCCGTCCCCCCGCACATCAGCGCGTAGCCCTCGGTCAGCCCCCAGACGCCGACGGAGACGCCGCAGTCGACGAAGCCGATCTGCTTGGGCGCCAGGTCCTGCGCGTGCCGCTGGTCGTCGGTGTAGCGCGAGTTGCCGCCGTCCACGACGACGTCGCCCGGCTCGAGCAGCTCCGCCAGCGCGTCGATGGTCTGGTACGTCGGCTCGCCGGCCGGCACCATCACCCAGACCACGCGCGGCGTCGGCAGCGCCTTCACCAGCTCCTCGGGCGACTCGACGTCCCGGCTGCCGGCTGCGCGGTCGTAGCCGATCACGGTGTGCCCGCCGCGGCGCAGCCGCTCGGCCATGTTCCCGCCCATGCGGCCGAGGCCGATCATGCCGAGCGTTGCCATGCGGGTTCCTCCTGGAGTGGGCGGGCGATCAGCCGGACAGCCGCACCGGCATGAGCAGGTAGCGGTAGTCCGCCAGGGCAGCGTCCCCGTCCCGCTTGCCGGTAAGCACCGCGGGGCGCGTCGGGCCGGTGAACGACAGCGTCGTCACGTCGGAGTCGACGGCGGCAAGGCCGTCGAGCAGGTACGCCGGGTTGAACGCGATCTGCAGCGCCTCGGTCCCCTCCCAGCCGCACTCGAGCCGCTCGGACGCCTGCGCGTCGTCGGCGCCGCCGGCCTCGAGCACGAGCCCGTCGGCCGAGAACCCCAGCCGCACAGGGGCGTTGCGGGCCGCGACGAGGGCCACCCGCTTGACCGCCTCGACCAGCTGCAGCGTCGGCACCTCCGCGGTGGCGCTGCTCTCGCTGGGCAGCAGCGAGCGGTACTTCGGGAACTCGCCCTCGAGCAGCCGGGACGTGGTCCGGCGCAGCGAGCCGGCCGGCCCGCCCTCGAAGCCGATCATCCCGTCGCCGGACGTTCCGGTCGCGAGCGCCATGGTCACCTCGGCGCCGCCCGTGAGCGCCTTGGCGGTCTCGGCGAGCGTGCGGGCCGGCACCAGCGCGGTCGCCGACAGGCCCGGCTCCTCGGGACGCCAGGTCAGCGTGCGGACGGCGAGCCGGTAGCGGTCGGTCGCCGCGAGCGTGAGGTTCTCGCCCTCGATCTCGACCCGGACGCCGGTGAGCACGGGGAGCGTGTCGTCCCGACCGGCCGCGATGGCGACCTGGCCGACCGCAGCCGCGAAGGCGTCGGACGCCAGCGCGCCGGTGGTCGTCGGCATGTCGGGCAGCGCCGGGTAGTCCTCGACCGGCAGCGTCGGCAGCGTGAACCGTGCCGCGCCGCAGGTGAGGACGACACGCGCGCCCTCGAGCCGCAGGTCGACCGGCTGCGCGGGCAGCGAGCGGACGATGTCGGCCAGCAGCCGCCCAGGTACGAGCACGCGACCGGCCTCGGCGACCGTCGCCGGCAGCTCGATGCGCGAGGAGACCTCGTAGTCGAACGCCGAGACCGCGAGCCCGCTGTCGGAGACGTCGAGCAGCAGCCCAAGCAGCACCTGCATCGGCGGACGAGCCGGCAGGGACCGGGCGGTCCAGACGACGGCGTCGGCGAGCGCGTCGCGCTCGACCCTCAGCTCCATGACGTGACCCTTCTTCGCGTTCTCGGTGTTCGGCTTCGACAGGGTGCCAGAGCGGTCCGATCGGAACTCACAGGTCGGACCGGCCCTAGACCTGTCTGGCAGTTCGGGGAGAGAGAGGAGCAGTCGTCGTCGTAAGGGGCGACCGGGCTGTGGAGCGGACGAGGAACTGCAGGTCAGACGGCGTGGCGGGGTGTGCGGCCGCTGTGGACGCGGCCCCCGTGCGGCGGTGGACGCCGGTGGACGACGCGGCGGCCGCCCCGGCCGCTCCACGGGCGCGGGGAGTTCTCCACACCGTTGTCCCCAGTCTGTGCACTAGTCCTGTGACGGCCGGCACACCACCCGTTCGGGCGAGGCGCCGCGTCATGCCTGCCGCGAGCGGGTCTTGATGCGGTTGGTGAGCTCGGCCACCTGGTTGTAGGTCGCGCGCCGCTCCGCCATCTGACCGCGGATCTTGCGGTCCGCGTGGATGACCGTGGTGTGGTCGCGGCCGCCGAACATCTGACCGATCTTCGGCAGTGACAGGTCAGTCAGCTCGCGGCACAGGTACATCGCGATCTGCCGCGCCGTGACGAGCACGCGCGAGCGCGAGGACCCACACAGGTCCTCCATCGTCAGCGAGTAGTACTCGGCCGTGGCGGCCATGATCGTCGCGCCGGTGATCTCCGGCCCGCCGTCGGCGGGGATGAGGTCTTTGAGCACGATCTCGGCGAGCGACAGGTCGACCGGCTGCCGGTTGAGCGAGGCGAAGGCCGTGACGCGGATGAGCGCGCCCTCGAGCTCGCGGATGTTGCTCGCGATCTTGGAGGCGATGAACTCGAGCACCTCGGGCGGCGCCGCGAGCCGGTCCTGCGCCGCCTTCTTGCGCAGGATGGCGATGCGGGTCTCGAGGTCGGGCGGCTGCACGTCGGTGATCAGTCCCCACTCGAACCGGGTGCGCAGCCGGTCCTCCAGCGTCGACAGCTGCTTGGGCGGCCGGTCGGAGCTGATGACGATCTGCTTGTTCGCGTTGTGGAGCGTGTTGAACGTGTGGAAGAACTCCTCCTGCGTCCGCTCCTTGTTCTCGAGGAACTGGATGTCGTCGACGAGCAGGATGTCGACGTCGCGGTAGCGGCGCTGGAACGCCTGCGCCTTGTCGTCACGCAGGCTGTTGATGAAGTCGTTGGTGAACTCCTCCGAGCTCACGTAGCGGACGCGGGCGCCGGTGAACAGGTTCTGCGCGTAGTGCCCGATGGCGTGCAGCAGGTGCGTCTTGCCGAGCCCGGACTCGCCGTAGACGAACAGCGGGTTGTACGCCTTGGCCGGCGCCTCGGCGACGGCGACCGCGGCCGCGTGCGCGAAGCGGTTCGAGGCGCCGATGACGAACGTCTCGAAGGTGTACTTCGGGTTCAGCCGGGCTGGTTCGACCGCCTTGGTCTGGCCGCCGAACTGCCGGCCCGGCGCATCGCCGTCGAACGCCGGCCGGTCCCGGCCGGTGCCCGGCAGCGCCCGCACGTTGGCGAACCGGTCGTCCTCCTCGGCCTCGTGGCGCCGCGCGACCGGTTCGTCGTACGCCCCGCCCGAGGGCGACGGGTTCGAGGAGGCCTGGCTCGACGACGGCGGCGAGGGCTGCACCGTGACGGCGACGCGGATATCCCGGCCGTAGGCGGCCGACAACGCGGCCGCGATGACCGGGCGCAGCCGGCTCTCCAGCACGTCCTTGGCGAAGTCGTTGGGCGCGGCGAGCAGCGCGGTGTCCTCGACGAGACCGAGGGGCCGGGTCAGACCCACCCAGGCGCGGTGCTGGGGGGAGATCTGTCCGTCGGACAGTCCCTCCACCGCGCGGGCCCAGACCTCGTCCAGCTCGAGCCCCGGCGCAGCGCCCTGGCTGGGCTCGGCGGATCCGCCGGGCGGGGGGGTGGAGCCGCTCGTCCCGGCGTGCGGGTCGGTCAAGGGGTGGTCCTTCACAGCTCGTCGGTCGGGGGCGGCGGTGCACCGGTCCTACCCCGTCCACATGGTTGTCCACAGCCTGTGGAGCGCCGACGGACCGAACTCTCGTCAGGGCACTCCGGCAGGAGCGGACCACCCGGCAGAGCGTGCCGGCCGAGACGATCCGGGTCGGCGGAGCGGAACCCAGGTGGGCCTGAACCGGCAGCACCCGACGTGGGGACGACGAAGTGCGACCACCGGGAACGAGCGGGTGGCGGGGAGGTCCGGTGCGGCGACGCTAACAGCCACCGGACCCGCCTGCAAGGAGTTGTCCACAGGCAGCGCTAGGCTGTACCCGCTGCGTAGGCGGCGTGTCCACCGACCGGTGTTTGACCCCCCGGCGGACGGTCCGTACCTTGAGAAGGTCGTGTGCCCGCCGGGCACCGCCGCAGACTGTCAGAAGCAGCACCCAACGAGCAGGCCGCGCGGTTCACCCGCGTCGGGCCCAGGAGCCGACCGCCGTGAGCAAGCGCACCTTCCAGCCGAACAACCGCCGTCGCGCGAAGACCCACGGTTTCCGGCTGCGTATGCAGACGCGGGCCGGCCGGGCCATCCTCGCCGCCCGCCGCCGCAAGAACCGCACCGAGCTCTCGGCCTGACGCTCCCCCTGCCGACGGACCGGGTCGACGACCCGGCCCGTGACCGATCCTTCCCCCATCGCCTCGAGGACCGGCCCGTGCTACCGCCCGAGCACCGCCTGCGCCGCCGGACCGAGTTC
>JAODNS010000281.1 GCA_025465145.1 Frankiales bacterium
GTTCCGGGTCGGAGACGCCGGCGTCCTGCATCGTGGCGTCGACCGCCGGCGTGATGACGTCCGTCAGCGGCTTCGGGTAGAAGCCGAGGAAGAGCATCAGCGCGAGCAGCGGCGCGATCGCCATGACCTCGCGCAGGTTCAGGTCGCGGAGCTTGCCGCCCAGGTGGGCCGGCAGCCGGAGCGCTCCCTGCATCGTGCGCTGGTAGGCCAGCAGGATGTAGAGCGCGGCGAGGATGACGCCGAGCGCGGCCAGCACCGCCGCCACCGGGAAGCGGGCGAAGGTGCCGATCAGTACCAGGAACTCGCTGATGAACGTCGACAGCCCGGGCAGCGCCAGGGACGACAGGCCGGCGATGAGGAACGCCCCGGCCAGCAGCGGCGCGACGTTGGCGATGCCGGAGTAGTCGTCGGCGTTGCGGCTCTTGCCGCGGGCGATGAGGAAGCCGACGACGAGGAACAGCGCCCCGGTCGAGAGCCCGTGGTTGACCATGTAGAGCACGGCGCCGGTCTGCGCCTGGCTGGTGAAGGCGAAGACGCCGAGCCCGATGAAGCCGAAGTGCGCGACCGAGGTGTACGAGACGAGCCGCTTGAGGTCCTTCTGGCCCATCGCGAGCAGCGCGCCGTACAGGATCCCGATGACGCACAGCACGATCACGTACGGCGCGAGCTTGCGGGACGCGTACGGGAACAGCGGCAGGCAGTACCGCAGGAAGCCGAACGTCCCGACCTTGTCGAGGATCCCGACGAGGAGCACGGCCCCGCCGACGGGCGCCTCGGCACCGGCATCCGGGAGCCAGGTGTGGAACGGGAACAGCGGCGCCTTGATGGCGAACGCGATGAAGAAGCCGAGGAACAGCAGCACCTGCGTGGTGTGGCTGAACTCCATCTTCGCCAGCTCGCTGAACGCGAACGTGCCGTTGCCCTTGTTGGCGCTGGCGACGTACAGCCCGATGACGGCGGCCAGCATGAGCAGCCCGCCGAACAGGCTGTAGAGCAGGAACTTCACCGCGGCGTACGACCGCTTCGGGCCGCCGTAGCTGCCGATGATGAAGTACATCGGGATGAGCATCGCCTCGAAGAAGACGTAGAACAGGAAGACGTCGGTCGCCGCGAAGACGCCGATCATCATCGTCTCGAGGACCAGCATCAGCGCGAAGAACGTCTTGACGCTGCGGCGGGGTGGCGGCGTCACGTCCGCCGGGTCCGCGGCCGGATCCGCGTCGTACCAGCTGGCGAGCAGGACGACGGGTACGAGGACCGCGACCAGCGCGATGAGCACGAGTGCGATGCCGTCCGCCCCGACGGCGTACTGGACGCCGAAGGCCGGGATCCAGTCGTAGGCCTGCACGAACTGGAACCGCGCGCCCTTCGGCGCGAAGTCCGCGCACATGGCGATCGTCAGCACGAGGACGACGAGCGACGTGACCAGCGCGATCTGCTTGGCCAGCGCCGGCTTGGTCCGTGGCAGCGCAGCGACGAGCAGCGCTCCGATCAGCGGCACGACGCCGATAACGGTCAGCCAGGGAGTGTCGTTCATGACGCGAGCCTCAGCGCCAGCAGGCCGGCGACCACGAGGGCGGCTCCTCCGAACATCGACAGTGCGTACGAGCGGACGAACCCGGTCTGGGTCCGCCGCAGGCGGCCGGAGCCGCCACCGATGCCCGCGGCCAAGCCGTTGACCGCGCCGTCGATGCCCCGGTTGTCGAGGAAGACGAGGGCGCGGGTGAGGTACTGGCCGGGGCGCATCAGGACCGACTCGTTGAGCGAGTCGAAGTAGAGGTTCTTGCGGGCGGCGACCGTCACCGGCGTCACCGCGACCGGCGGCGTCGTCGGCACCGCACGGCGGCCGAACTGGACGAAGGCTGCCGTCGCGCCGCCGAGGACGACCAGCAGCGTCAACGCGGTGACGACGGAGGGGTTGATGGTGTGCAGGCCCACCTCCTCGCCCTTGCCGACCGACGGCTCGAGCCAGTGCTGCAGGCCCCCGCCGCGGGTGAGCAGGAAGCCGGAGACGACGGAGCCGACCGCGAGGATGATCATCGGCACGGTCATGGTCAGCGGCGACTCGTGCGGGTGCGCGTCCTGGGTCCACCGCTTCTGGCCGAAGAAGGTCATCGCCATCAGGCGGGTCATGTAGTACGCGGTGACCGCGGCGCCGAGCAGGGCCACGGTGCCCAGCAGGTAGCCGCGCAGGCCGCCCTCGTCGTAGGCCGCCTCGATGATCTTGTCCTTCGAGAAGAAGCCGGCGAAGCCCGGAAAGCCGATGATCGCCAGGTAGCCCATGAGGAAGCAGCCGAAGGTGATCGGCATGACCGTCCGCAGCGCGCCGAAGCGGCGCATGTCCACCTGGTCGTTCATGCCGTGCATGACCGAGCCGGCCGACAGGAACATGCAGGCCTTGAAGAAGCCGTGGGTCAGCAGGTGCAGGATCGCGATCGCGGCCGCACCCGGGATGCCCACGGCGAGGAACATGTAGCCGATCTGGCTGACGGTCGAGTAGGCGAGGACCTTCTTGATGTCGTCGTACGCGCAGCCGATGACGCAGCCGATCACCAGCGTGATCGCGCCGATGATGCTGACGACCGTGCGCGCCGTGTCGGTCTGCTCGAAGATCGGCGTGGAGCGGGCGATCAGGTAGACGCCGGCCGTGACCATGGTCGCGGCGTGGATGAGCGCCGACACCGGGGTCGGTCCCTCCATCGCGTCGGGCAGCCAGGTCTGCAGCGGGAACTGGCCGGACTTGCCGCACGCGCCGAGCAGCAGCAGCAGGCCGATGGCGGTGGCGGCGCCGGCGGTCAGCATCTCCGCGTTGGAGAAGACGCCCTCGTACGACGTGGTGCCGAGCGTCGCGAACATGACCATGATCGCCAGCGAGAGCCCGACGTCGCCGACGCGGTTGGCGATGAACGCCTTCTTCGCGGCGGTGGCCGCGGTCGGCTTGTAGTACCAGAACGCGATGAGCAGGTACGACGCCAGACCGACGCCCTCCCACCCGACGTAGAGCGCGAGGAAGCTGTCGCCCAGGACGAGCAGCAGCATGGCCGCGACGAACAGGTTCAGGTACGCGAAGAACAGCCGCTTGCGCGGGTCGTGCTCCATGTACCCGAGCGAGTACACGTGGATGAGGAAGCCGACGCCGGTGATGAGCAGGACGAACGTCGCGCTCAGCGGGTCGAACAGCAGGCCCGCGTCGACGTTGAACCCGTTGACCGGGATCCACGAGAACAGGTGCAGGTCGACCTCGCGGTCGCTGCGGCCCTTCAGGTCGAAGAACGCGATCAGGCCGTAGACGAAGGACGCGCCGGTCATGAGGCAGGCTAGGTACGGGCCCCAGCCGTTGGTCCGGCGACCGCCGAGCAGCAGTACCGCGGAGCCGAGCAGCGGCAGCGCGATGAGCAGCCACAGCGACGACAGGGTGCCGTCGGCGGCGACGTACCGGCTGGTCACGGAGGACACGTCGGCGGCGAGCGGACTCATCGGTCGCCTCCGGAGGTGCGGGACTGCACGGGTCGTCCTCGTCTCGTGCGGGGGGAGAACACGGGGGTCAGTACTTCAGCAGGTTCGCGTCGTCGACCGAGGCCGAGCGACGCGTGCGGAAGATGCTCATGATGATCGCGAGGCCGATGACGACCTCCGCGGCGGCCACGACCATGACGAAGAACGCCATGATCTGGCCCTCGAGCGTGCCGTTGGTGCGGCTGAAGGTGACGAGGGTCAGGTTCACCGAGTTGAGCATCAGCTCGACGGACATGAACACGAGGATCGCGTTCCGGCGGAGCAGGACGCCGAGCGCGCCGATCGTGAACAGCAGAGCGGCGAGGAACAGGTAGTAGCTCGGGTTCATCTGTCAGCCGCCTCTGAGCGGGCCTTGGCGTCGTAGGTGTTCTGCCGGTCGGTCAGCGCCTGCGTGACGCTGCCGGGCGCGTCGGAGCCGTCCGGCAGCAGCGACGGCGTCGTCGCCGAGTCGCGCAGCGCGAAGACGCCGGGGCCGGGCAGCGGCGTCGGGTGGTTGCCGGCGAACCGCGCCCGGGCGAGGTCGCGCTGGCTCAGGTGGTCCTTCGCCTTCTCCTTGTGCGCGAGCACCATGGCGCCGAGCGCGGCGGTGATGAGCAGCGCGCTGGTGACCTCGAAGGCGAAGACGTACTTGGTGAACAGCAGGCGGGCGATGCCGACCACGTTGCCTTCGGCGTTCGCCTCCTCGAGCCCGACGCCGCCGCTGCTCGTCGTGCCGCTCGCGATGGCCGCGACGAGCAGGCCGGCGAAGCCCAGCCCGACGAGGAAGGCCATCAGGCGCTGGCCGCGCAGCGTTTCGACGAGCGAGTCGCTGGAGTCGACGCCGACGAGCATCAGCACGAACAGGAAGAGCATCAGCACGGCGCCGGTGTAGACGATGACCTGCACGGCGGCGAGGAAGGGCGCGTCCTGGGCGGCGTAGAGGCCGGCCAGCGACAGCATCACGCCGGCGAGGAAGAGCGCGGCGTGCACGGCGTTGCGGCTGAGCACCATCATCACGGCGGCGATCAGCGCGAGCGGACCGAGGATCCAGAAGGTGATGGCCTCGCCCGTGGAGGCGGCGGCGAGGGTCGTCACGATTCCTCCCGCAGCGGGTCGTTGTGACCGGGGCCGCCGGCGAGGCGGCCCTCGACCTCGTCGTTGCCCGGCACGGCCGACGCGCGGTTCGCGACGCCGACGTAGTAGTCGGTGTCCGTGTCGCCGAGCCGCATCGGGTGCGGCGGCTGCTCCATGCCGGGGAGCAGCGGCGCGAGCAGCTGGTCCTTGGTGAAGATGAGGTCCTGCCGGCTGTCATCGGCCAGCTCGTACTCGTTGGTCATCGTCAGCGAGCGGGTCGGACAGGCCTCGATGCACAGGCCGCAGAAGATGCAGCGCAGGTAGTTGATCTGGTAGATCGCGGCGTACCGCTCGCCGGGCGAGAAGCGCTTGTCCTCGGTGTTGTCCGCGCCCTCGACGTAGATGGCGTCGGCGGGGCAGGCCCAGGCGCACAGCTCGCAGCCGATGCACTTCTCCAGACCGTCCGGGTGCCGGTTCAGGACGTGCCGCCCGTGATAGCGGGGGGCGGTCGCCTTGACCTCCTCCGGGTACTGCTCCGTCGTCTTCTGCCGGAACATCGTCGCGAAAGTCAGCCCGAACCCCTTCACGGGGTCGAGGAAGCTAGCCACGGTCGTCTCCATCAGCGGTCTCGGAAGCCGGCTTGCTGCTGGGCACGGTGCCGAGCACGGGCTGCGCACCGGCGGGAACGAGCGAGCGGGGCGTGGCCGGGACGACGAGGTCGAGCGGCGGAGTCGGGAAGCCGCCCTGGTCGAGCGGCACCAGGTCCAGGCCGGAGCCCTCCTGGGACTGCTGGTCCGGCTCGGGCTGCGGCAGCAGGTAGAACACGGCCAGCACGACGAGGAACACGGCGCCGACCACGAGCAGCAGCGTCCGGCGGTTCTCGACCTCCAGCGTCGCGGTGCGGATGGCCGCGACGAGCAGGATCCAGACCAGGCTGATCGGGACCAGGCCCTTCCAGCCGAACTTCATGAACTGGTCGTAGCGCATGCGCGGGAGCGTGCCGCGCAGCCAGACGAACACGAAGATGAACGCGATGACCTTGAGCAGGAACCAGACGAGCGGGAACCAGCCCTCGCTGAACATGTCGACACGCGCAAAGAACGGCGGCGGCCGCCAGCCGCCGAGGAACAGCGTCACGGCGAGCGCCGAGACGGTGATCATGTTGATGTACTCGGCCAGGAAGAACATCGCGAACTTCAGCGACGTGTACTCGGTGTGGAAGCCGCCGACGAGCTCGGACTCGGCCTCGGGC
>JAODNS010000300.1 GCA_025465145.1 Frankiales bacterium
GACCGCCCCCTCCGAGACGAACGCAACGACCTCGGTGACCGAACCGACCGCCCCGTCGCCGCGGGCGACTGCCGGGAGGGTCCGGCCGGCCGCGAGGACGAGGACGAGTTCGGCAACCGGCGTGGCCGGTTCCGCGAGCGCGGCCGCCGCAACCGCAGCGGCCGGGTCGGCGGCGACCGGTACGGCAACGACGCCGAACCGATGATCGGCGAGGACGACGTCCTGCTGCCGATCGGCGGCATCCTCGACATCCTCGACAACTACGGCTTCATCCGGACCACGGGCTACCTGACCGGCCCGAACGACGTCTACGTCTCGCTGTCGCAGGTCCGCAAGTACGGCCTGCGCCGCGGCGACGCCGTCACCGGCGCGGTCCGCCAGCAGCGCGAGGGGGAGCGCAAGGACAAGTACAACGCGCTCGTCCGGCTGGACTCGGTCAACGGCCTGGACGTGGAGGAGGCCCGTACCCGGCCCGACTTCACCAAGCTCACGCCGCTGTACCCGCAGGACCGCCTGCGCCTCGAGACCGAGTCGACCATCCTGACGACCCGCGTCATCGACCTGGTCATGCCGGTCGGCAAGGGCCAGCGCGCGCTCATCGTCAGCCCGCCGAAGGCCGGCAAGACGATGGTGATGCAGGCGATCGCCAACGCGATCACGACCAACAACCCCGAGTGCCACCTCATGGTCGTCCTCGTCGACGAGCGGCCAGA
Organism: Frankiales bacterium; assembly: GCA_025465145.1. Classification (GTDB taxonomy): domain Bacteria; phylum Actinomycetota; class Actinomycetes; order Mycobacteriales; family SCTD01; genus RYN-124. Next base: position 714 of record JAODNS010000300.1, read on the forward strand.
AGAGGTCACCGACATGCAGCGGTCGGTGAAGGGCGAGGTCATCGCCTCCACCTTCGACCGGCCGCCGCAGGACCACATCACGGTCGCCGAGCTGTCCATCGAGCGGGCCAAGCGCCTGGTCGAGCTGGGCCACGACGTCGTCGTGCTGCTCGACTCGATCACTCGGCTCGGGCGCGCCTACAACCTCGGCGCACCCGCCAGCGGTCGCATCCTCACCGGTGGTGTCGACTCGGCCGCGCTGTACCCGCCGAAGCTCTTCCTGGGCGCAGCCCGCAACATCGAGAACGGCGGCTCGCTGACCATCGTCGCCACCGCGCTGGTGGAGACCGGCTCGGCGATGGACACGGTCCTCTTCGAGGAGTTCAAGGGGACCGGGAACGCCGAGCTCAAGCTCGACCGGCGGCTCGCGGACAAGCGCATCTTCCCGGCGATCGATGTGGACGCCTCGGGCACGCGCAAGGAGGAGATCCTGCTTGCACCCGAGGAGCTGAAGATCGTCCTGCAGCTGCGCCGGGTGCTGCACGCGCTCGACACGGGCGCCCGCCTGGAGCTGCTGCTCGACAAGATGAAGTCGACCCGCACCAACGTCGAGTTCCTCATGCAGATCCAGAAGACGACGGTGCCGGAGACCGAAGCGGCAAAGTAGCGGCGGCACAACGGCGCCCCCGCGCGCGTTGTGGTCTCTGGCAGACTGAACGACTCCGGCACCGGTTCACGCAGCACCCAGGCGACCCGGCGGCCACCTACCTACAGGAGCAGCACCGTGAAGGCCGACATCCACCCGACGTACGTCGAGACCCAGGTGACCTGCACCTGCGGCAACTCGTTCACTACCAAGAGCACCCGCAGCGACGGCAAGATCGCCGCCGACGTCTGCAGCCAGTGCCACCCGTTCTACACCGGCAAGCAGAAGATCCTCGACACCGGCGGCCGCGTGGCCCGGTTCGAGCAGCGCTTCGGCAAGCGCGCGAAGTAGCGACCTCGCGGCGCCCTTCCCCACGACGGGGACGGGCGCCGCTGTCGTGTCCGGACCAGCCGAAGGAGCAGCATGAGCGAGCAGATCGGGAACCCGGTCGACAACGCGCTGGCGGAGTATGCCGAGCTCGAGGACCAGCTCGCCGACCCGTCGATCCACGCCGACCAGGCACGGGCGCGCGAGCTCGGCCGCAGGTACGCCGAGCTGGGTCCGCTCGTCGCCGCCATCCGCGAGCAGGAGGCCGCCGTCGGCGACCTCGAGGCCGCGCGCGAGCTGGAGATGGCCGACGAGGTCGCGCAGACCGAGCAGCGGCTCGCGGACCTCGACGCGCGCATCCGCGACCTGCTCATCCCGAAGGACCCGGCCGACGCCAAGGACGTGATCCTCGAGGTCAAGGCCGGCGAGGGCGGCGACGAGTCGGCGCTGTTCGCCGGCGACCTCGTCCGGATGTACACCCGGTACGCCGAGCAGCAGGGCTGGAAGACCGAGCTGGTCAGCGCGACCGAGGGCGAGCTCGGCGGCTACAAGGACATCTCGCTGGCCGTGAAGAGCCGTGACCCCGCGAACCCGGTCTTCGGCCGGCTGAAGTACGAGGGCGGCGTCCACCGCGTGCAGCGGGTTCCCGTGACCGAGTCGCAGGGGCGCATCCACACGTCCGCCTCCGGTGTCCTCGTCCTGCCCGAGGCCGAGGAGGTCGACGTCACCATCGACCAGAACGACCTGCGGATCGACGTCTACCGCTCCAGCGGGCCCGGCGGCCAGAGCGTCAACACGACCGACTCGGCCGTCCGCATCACCCACCTCCCCACCGGCGTGACCGTCTCGATGCAGAACGAGAAGAGCCAGCTGCAGAACCGCGAGGCCGGCATGCGGGTGCTGCGCGCGCGCATCCTCGCCCGCTACCAGGAAGAGGCGGATGCCGTCTCATCGGCGGCTCGCAAGAGACAGATCCGCACGATGGATCGCTCGGAGCGCATCCGCACGTACAACTTCCCCGAGAACCGCATCGCTGATCACCGCACCGGCTACA
>JAODNS010000016.1 GCA_025465145.1 Frankiales bacterium
TCGTCGACCTTGGCGCCGGCTCCCCCGGCGTGCCACCAGGCGCCGCCGGCGGCGACGAGGGCGGCCGCGAGCAGGAGCAGGCCCGCGCCGTCACGGCGGTGCGCCGGGTCGAGGTTTTTTGCGCCGCCGGTGGTGGCGCGGGTGAGCCCGCCGACGAGGTGCGCGAGGCCGGTGAGCAGCGCCGTGACGGCATGGCCGGTCTTGGCGACGAGGCCGGGGCCGTGGCTGTTGCGCGCCGCCGGCTTGCGGGCAGGGGGCTTGCGTGCGGCCGGCTTGCGCGCGGGCGCCTTCTTCGGGGCGCTCTTGCGGGCGCGCGGAGGCGCAGTGCTGGCCATGGTGGGACCGTACCGGCGATCTACCACCCGTCCCACGCGTCACAGCCGCGACACGCCGCCCCGGCCTGGCCGGGCTGGGTGAGCACACCGTGCTGCTCGCCCGCCGGCCGGGCCGGTGACGGCGTGTCACCGGGACGACGTCACCGCAACCGCCCGGTGATCGTCTGATCTCGGAGCCAGCGGCGCGACACGCCGGCGTGTCGCCCGCACCGGCCCGGCGTCAGGTGATCTCTGGCAGGGCGTCAGCGGACCTGGCTCAGCCAGACCGGCGCCGTCCAGCCCGACTCGAACTGCACGAACAGGCGGGTGCCGACCGGTACCTGCACGGTCCGGCCAGCGTCGTCCTCCCGCAGCACGAGGTCCCCCGGCTGCGGCGACGGCGGCATCGCGCAGCCGTCGTGGTCGGAGCTGTACGACGGGTCGTAGGTCGGCGAGCCGTCGGTCGACAAGGGGCAGGGATGCGTCGCCTGCGCCGGCGAGGCCGGCACCGCCACGACGGCGGCCAGGGCAACAACGAGCAGGCGGACCTTCACACCTGTCAGGACGCCGACGGCCACCGGCCGTTGCTCAGACCTCGACGACGACGGGGATGATCATCGGGCGGCGGCGGTACGTGTCGCTGACCCACTTGCCGAGCACCCGGCGCACGCCCTGGGCGAGCTGGTGGATGTCGGCCACGCCCTCGGAGGCGGCCTTGTCGAGCTCGGCCTCGATGAGCACCAGCGCGGGGTCGAACGCGCGCGGGTCATCGGTGAAGCCGCGCGCGGCGATCTGCGGGCCGCCCGCGATCTTGCCGGTCACGCTGTCGACCGCGACAGTGACGCTGATGAACCCCTCGTCGCCGAGGATCCGGCGGTCCTTCAGGGTCGTCTCGCCGACGTCGCCGATCTCCGCGCCGTCCACGTAGACGTACCCGCACGGGACCGCGCCCACGATCGACGCCTTGCCGTCCACGAGGTCGACGACGACGCCGTCCTCGGCGAGCACGATCCGGTCGGCGGGCACGCCGGACAGCCGGCCGAGCTCGGCGTGCGCGCGCAGGTGCCGCCACTCGCCGTGCACGGGCATGAGGTTGGACGGCTTCGTGGCGTTGAGCAGGTACAGCAGCTCCCCGGCCGGCGCGTGCCCGGAGACGTGCACCTTCGCGACGCCCTTGTGCACGACGCGGGCGCCCCAGCGGGACAGCCCGTTGATGACCCGGTAGACGGCGTTCTCGTTGCCGGGGATGAGCGAGGAGGCGAGGACGACGGTGTCCTCGGCTTCGATCCGGATCTGGTGGTGCGAGCGGTTCGCCATCCGCGACAGCGCGGACAGCGGCTCGCCCTGCGACCCGGTGGAGACGAGCACGACCCGGTTTTCGGGCAGCTGCTCGACGTCCTTCATGTCGACGACGAGCCCCGGCGGGATTCGCAGGATGCCGAGGTCGGACGCGACGCCCATGTTGCGGACCATCGAGCGGCCGACGAACGCGACGTGCCGGCCGTGCGCCTCCGCGGCGTCGAGGACCTGCTGGACGCGGTGCACGTGCGAGGCGAAGCAGGCGACGATGACGCGGCGGCTGGCGGTGCGCATGACCTCGGCGAGGACCGGGCCGATCTCGCGCTCGGAGGTGACGAAGCCGGGGACCTCGGCGTTCGTCGAGTCCGACAGCAGCAGGTCGATCCCGTCGCGGCCGAGCCGGGCGAAGCCGCCGAGGTCAGTGAGCCGGCCGTCGAGCGGCAGCTGGTCCATCTTGAAGTCGCCGGTGTGCAGCACGACGCCGGCGCCGGTGCGGATCGCCACCGCCAGCGCGTCGGGGATCGAGTGGTTGACGGCGAAGAACTCGCAGCCGAACGGGCCGAGCTGGATCGTCTGCTCCTCGCGCACCTCGGTCGTGACCGGCGTGATGCGGTGCTCGCGCAGCTTGGCCTCGAGCAGGGCCAGGGTGAACCGGCTGCTGACGATCGGGATGTCGCGCTTCTCGCGCAGCAGGTACGGGACGGCGCCGAGGTGGTCCTCGTGGCCGTGCGTCAGGACGATCGCCTCGACGTCGTCGAGGCGGTCCCGGATGTACGAGAAGTCCGGCAGGATAAGGTCGATCCCGGGCTGCTCCTGCTCCGGGAAGAGCACGCCGCAGTCGACGATGAGCAGCCGCCCGGCGTACTCGAACACCGTCATGTTGCGGCCGATCTCGGCCAGTCCGCCGAGGGCGACGACGCGCAGCGCGCCGTCCGCGAGCGCCGGGGGCGCCGTCAGGTCTGGGTGCGGGTGGCTCACAGCACTCCGCCGGCCGCGAGGTCCGCGCGCAGGACGTCCAGCTGCTCCGACGTGGCGTCGACGAGTGGCAGCCGCACCGGTCCGACCGGGAACCCGAGCAGGCCGAGCGCCGCCTTCACCATGATCGCGCCCTGCGTCCTCATCATGATCCCGACGGTGACCGGCACCGTGCCGTCGTTGATCTCGCGCGCCTTCACCAGGTCGCCGCCCTCGATGGCGTCGGCGAGCGCGACGTGTCGGTCCGCGATGAGGTGCCCGGTGACGCTGACGATCCCGACAGCGCCGCAGGCCAGCAGTGGGAGGTAGAGCGCGTCGTCACCGGAGTAGTAGGCGAGGTCGGTCTCGGCCATCACCCGCTGGGCCGCGAACAGGTCGGCCTTGGCGTCCTTGTTGGCGATGATCCGCG
>JAODNS010000033.1 GCA_025465145.1 Frankiales bacterium
CCTGCCTGCCCGTCCTCGTCTTCTCGCCCCGGTCTCGGTGGTCGCCGCGCTGGTCCTCGTGCTGGGCGGCGTCGGCATCGCGCTGTTCACCGACCTGCTGTGGTTCCGCAGCGTCGGGTTCTCCGAGGTCTTCGCCACCGTGCTGCAGACCAAGCTGCTGCTGTTCGTCTCCTTCGGGCTGCTCATGGCGCTGCTCGTCGGCGCGAACATCGCGATCGCCTACCGCGTCCGGCCGCCGTTCCGGCCGATGTCGCTCGAGCAGCAGAACCTCGAGCGGTACCGCGTGGCCGTCGAGCCGTACCTCGTGCCCGTGCTGCTGCTGGCCAGCGGCGTCTTCGGCCTGTTCGCCGGGCTGTCCGCCGCGAGCCGCTGGCAGGTCTGGCTGCTGTGGCGCAACGCCACGTCGTTCGGCAAGACCGACGCGCAGTTCGGCAAGGACATCAGCTACTTCGCGATGACCTACCCGTTCCAGCGCTTCCTGCTGGGCTTCGTCCTCACGGCGGTCGTCCTGTCGCTGCTCGCCGCGGCGGCCACGCACTACCTGTTCGGCGGCCTGCGCCTGCAGACCGCGGGCGACAAGGTCAGCCCGGCCGCGCGCGCGCACCTGTCGGTGCTGCTCGGCGTCGTCGTGCTGCTCAAGGCGGTCGGCTACTACCTGGACCGCTTCGGCCTCGCCTTCTCCAGCCGCGGTCGCGTCCAGGGCGCCTCGTACACCGACGTCAACGCGGTGCTGCCGGCGAAGAGCATCCTGGTGGGCATCGCGGTGATCTGCGCGCTGCTGTTCTTCGCCAACATCGTGGTGCGCAACATCCTGCTGCCGGCGGGTGCGCTGGCGCTGCTCGTCATCTCCGCCGTCGTTATCGGCGGCGTCTATCCGGCCTACACGCAGCAGTTCCGGGTGAAGCCGAACGAGCTGCAGCGCGAGGGCAAGTACATCGACCGCAACATCGCGGCGACCCGCGAGGCGTACCAGATCGACGACGTCACAACGACGCAGTACGACGCGACGTCCACGGCCACCGCGGCGCAGCTGCGCGCCGAGCCGGGCACCGTCCCGAAGATCCGGCTGCTCGACCCGAACGTCCTGTCCGACACCTTCCGGACCTTCCAGGGCCTGCGGTCGTATTACGCGTTCAACGAGAGCCTCGACATCGACCGGTACGACATCGGCGAGGGCCTGCAGGACTACGTCGTCGCCGTCCGCGAGCTCAACACACAGGGGCTGCGCGACGACCAGCGCAACTGGATCAACGAGCACCTCGTCTACACGCACGGCAACGGGATCGTCGCGGCGCCGGCCAACCAGGTCGACGCCCAGGGGCAGCCGAACTTCGTCGTGAAGGACCTGCCGGTCGAGTCGCCGAAGCAGCTGCCGGTCACGGAGCCGCGCATCTACTTCGGCGAGGGCACGCAGGACTACTCCGTCGTGAAGACCCAGCAGGACGAGAGCGATGGCCCGGTCGGCGGCAGCGGCGAGGCGAAGTACACCTACACGGGCAACGGCGGCGTCCAGCTGTCGGGCGCGGCCCGCAAGCTCGCGTTCGCCATCAAGTTCCGCGAGAAGAACCTGCTGCTGTCCGGCGCGCTGACCAAGGACTCGCGGATCCTCTACACGCGCGAGCCGCGCGAGCGGGTGCAGAAGGTGGCGCCGTTCCTCAAGCTGGACGGGGACCCGTATCCCGCCGTCGTCGACGGGAAGATCATCTGGATCATCGACGGCTACACGACGTCCGCCGGCTACCCGTACTCGCAGCGCACCACCCTCGGCGCCGCGACCCTCGACAGCCAGACGCGCAGCGGAGCCCGCCTTCCGGACCAGCAGGTCAACTACATCCGCAACTCGGTCAAGGCCACCGTTGACGCCTTCACCGGCAAGGTGACGCTGTACCAGTGGGACACCGAGGACCCGGTGCTCAAGACGTGGTCCAAGGCATTCAAGGGCACGATCACGCCGAAGACGGAGATCCCGGCGAGCCTGGTCGCGCACTTCCGGTACCCGGAGGACCTGTTCAAGGTCCAGCGCGACCTGCTCGGGCGCTACCACCTCGTCAAGGCCAACGACTTCTTCCGGGGCGAGGACTACTGGCAGGTGCCGGGCGACCCGTCGACGGGCCGCGAGGCGGGGACGACCGCCACTGGCGCGCAGGCCGCCGCGCAGCTGTTCAACAACGAGACCGGCGCACCCGACCAGCCGCCGTACTACGTCGTGCAGCAGTTCCCCGGTACGGACCGGCCGAGCTTCTCGCTGACCACCGCCTTCGTCGCGCAGCGGCGACCGAACCTCACCGCGGTGGCGTCTGTGTCCAGCGATCCGGCCGACTACGGCCGGATCCGGGTGCTGGAGCTGCCCGACTCGGTGAGCATCGACGGCCCGCAGCAGATCGCGAACCAGTTCGGGACCGACGCGGGCGTACGAGGTGACCTGCTGCCGCTCGTCACCGGCGGCTCCAACGTCATCCTCGGCAACCTGCTGACGCTGCCTGTCGGGGGCGGCCTGCTGTACGTCGAGCCCGTCTACGTGCGGGCGAAGTCGACGAACAGCTACCCGACCCTGCAGCTGGTCCTGGCCGGGTTCGGCAAGCGGGTCGCGTCGGCGCCGACGCTGCGCGAGGCGCTGGACGAGCTGTTCGGCGCAGGCGCTGTGCAGACGCCGACCGACCCGCCGCCGACCGACGCACCGACGGGCGCGGACGACGTGAAGTCGGCGGTGGCCGCTGCCGAGGCCGCCTTCCGCACCGGCCAGGAGGCGCTGAAGAAGGGCGACTTCGCCGCGTACGGCGCCGCGCAGAAGCAGCTGCAGACCGCGATCGAGCGGCTGGCTCGGCTGTCCGGCGGGTCGGCCTCGCCGTCCCCGTCGCCGTCCGGCCGCTAGTCGAGCAGCTCGAGGACCTTCTCGGCCGGCCGCGCCACCACGGCGCGGTCGCCGCGGATCACCACCGGCCGCTGCAGCAGCGACGGGTGCGCGGCGAGCGCGTCGAGCAGCGCGCCGCGGTCCGCCGTGGCCAGCCCCAGCTCGGCGTACTCCGGCTCACCGGTCCGCACCAGCACGCGCGGGTCCTCCGTGCCCAGCAGCCCGAGCACCCGCTCCAGCTCCGGCCGGCTGGGTGCCTGCTCCAGGTACGGGATCCGCTCGTACTCCACGCCGCGCTCCTGCAGCAGCGCCTCGGCGCCACGGCTCTTGCTGCACCGGTCGTTGGCCCAGACGATGATCTCCATCCGGCGAGTTTGCAACTCCGGAGCCGGGACACGTAAGGTGGTGTCACCGACGCGGGGTGGAGCAGCTCGGTAGCTCGCTGGGCTCATAACCCAGAGGTCGCAGGTTCAAATCCTGCCCCCGCTACAGAGATAGTTGCAGGTCAGGGCCATGATCACCAGCGATGGTGTCCATGGCCCTGATCTGTGTGTAGGCAGCATGTAGGCAGCATGTAGGCAGACGCCGTCGGCGGACCCACACGGACGGCGCCGACCTCGGGCGGACTTCGGCGCCAGAAGTGGGCGCGAACGACGCAGATCCGGTGACGTCCACGGACCCGCGCCGCGACGGCACAGGGCCTGCACCCCCGCGCAGAGCCGATGGTCCTGGAGCTGCTGGGCGACCGCTCATACTTGATCGGGCGCTCCTGGATCTGCCCAGCAGGTACCGCAGTGCCCTATCCCAGAGCTGCCGGTGTCCGGCTTTCCGGCGACCGGGGCTGAGAGCCGCCCTCTGGGCGGGACGCGAGCGGGGCGTCCTAGTCCGTGGCTCGGGCGGGGGCCGGCTGCAGGCGCACCGGGGCCCGCCTGCTGCCACGGGTCGTGCCGTTGCCGCATCTGGACAGCCGCTCCGCCCCCCGCCCGCCGCTGCCTACTTCGCGCTGGTCTGCTGCTGCGCGAGCGCGGCCAGGGCGGCTGCGAGATCTGCCAGCGTGTTGCTGCCCTGCTTGCCGTCGTCCTTGTGTCGCTCGCTCTGCTGAGGCGCGGCGAAGAACTGGTCGACGAGCCGGTCCTTGATGTTGCGCTTCTCCGCAGGCTCGAAGGTCGCCAGGAACGGATCCAGGGCGTCCAGGCTCAGCTGGGTTCGCTTCGCGACGCGCTCCTCGCGGCGGTGCTCGGTTGCGCGGGTGCCGGCGTACCCAGCCAGAACCAGCAGCGTCAGCGTCCCGCCGATCTTGTACGCGACGGAGTGCCAGCCGGCGTCGTCGTTCCAGGCCGCCGCGACTATCACTGCGAACGCGAAGGCGCACAGGGCGGCGCCGACAGCGAGCGCGTTCCACAGCTTGGCGCTGTTCCGCTGCTCTTCGGCCCACTCGCGGTAGTCCCCGGCGATGACCCGGCTGGCGGTGGACGCGACGACCTTCTTCGCCTGGTCCTCCAGGTCGCCGAGCCTCTTGAGGACCTGAGCGGCGCGTTCCTGGTCGGCCTGTTGCGCCGCGCTGGCCCGCTCGTCGAGCTCCGCGATCTTGGCCTGGACGTCCTGCTCGTGCTTGGCGAGAGCGTCGGTGGCCTGCTGGCCCCGTGAGGTCTCGGCATCGGCGGCAGCCGCCGTCGTGTCAGTGAGCAACTTGTCGAGCCGGCCGCTCTGCTCGGTCACCCGCGCCGCCTCGGCGTCGATCTTGTCGGTCAGCGCTTCCAGCGCGGCATCGGCCTTCTGGACCCTCTCGGCGTCGGCCTGCTGCGAGGCATTCAGCGCCTCCTGCAGCGCGTCCACGCGCTGCCTGAGCGCCGCGACCATTGCCTCGGCGTCCTTGCGGTACCCCGCTGCCGCCTTCGTCGCCGAGGCGCTGTCCGGCGCGGCGGGCGCCGGCCACGCCCCCAGCCCGTTCACCACCGCGTCGGACGGCGTCATCGCGTTCGCCAGGTGCGCCAGGTCCTCGTTCGCCCGCGCGGCGCCGACCTGCGCGATGACCTGCCCCAGCGACGTTGTCAGCCCGGTCAGCGTCGCGTCTGCCACGAGGGACGGCTGGCCGTCAAGCCGCGCTTCGAGCGCGGCGACGATTTGCCGCAGCCGCTCCAGCTGACCGGCCTGTTCCTGCGTCTCAGGGTCCGGCAGGTTGTCGAGCAGCCCCGACAGCCGCGCGGTGTGCTCGGCCGCCGAGACCCACCCGGCGCGCTCGTCCCACATCCCCATGATCAACCTCCGCCTGCGGTGCGGCGACCGCCCGCCAGGCCAGTGCGAGGGCCCGAGCCGACAAAACCGTGCAGCCAACGGGGGCACCGGCCCGCACGGGGACCGGTGCGTGGGACCGAAGGGCCGCTGCGACTTTAGGGACCGCTACTCGCCGCGCACTGATCTGCCGCGACCGGAGCGGCCGTGCCCCGTTCGCGTCGCGATGCGCCGGCTCCTTCGGCCCCACCACCAGCAGCGGCAGCGGCCGCCAAGCGGTGACCGCACCCTGGCGGGTGCGCTCACCTGCGGCCAGCCTCCTGGACCTTGTCTGGATCGGCCTCCTGCGCACCGCAGGTCCCTTGGTGCTGACGCGCAACCTGCGTCGGCAGATCGGTAACCCGATGGCGCAAAGAGGCCGCGCAACGGATGTGCGTCAGCGTGATGGACAGGGTCACCTCCGCCTCGACCCTCCGCTGCCTGCGGTCGAGGGCGCCCGTCAATGGCGTGATGCACTCGATGGCGAACAACGACACCGGAGGATGCGTGACGAGCAACGTGGAAGGTTCAACCGTCATGCCTGCGGCGTTCTTCGGCCACGGCAACCCGATGAACGCGCTGGAGACCAACCGGTACACGCGGGCGTGGCGGCCGTGGCGGGCGTGGCGGGCGTGGCGGGCGTTCGGGGAGTCGGTGCCCCGGCCACGGGCGATCCTGGTCGTGTAGGCGCACTGGTACATCGGCGCGACCGCCGTCCCGCGATGCCGCGGCCGCGCATGCACCGGTTGCTGGCGCGGTTGCCGGCGATGGCGGAGCTGGTCCGCGACTCTGCCGAGCTGCTGTCGGCCGAGGGGCTGACGGCGATGGCCTCGACGTTCGGCCGCGCCGAGGCGATCCGCGGCTGGTGCGTCCGGCTGCCGCAAGGCGCCCCGGCTCTCGAGGTGGAGGAGCTGGCCGACCGGTTTCTGGTGTGTCCGGACGTCGTGGCACTCGGCGCCCCGACGCCCCGCGCCTCGGCCGACCCGGCGGTGGGTGGCGAAGCGCGCAACGCCCGGCGCTACTCCACCACCGAGATGCTCGCCACCGAGGCCGCCGACACCGGCGTCGGACTGGCCGGGCCGGACGGTGTGGAGCGGGCCCTGACAACTCGGGAGCTGTCCGAGGAGCAGCAGTTGCTCGTCCGCCGGCTCACCAGCTCCGGCGACGGCGTCGACGTCGTCGTCGGGAAGGCCGGGGCAGGCAAGACCTCCGCGCTGGCCGCGGC
>JAODNS010000051.1 GCA_025465145.1 Frankiales bacterium
GGTGGTCGCGCCGGTACCCGTCCCCGTACGCCTCCTCGACGACGCGCTGCCGGCCGTCCGGGCGGCCGTCGAGGCCGCATCCGAGCCGCTGCCGCAGCAGCTCCGGCCGGCGCTGGGCCGACTGCGCAGCGACACCAGCCGGCTGCCGTACGCGTGCCTGGCACACGAGGAGGACGTGCGGAGCGAGCTGTGCACCGTCGGCGACCGCTCCGCGCGCCGCGAGCTGCTGCTGCTCGGCGACTCGCACGCGTTCATGTGGCTGCCGGCCCTGCAGCGGATCGGCGAGCAGGACGGCTGGCGCGTCACGGTCGTGATGAAGTTCGCCTGCACCGTCGCGGAGGTCACCCTGCACAACGGCACCGCATCCGACCGCACCTGCACCACCTGGCGGCGATGGGCTCTCGACCAGGTGGCGCAGCGGCGGCCGGACCTCGTCGTCGTGACGGGCCAGGTGCCCTACGACATCCGGGTCGGCGGCCGAGCCGTGACGGCCGCAGACGAGCTGGCCGGCCTCTGGCAGGCGGGCTGGGCAACGACGCTGCGCCGTCTCCAGCAGGCGGCCGACCGCGTCGTCCTGGTCGAGGACCCGCCCGGCCTGCCGAAGGACCCGCTCGGCTGCGTCGGCAAGCGCGGGACGACCCGCGGCGACTGCACCAGCGCGCCGGTGCCGCACGTGGCGGTGCTCAACGCGGCTGCCGAGCGCGCCGCCGCGGGGACCGCGACGCCCTACCTGCACGTGAAGCCCTGGTTCTGCTGGCGGGACCGCTGCCCCACGGTCGTCGGGGCGACGCTTGCCTACCGCGACAAGGGCCACATCAGCGCGACCTACGCCGCGGACCTGTGGCCGGTCCTCCGCCGAGCCCTGGCCGAGTCATGAACCGGCTGACGCCCGTCGCCCTCGCGCTTCTGACGACCGCGCTCGCAACGCTGTTCGTGCTCGCGCGTTGGCAGGTCGCCGCCGACGGTGATCTCACCCGCTTCGTCGTCGCCGGGTCGGAGTACGTCTCGGACGACGCCGGCGTCACCGCCTTGCCCGGGCACGGCTACGACGGCCAGTTCGCGTACCGCCTCGCCGTCGACCCGACGGAGCTGGACCGGCGCGCGTACGGGGTCGTCATCGATTCGCCGCTGCGCCTGCAGCGGATGACCTACCCGGCCGTCGTGCACGTCGCGGCCGGCGGAGAGCGCAGCCTCGTCCCGCTGGCGTTGGTGGTCGTCAACGTGCTCGGCCTGGGCCTGCTCGCCCTGCTCAGCGCGCTGCTGGCGCGGGACGCTGGACGAGCGCCCGTCGCCGGCCTGCTCGTCGTCGGCTTCTTCGGCTTCTGCACCACCCTCGGCCGCAACCTGACCGAGATCACGACGGTGACGCTGCTCGTGGCCGGCCTCCTGCTCTGGCGGCGCGACCGGATCCCGCTGGCCGTGCTCGCCTTCACCGGCGCCGTCCTCAGCCGCGAGTCGGCGCTGCTGCTGTACGGGGCGTTCCTGCTCGGCCAGCTGCCTGCCGCCACCCGGCGCACCCGGTTGCTGGCGGCTGCCCCGCCCGTCGCGTTCGCCGCCTGGCAGGCGGTCTGCGCAGCCGCGACCGGTCAGGTCCCGTTGCTCAGCAGCGGCGGCAAGAACCTCGTGCTGCCGTTCTCTGACCTGGCCCCCGCCGCGGGCGGCTGGCTGCTCGGTGCGCTCTCGCTCGACCGGGCGTCGCTGATCACCACCGGCCAGCTGCTCGCCCTCGCGGTCGTCGTCACCGCCGCCGCGCTGGCGCTGCGGGCGTCCGTCTCCCCGCTGGGACTGAAGGTCGCCTGGCTGGTGTCGTTGCTGCTGGTCGTCAGTCTCTCCGCGAACGTCTGGGTCGGTCCGGCCGACTTCCGCACGGCCGCCGAGCTGCACGCGACGAGCGCGCTGGTGCTGCTCGACAGCCGCCGCTCGCTGTGGCTGCCGGCCCTGCTGGTCGCGGCTGCCTTGGTGATGACGGCGCTGTTCCGGGTGACCAGCCTCTAGCGTCCGCGGGATGGAGTAGGCGCCCGAGCACGAGGTGACGCAGGAGCTGGCCGCTCTGCTCGTCGCCGCCCAGTTCCCGGACCTTGCCGACCTGCCGGTCGTGCCGCTGGGCACCGGCTTGGACAACGCCGTGTTCGGCGTCGGCGGCACCTGGGCGTTCCGCCTCCTGCAGCGGGCTGCCGCCCTGCCCGCGCAGGAGCGCGAGCTTGCGGTGCTCCCCCTGCTCGGCCCGCTCCTCCCGCTGCCGATCCCGCTGCCGGAGCTGGTCGGGCAGCCGGCGGAGGAGTACCCCTGGCCGTTCACCGGCCACCGGCTGATGCCTGGCGATGATCTGGCGGCCCGCATCGCGCGGACGCAGTCGACGCGATCGCGCACCTGTGGCAGCCGGGCGCCGCGACGAGCTGTACGCGCAGGCGACCGCGCTGCCGCCCTCGGTCGCCGAGCCGGTGCTGGCGCACGGCGACCTGCACCTGCGGCACCTGTTCGTGTCCGCGGACGGCGCCGCGACCGCGGTCATCGACTGGGACGACACCTACCGCGCGGATCCGGCGCTCGACCTGATGCTGGTCTACGGCGGGTTCGTCGGCGCCGCGCGGACGGCGTTCCTCGAGACGTACGGCCCGATCAGCCGCGAGCAGGAGCGGCGCGCACGGGTGCTGCCGGTCGGCGTCTGCGCGGCTCTGGCCGCCTCGGTTGCGAACGGGGCGGTGCTGCAGCGCGAGGCGCTGCGCGGGCTGGTGCGCTCGGTCAGCTGAACTCGGCGCGCACGCCCGCGCCGTGCTCGTCCAGCTCGGGTGCGGCCGGGCGGACCGCCGGGTCCTCGTACGCCGAAGCCTTCACCGGGTTCCCCGGGACCGGCAGGCCCCCCGCGGTCACCACCATGTTCCGGACCCGCGCCTGCTCGCTGCCGACGGCCTCGGCGACGTCGCTGATCGGGCCGGAGGGGACGCCGACGGCGGACAGGACATCCAGCCAGTGCCCCGCGGTCTGGGTACGGAGGACCGCCTCGAGCTCGGCCTTCAGCTCGGCCCGCGCCTCGTGCCGCACGGCGTTGGTCGGGTACCGCGCGGCCAGCCGCGGTACCCCCAGCGCCGTCACGAGGACCCCGAAGAGGACGTCGTTCGCGGCGCACACGGTGATGTCGCGGTCCGCGCAGCTGAACGTGTCGAACGGCGCGATCGCGAAGTGCGCGTTGCCGATCCGGCCGGGGTCCTGCCCCGTCGCCAGCCAAGACAGCGCCGCGCCCTCCAGCAGCGACACGGTCGCGTCGTACATCGCGATGTCGAGGTGGGTGCCCTTGCCGCCGAGCAGCGCGCTGGTGATCGCGCCGAACGCGTACAGGCCGGCGGACAGATCCGCCACCGGCACGCCCGGCTTGACCGGCGGCCCGTCCGGCGAGCCGGTGACGCCCATGATCCCGCTCATCCCCTGCACGACGGCGTCGTAGGCGGGCCGCTCCCGCCACGGGCCGGTGTGGCCAAAGCCGGAGATGGAGCAGTAGACGAGCTCGGGCGCGAGCGGCTGCAGGCCCGCCCAGCCGAGGCCGAGCCGGGCCATGACCCCCGGCCGGTAGTTCTCGACCAGCACGTCCGCGCGGGTCGCCAGCGACCGCGCCACCGCGAGGTCGGCCGGGTCCTTGAGGTCGAGCGCGACGGACTCCTTGCCGCGGTTGACCCTGGCGAAGTAGAGCGACCGCCCGTCGACGAACGGGCCGTACGTCCGCGAGTCGTCGCCGCCGTCGGGCCGCTCCACCTTGACCACCCGGGCGCCGAGGTCGGCCAGCATCATCGTGGCGAACGGGCCGGCCAGCACCCGGCTGAAGTCGGCGACGAGCAGCCCGGCGAGCGGGCCGGATCCTGACGGCACCAGACCATCCTTTCAGCGGGAACGCGCGGCCGATGTGTGGTGTTGTGTCAGGTGTGAACGCGACCGTGACCCCCGTACCGACTCCTACTCTGACCGCTGCCGACCGCTGCGACCGCTGTGGCGCCCAGGCCCGGGTCCGTGTCGTCCTCGCGACCGGCGACCTGTTCTTCTGCGCGCACCACGCCAAGGCCTACGAGGACAAGCTCCGCGCGACCGCCGTGGAGTACGTCGACGAGACCGCGACGCTCGGCTAGACCCGTTCCGTCCGGACGGCCGCTCTCCCTCGGGGAGGGCGGCCGTTCCCCGTTCTCAACCCAGCTGGGCGCGCGCGGTGAAGCGGCCGTCGCGCTGCTCGACCAGCAGCGGCAGCCCGAACGCGCGCGACAGCAGCGGCCCGGTGAGCACCTCGTCCACCGGCCCGGCGGCGACCGTCCGACCGCGGGACAGCAGCAGCGCGTGGGTCGTCCCCACCGGCACCTCCTCCGGGTGGTGCGTGACCAGCACCGTCGGCGGCGCGTCCTCGTCCGTCGCAAGCCGGGTGAGCAGCCGCAGCAGGGCCTCGCGCGCCCCGAGGTCCAGCCCCGCGGCGGGCTCGTCGAGCAGCAGCAGCTCGGGGTCGGTCATCAGCGCACGGGCGAGCATGACCCGCTTGCGCTCGCCCTCCGACAGCGTGCCGAACCGGCGGTCGGAGAACGCGCGCAGGCCGACGCGGGTCATGAGGTCCTCGGCCCGGTCGACGTCCGCCGCGTCGTACGCCTCGCGCCACCGGCCGACGACGCCGTACGACGCGGTGATGACGACGTCGCGGGCGCGCTCGTGCGCGGGTACGCGGTCCGACAGCGACGCGCTGGACAGCCCGACGCGGGTGCGCAGCTCGCCGAGGTCGACCTGGCCGAAGACCTCGCCGAGCAGCTCGACCCGTCCGCGGGACGGGAACAGCCCGGCGCTGGCGATCTGCAGCAGCGTGGTCTTGCCGGCGCCGTTCGGCCCGAGCACTACCCAGCGCTCGCCCTCGCGGACCGTCCAGTCGACGTCGGCGAGCAGCGTGGCGCCGTCGCGGACGACGGCCACGCCGGACAGGGACAGCACGACGTCGGGCACGCCTCGACCGTAGCCGCGCTCCAGAGCCGGGACCGCCTGCGACACGATGCACGCATGACCTACCACTGCTTCGACGTCGAGATCACCGACCGCGTCGCCCACGTACGGCTGAACCGGCCGGACGAGCTCAACACGATGACGTCGGACTTCTGGCGCGAGCTGCCCGAGATCGTCACCGGCATCAGCGACGAGGCGAGCGCCCGCGTCGTGGTGATCTCCAGCACCGGCAAGCACTTCAGCGCCGGGATGGACCTCTCGGTCTTCACCGGGGACGGGCTGCAGGCCGACGCCGAGCCGGGTCGGAAGAACGCCCGGCTGCGCAGCAGCGCCAAGCTCCTGCAGTGGTCGTTCACCGCGCTGGAGAAGGCGCGCGTACCGGTCCTCGCCGCGGTCCAGGGCGGCGTCATCGGCGGCGCCGTCGACCTCGTGACGGCGTGCGACATGCGGTACGCCAGCGCGGACGCCTTCTTCTGCGTGCAGGAGATCAACATCGGGATGACGGCCGACGTCGGGACGCTGCAGCGGCTCGGCAAGGTCGTGCCGGAGGGGGTGGCGCGCGAGCTGGCGTACACAGGCCGGCGGATGCCTGCGGCGCGTGCGTACGAGGTCGGGCTGGTGCAGGAGGTGTTCGCGGACCACGAGTCGCTCGTCGCCGGGGCGCTGGGCATCGCCCGCGAGATCGCCGAGAAGTCCCCGCTCGCGATCTGGGGCACCAAGGTGGCGATGAACTACGCCCGCGACCACTCCGTCGACGACAGCCTCGAGCAGATCGCGACCTGGCAGTCCGGGATGTTCCAGCCGGCGGACATGGTCGAGTCGTTCACGGCGAAGGCGGAGAAGCGGCCGGCGGCGTTCCCGGAGCTGCTGCCGGAGCCGAAGCAGCTGTAGGGCGCGAGTGCCGGAGCGTCACCGACATGCGCGCTCCGGAGGCGGTCTTCTCGCGCGGCACGGTGTGGTGCCAGTCGTGCTGCATGGCCCCGCCCATGACGATGAGGTCGCCCTCGCCGGGCTTGTACCGCCGGACCACGGCTCCCCCGTCAACGGGCCGTACGAGGAACGTCCGCCGGGCGCCGAGCGACACCGTCGCCACCAGCGGGTCGCGCATCGTCTTGCGCACCGTGTCCGCGTGCCAGGCGACCGCGTCGTTGCCGTCTCGGTAGAGGTTCACCAGGCAGCTGTCGAGCTCGACGCCGTACCGCGCGTTCAGCGGGTCGACCAGCTCCTGGACGTACGCCGGGAACGGCTGCGGCACGAGGGCGATCATCCGTGGCTCGAGCACGTCCTTGTCCCACATCGTCCGCGTCCGCTGCTGCCACGACGCCTCGGCGAGCAGCAGCTCGAACAGCGCGCCGTGGTCGGTCACCCAGCCGGGCACGACGTCGAGCCACGACCGGTCGTCCAGCGCGTCTCGGCGGAGCCCGTCGAAGGACAGCGGCTCCCGGTCGGGAACGGCCTCCTCGAACAGCGAGCCCTGCCAGGCGACGTCCACGTCCTCCAGTGTGCGCCCGCGCGCCGACAGCCCGGCGCACACGGACTGATCCGCATCGACGCGGCGCGCCGCGCGCAGCCCCTCCGCGATCAGTCGGTGTGCGTTCCGGTGCGGGTGTGACCAGTAGGACCTTGCCGCCGACGACGCCGGCTACTCCGGGGAGTTCCGGCCGCGGCCGCCGATCCGGTACGGCTCGCTCACGCCCTCGTACATCAGGTGCGCGATGAGCCCCTGGTCGGCGTGCGGCAGGTTGTGGCAGTGGTCCATCCACACGCCGGGGTTGTCCGCGCGGAAGGCGATGTCGTAGTCGTCGCCGTTCCCGACGTCGAGCGAGTCGACCCACCACGGGCTGCCGGTGGCCTTGACGCCGTTGCGCGCCAGGACCACGGCGTGGTGCCCGTGCAGGTGCATGGGGTGGACCGCGCCGCTGTGGTTCTCCAGGTGCATCCGGACGACGTCGCCGTCCGAGACGACGAACATCGGCACGTCCGGGAACAGGTGGCCGTTGATCGACCAGTGCACGCCCGGCCGGCCGTCGACGAAGCCGGGCCGGCGACCGATGGAGTACTCGAAGCTGCGGTCGGCCTCGTCGCCGTCGAACGGCAGCGGCGCCGGCCTGCCGTACGTCAGCAGGTCCAGCACCCGCAACGGCTGGGGCGTGGCCGGGGCGCCCTCCCCCACGACCAGCGCGCCGCCACCGCCGATGTCCACCCGCGCCGGCGCGGTCACCTCCAGGTCGACGCGGCCGCCGGCGGTCAGCCGCACCGCCTGGTCGCGCACCTCCGACGGCTCGTTCAGGTCGTACCCGTCCACTGCCAGCACCCGGTACGCGCCGCCCGAGACCCAGACGCCGGCCGCGCCGTTGTCGGTGTTGAGCACCCGGACGCGCACCTTCGTCCCGGCGGGCGCGGCCACCCGGTCCTCGCCGGTCCGCCCGTTGATGGTCTGCCGCCCCCGGTAGACGTGCAGCAGCGCCAGCGCGTCCTGGCCCAGCGGCTGCCGAGGCGCGATGACCAGCGCGCCGAGCAGCCCGCCCTGCACCTGGGCGTGCGAGACCTGGTGCGAGTGGTACCAGTACGTGCCGGCGTGGTCCGCGACGAAGCGGTACGTGTGCGAGCGGCCCGGTCGCACCGCGTCCTGGGTGACGCCGGCGACGCCGTCCTCGGCGTTGGGCACGTCCACGCCGTGCCAGTGCAGGGTCACCCCGTCCGGGACGGAGGCGTTCGCCAGGTGCACCTCGACGAGCTGGCCCTCGACCGCGCGGATCGTCGGCCCCGGGGAGCTGCCGTTGAGGGTGTACCCGTCGACGCGCTCGCCGGTGGCCAGCCGGAACGCCCCCTTGCGGGCGGTCAGGTCCACCCGCACGTCGGCCTTGCGGGCCGGGTCCTCGACGAACGAGCTGACGCTGCGGGCCATCGACGCGTGCGACATCGCGCCCGGGCCGCCGCCGGTGTCCTCGTAGCCCATGTCCATGACGGAGTACGTCCCCGGCAGGCGGCTGGACTGCCACATCCAGCCGAGCGGGACGAGCACCGCGAGAGCGCCGGCGACGGCGACCAGCAGCCGCCGGCGCTCTGACGTCACGCGGGTCAGACGGGTACGGGCGCCTGCGTGGCGGCCGGAGCGTGCGCGGCGGAGGTCGTCGCCACGCTGCGCGCCGTGAGGATCGCCATCACGAAGATGCCGAACGCGTTCAGCACGTGCAGGGGCGCGAGCGCCGAGACGCCGTGCGCCGACAGGCCGAGGACGACCTGCAGCACGACCAGCCCGAGCAGCACCGCTGCGCGTCGCGTCCCGCCGGTGACCTTGGCGAAGAACGAGACCACGAGCAGCGCGACCGCGAGCAGCGGGATGACCATCATCCCGTTCATCCCGTGCAGCATGAACGCCCCGATGCCCGGGAAGTCAGGGCTGTCGGCGTCGAGCAGCGCCTTGTTGATGACGCCGCCGTCCTCCTCGACCCAGCGGAACACCGCCGCGATGGCGTAGGCCATCGCCATGCCGTTGATGACGACTTCGGCGGCCAGCAGGTACGCCAGGATGCTGTAGGCCTTCTTCATCTGGAACTCCCCCGGAGCAGCTCGCACCGGTCCCCCCGGAACGGCACCGCTCAGGATGGCACTACTCCTGCGGCTTGTCGCGCATTCGGCTCAACCGCGACCGTGCAGGAAGCGGACCGCTCGGCCCAGCAGCGCGTCCACCTTCGGGGTCCGGTCGAACGACAGCAGCGGCACCGGCAGCGGGTAGCGCTGGCGCGTGATGGCCTTGGCGCGGGTGAACTCCTTGAGCCCGTCCTCGCCGTGGATGCGGCCGAAGCCGCTGTCGCGGGAGCCGCCGAACGGCAGCGACGGGATGCCGGCGAAGGCGACGACCTGGTTGACGCTGGTCATGCCGGTGCGCAGCCGGCGCGCGATCTCGACGCCGCGCTTCTTGCTGAAGACCGCGCCGGCGAGCCCGTACGTGGTGGCGTTCGAGCGCTCGACGGCCTCGTCGACGTCGCGCACCTTCGCGATGGTCAGCGTCGGCCCGAACGTCTCCTCGGTGACGGCGAGGCTGTCCTCCGGCACGTCGACGAGGACGGTCGGCTCCACCAGCCCGCCGGTGATGGAGCCGCCGGTGAGGGCACGGCCGCCGCGGTCGAGCGCGTCCGCGATGTGCCGGCGGATGACGTCGACCTGTCCCGGCATGGTGATCGGCCCGTACGAGCTGCCGGCCGTCACCTTGCGGGCCTTGGCGGTGACGCGCGAGACGAACTCGTCGTAGACCTTCTCGGTCACGTAGACCCGCTCGATCCCGACGCAGGTCTGGCCGGCGTTGCTCATGCCACCCCAGACGGCCGCGGTCGCGGCGGCCTCGAGGTCGGCGTCGTCGTCCACGATCATCGCGTCCTTGCCGCCGCACTCCATGAGCACCGGCGTGAGTGTCTCGGCGCAGGCGGCCATGACCTTCTTGCCGGTAGGCGCCGACCCGGTGAACGCGATCTTGTCCACGCCGGCGCGGCACAGCGCGGCGCCGGTCTCGCCGAACCCGGTGACCAGCTGCAGCACCGGCTGCTCCGGCACGACCTCGCTGAACGTGTCGACGAGCCACCTGCCGACGGCCGGCGTGTACTCGCTCGGCTTGAACACCACGGCGTTGCCGGCGGCGAGCGCGTAGGCGATCGAGCCCATCGGCGTGAACACCGGGTAGTTCCACGGGCCGATGACGCCGATGACGCCGAGCGGCTGGTACTCCAGCGACGCCGCCTGGTTCGCCATCATCAGACCGGCCGGGACCTTGCGCGGGCCGAGCACCTTCGGCGCGTGCTTGGCCGCCCACGCGATGTGGTCGACCGGCAGCGTCACCTCGGTCAGGCGCGCATCCGTGACCGGCTTGCCGTTCTCGCGGTGCACCAGTTCGGCCAGCTCGTCCGACCGCTGGACGATCAGCCGCTTCCACGCGTCGAGCCGCGCCCGGCGGCCCGCCCAGCCCAGCTCCTGCCACCAGCCGGCGGCGGTGCGGGCCCGCTGCACCGCGGCGCGCACCTCGTCCTCGCCGTGTACCGGGAACGTCCCGACCACGGCGCCGCTCGTGGGGTCCAGCGACTCGAAGGTGCTCGTGTCGGTGGGGCGTTCCGGCGCGATCGTCATGGCGTCTCCTGAGGCGGGTCGGGTGACGAACCGTACGTCCGGGAGCGCCGTCTCGACGAGCGGGCCGGGGGTCGCGACCGCAGACTGGACGCATGCAGTCGCCGGACCGGACGGTCATCACCACCGTCGGACGCAGCCACACCGACGACATGCGGCTGCGCACCCGCCGCTACCTCATCACCCAGGCCGTACGCGTCGCCTGCGTGCTGCTGGCCGTGCTGCTGCCGGTCGAGCCGGTCTGGAAGATCGGCTTCATCGTCGGCTCGGTCGTCCTGCCGTGGTTCGGCGTCGTCGCCGCCAACGCCGGGCCTGCGGTCGACCGGACCCGCGCCACCGCGCTGGTGGTCGACCAGGTCGAGCCGCTGCCGATGACGGCCCTGCCGCCGGGACGGGTCATCGACGCCGACTAGGGTCGTCGGATGATCAAGTACGTAGCCCTGTACCGCACCCCCGAGGACGCCGCCGCCTTCGACGAGGCGTACTTCTCGACCCACGTGCCGCTCGCGAACGCGACGCCCGGCCTGGTCCGCACCGAGCTGGCGCGGGTGCTCAAGACCGTCGCCGGCGAGCCGGCCCTGCACGTCGTGGCCGAGCTCTACTTCGAGTCGTACGAGTCGCTCAAGGCTGCGTTCAAGACGCCGGAGTGGGCGGCCTCGGGCGCGAACCTGCAGGAGTGGGGCGGTCTGGAGCTGGTCTCCATGCACATCGCCGAGATCGTCGGCGACGACGGACGCCCTACGTCCTGAGGTAGCTCGCGCCGTTCACGTCCAGGACGGCGCCGGTCGACCACTCCGAGCCGTCGGCGGCGAGGAACAGCACCGCTGCGGCGACCTCCTCCGGCTGGCCCACACGGCCGGCCGGGCTCTGCGCCCGCACCGCGTCGCCGCGCGGCCCGTCCAGCACGTGCCGGGCCATGTCCGTCTCGATGAAGCCCGGCAGCACCGACGTCACCGAGACGCCGTGCGGCGCCAGCGCGAGGGCGAGCGACTGGCCCATCGCGGTGAGGCCCGCCTTCGCGGCGCCGTACGCGACGGCCACCGGCTCGCCGCGGGAGGCGCCGCGCGAGCCGACGTTGACGACCTTCCCGCGGCCGCTGGCGATCAGGTGCGGCAGCGCGCAGAAGGTGGCGTTGGCCGCGCCGATGAGGTCGACGTCGATCGTGCTGCGCCAGTGCTGCTGCCACTGCTCGTACGTCGCCGTGAGCGGGTCCAGCTCGTCGAAGACGCCGGCGTTGTTGACGAGGACGTCGAGGCCGCCGAGCCGCTCGACCGCCTCGGCCACGAACCGCTGCACCGCAGCCGGATCGGACAGGTCGCCGACCACGTCGCCCTGCCGGCTCGCGTGCGCGACCACCCGCGCGCCCTCGGCGCCGAACGCCTGCACCACAGCGGCTCCGATGCCGCGGGAGCCGCCGGTGACCAGGACCCGCTTGCCGTCGAACCGCATGCGCTCCAGTAGACAGACCGCGTGCGCGCCGTCGTCCAGCGGGTCAGCTCCGCCTCGGTGACCGTCCACGGCACGGTGGTCGACCAGGTCGGCGAGGGGCTGCTCGTCCTCGTCGGCGCGACCCACGGCGACAGCCCCGCCACGGCGGCCGAGCTCGCGCGCAAGGTGCACGAGCTGCGCATCCTGACCGGCGAGCGCTCGTGCGCCGAGACGGGCGCCGGGCTGCTCGTGGTCAGCCAGTTCACGCTGTACGGCGACACCCGCAAGGGCCGCCGGCCGTCGTGGTCCGCGGCGGCACCGGGGGACGTCGCCGAGCCGCTGGTGGACGCGGTCGTCGCCGCGCTGCGGCAGCGGGGCGCGACCGTCGCCACCGGCGTCTTCGGCGCGCAGATGCAGGTCGCGCTGGTGAACGACGGGCCGTTCACGGTGCTCGTCGACGTCTAGCCGTTCGCCGCCTTCGCGGCGGCCTTGGCCTGCTGCTTGAACTCGCGCACCTTCAGCAGGCTCGCCTCGTCCACGACGTCCGCGACCGAGCGGTGGCCGGTCAGCCCGTAGTCGCCCGCGACCTGCTTCCACCCCCGCGGGCGCACCCCCAGCTGCTTGGCCAGCAGCGCGACGAAGATCTGCGACTTCTGCTTGCCGAAGCCGGGCAGCTCGTTCACCCGCCGGAACAGCTCCGCGCCGGTCGTCGGCTCGGTCCACAGCCGCGTCACGTCGCCGTCGTACTTGTCGACGACGACGGCGGCCAGCTCCTGCAGCCGCGCGGCCATCGAGCCGGGGAACCGGTGGATGGCGGGCGGCTGGCTGCAGAGCGCCTTGAACTGCTCCGGCTCGGCGGACGCGATGACCGCCGGGTCGAGCGTGCCGAGCCGGCTCAGCACCTTCCAGCCGCCGCGGAACGCGTGCTCCATCCCGTACTGCTGGTCGAGCATCATGCCGGCGAGGACGGCGAACGGGTGCTCGTCGAGGACGGCGTCGGCGGCTGGCTCGTTGGCGAGGTGGAGGCCCATGCCTGCATCATCCCGTCGCGGAAGCCTTCGCGCAGCAGCAGCTCGCGGGACAGCAGCGACCGCCGGTGCGCGAACGCCGCACCACGTCCTCGGGCACCTCCTCGTGTTCCGCACCGGCCGGGCGGGCAGGGGAAGAGCATGTCCGCCCCGCTCGACCTGCCCGTGGTCCTGCTGTCCCACCGCGGTCCCGTCTCGTTCGACGACAGCGGCGACATCACTCGCGGCGCGGGCGGTCTCGTCACGGCGCTGACCGGGCTGACCGGGTACCTCGACGAGGCCGTCTGGGTGTGCGTCGCCGGCGAGCACGACCGGACCGGGCCGGTCCGGCTGGCGCTCGACCCGGAGCCGCGGGTCCTCGGCGCGGACGACGACGTGGACGGTCGGGTGCTGCCGCTGCGGCTCCTCGACATCCCGGCCGAGGTGCACCAGCCGTTCTACGGCGTCATCGCGAACCCGCTGCTGTGGTTCGTGCAGCACCGGCTGTACGGGATCGGCACGGAGCCGTCGCTCGGCCGTGAGGAGCGACGCGCCTGGGAGGACGGGTACGTGGCGGCCAACCGGCTCGCGGCCGACGCGGTGCTCGACGAGGTGGCGCGGCACGGCGGCAAGGCGGCCGTGCTGCTGCACGACTACCACTTCTACCTCGTGGGCGGCCTGGTCCGGGAGGCGTTCCCGGACGTGCTGATCAGCCACTTCGTGCACATCCCGTGGCCGGGCCCGGACACCTGGAAGGTGCTGCCGCCGGACGTCCGGACGAGCATCCTCACCGGCCTGCTCGGCTGCGACGTCGTCGCGTTCCACACGCGCTCGGACGCCCGCGCGTTCCTGCTGTGCGTGCAGGAGCTGCTCGGCTTCCCCATCGACCTCGACGAGTTCTCCGTCCAGTACGGCGAGCGGACCGTCCGCGCCCGCGCGTACCCGATCAGCATCGACATCCCGAGCCTCGAAGCGGTCGCGCACTCCCCCGCGGCCGACGAGCACGTGGCGCAGCTGGACGAGGAGGTGGGCGACGGCAAGCTCGTGCTGCGGGTGGACCGGACCGACCCCAGCAAGAACATCGTCCGTGGGTTCTCGGCATTCGGCCTGCTGCTCGACGAGCACCCGGAGCTGGCCGGGCAGGTGGTCTTCCTGGCGCTGCTGCAGCCGAGCCGGCAGGACGTGCAGGAGTACGCGGAGTACACCGACGCGATCCACACGGCGGCCGGCGCGGTCAACGCCCGGCACGGAACGGACACCTGGACCCCGATCGACCTGCGGCTCGTCTCGGACATGCCGCTGGCTGCCGCCGCGTACCGCCGGTGCGACGTCCTGGTCGTCAACGCGGTGGCCGACGGGATGAACCTCGTCGCCAAGGAGGCGGTCGTCGTGAACGAGCGCGACATGGTGCTCGCGCTGTCCGAGGCGACGGGGGCGCACGACGAGCTGGGCCGGTTCGCGGTGACGCTGCACCCGTTCGACGTGGCCCAGCAGGCGGACGCGCTGCACGCGGCGCTCACCATGAGCGCCGAGGAGCGGGCGGACCGGCGCGGCATGGCAGCGGCCGTCGTCCGGCACAACGACGTCGGCCGGTGGCTCGCCGTGCAGCTGCGCGAGCTGGCCGGCCTCGCGGACGACGACTGAGCGTTGCGGGCTCCACCTACCGCACCTCCGACAGCGCACGCACGCTCAGCGGCGCCACCAGCCGCCGTACACGGTGCGGTAGGTGGCGTCCCTTGCAAGACGGACGTACGGTTTGCTACCCTCGACGCATGCCGAAGGTGACGGAGGACCAGCTCGCGGCCCGCCGGGGCGCGATCCTCGACGCCGCCCGACGCGCCTTCGCCCGGCACGGCTACGAGGGCGCCACCGTCAAGGTGCTGGAGGCGGAGACCGGCCTGTCCAGGGGCGCGATCTTCCACCACTTCCGGGACAAGGAGGCCCTCTTCCTCGCCCTCGCCGAGGACGACGCCGCCCGTACCGCCGCCACCGTCGCCGAGTACGGCCTCGTCCAGGTCATGCGCGACCTGCGCGAGAAGGACGCCGGCTGGCTCGGCGTCCAGCTCGAGGTCCGCCGCAAGCTGCGCACGGATCCCGAGTTCGCCGAGCGCTGGGCCGAGCGGCAGCAGCAGGTCCGCGCCGCCACCGAGGAGCGGCTCGTCCGCCAGCGGGAAGCAGGAGTCGTACGCACCGACATCCCCGTCCCGATCCTCGCCGACTTCCTCCGGCTGGTCCTCGACGGCCTCGTCAGCTCGCGCGCCACCGGCATGCCCGTCGACCACCTCGACGGGGTCCTCGACCTCGTCGAGGACGCCGTCCGCACCCCGTCTACCGTCGTCCGATAACCACGACACAGGAGCCCCACATGGCCAGCCAGGACAGCTTCGGCGCCCGCAGCAACCTCTCGGTCGGCGACCGGAGCTACGAGATCTACCGGCTCGACAAGGTCGACGGAGCCGGCGACCTCCCGTACAGCCTCAAGGTCCTGCTGGAGAACCTCCTGCGCACCGAGGACGGTG
>JAODNS010000097.1 GCA_025465145.1 Frankiales bacterium
CCTGCCGCTTGGTGTCGCGGGCGGTCTTCATGAGCTTGATCTCGGCCGCCAGCTTGGCCTTGCGGGTGCGGATGCGCCGCCGGTCGGTCTCGATCTTCGTCTCACCCGGGCCGCGGGTGCCGACGCCGCCGCCGGAGCCGCCGGCGCCACCGCCCTGCCGGGACAGCGACTCACCCCAGCCGCGCAGGCGCGGGAGCATGTACGTCATCTGGGCCAGCTCGACCTGCGCCTTGCCCTCCCGCGACGACGCGTGCTGGGCGAAGATGTCGAGGATCAGCCAGGTCCGGTCGATGACCTTGACCTTGACGACCTCCTCCAGCTTGCGCAGCTGTCCGGGGGTGAGCTCGCCGTCGCAGATCACGGTGTCGGCGCCGGTCTCCACCACGAGGTCGCGCAGCTGCTTGGCCTTGCCGGAGCCGACGTAGGTCGCCGGGTCGGGCTTCTGCCGACGCTGCACCAGCCCCTCGAGGACCTCGGCGCCTGCGGTCTCGGCCAGGGCGGCGAGCTCGCGCATGGAGTTCTCGGCGTCGGTGACGTCGCCGTCGGTCCAGACGCCCATGAGGACGGCGCGCTCGAGGCGCAGCTGGCGGTACTCGACCTCGGTGACGTCCTCGAGGTCGGTGCGGATGCCGGGGACGCGGCGGAGGGCCTGTCGCTCCTCGAGGTCGAAGCCCTGGCCCTCGACCTCGTGGAAGGGCGTCAACTCGTCGTCGAGGACGACGTCGGTGTCGGGAGGAACGGGCGCGGTCAGCGGAGATGTCATCGCTGGTAGAACGCCGTGAGAGGGCTTGTTCATCCCGCTCAGGGTTGCACGGTGAGCGCCGGATGTCGCCCGGTTTGCGCGACGACCAGGGGCCGCTGCGCAACGCGTCGCGGCCCCTCGCAGACGTGCGGCGCTACGTCGTCCGGCGGCGCAGCAGCAGCCCGCCCAGAAGGGCGAGGACGGCGGCCGCTGCGACGGCCACCGGCAGACCGGTGGTCGGCAGCGTCCCGCTCCGCGGCACCGGGGTGCCCGTCCCGGTGGTCGGGCCGGCGGTGGACCGTCCGCTGAGCGTGTAGCTGTAGATGCCCCGCCCGAACGTGGCCAGGACGACCCGGTTCGCGCTGCCCGGGACGTTCCGGATGGACAGGACCGGCACGTTCGGCAGGCCGGCGAGGGCGGCCCAGCGCTGGCCGGACGTGTTGTTGGACAGGAAGACGCCGACGTCGGTGCCGACCAGCAGCTGGCCGCGGTTGACCTCGATCGACCGTGCCGGCACGTCCGGGATCGTTCCGGTGATGTCGGTGAAGCTCGACCCCCCGTTGGTGGACTTGAAGACGTGCCCCGCGCCGACGTTCGGGTTCTTGTCGTTGAAGGCGCCGACCGGCCACCACTGGCGGTTGGCGTACCCACCGAGCGTCACGTAGACGGTCTTCGGGTCGGTGGGGTCCGCCGCGATCGAGGTGATGTAGCGGTCGGGCAGGCCCCTGGCGGCCGCGAAGTGCCAACCGTCGGGCGAGGCCTTCTTCGCCGCGGCGCTGCCCCCGACGTTGGTGGCCAAGCCGCTCGAGAAGATCTGTCCCTGCTTCGGGTCCTTGTTGACGATGTCGCAGGTCGAGCAGAAGCCGACGTAGGCGGCAGCGCCCTGCAGCTCGACCGCCGTCATCTGACGGCCTGTCCGCTCAGCGGTGTCGAGGTTGAACACCTGCACCCAGGCGGTGCCGGTGTTGGGTCCCTTGACGGTCTCGACGACCTCCGGGCCGGCCGTCAGCAGGTGGTCTGCATCGGTGGGATCCATGATGAACGGGTTGGAGAACATCGGGTTGGTCACCGGCGGGGTGATCGTCTTGTAGGTCTTCCCGCCGTCGGTCGTGACGCGGAGGTCGGCGAGCGTCGTCTCGTTGTAGTAGGTCTTGCTGTTGTCCGGGTCGATGGCGGCGTAGAAGCCGTCCCCGCCGAACGTCTCGACGACCTTGCCGTTCGGCTGGATGACGCCGGAGCCGTTGTCCTGCAGGCCGAAGGCGACGGTGCCGTCCTTGGCCGGCGCGGCGTCGTACGGCAGCAGCGTGTTGGCGTTGTAGCCGGCCTGCGCGCCGCGGCCCCAGGCCTTCTTCGTCAGGCTGCCGCCCTTCGGCACGTCCTGGCGGTAGGTGCCGCCGTCGTTGCCGACGACCAGCGTGACGCCGCCGTTCGCGGACGGGATCCAGATCCCCGACTGCTGGTCGGGGTGGGTGGTGGTGTCGCCCGACGCCGTCTGCTGCGTGGGGCAGTACGGCAACGGGTTGTCGAGGAAGCCGCAGGTGTCGTCGGCGAAGTACGGGCCGACGACGCGGAACGACGAGGGGATGAGCGCCTCGCGCTGGTCCTGCGGCTGGCCCGACAGCCGGGACTCCCAGACCTCTTCGAGGCCGAAGACCAGGCGGGTCGGGACGCCGTTCGCGTCTGCCGACGTGGGGTCGGGCTCGATCCACTGGTTGTACCAGGCCTGCACGCCCGGCTGGTACAGGGACGCGGCGGAGGCGCCGATGAGTGCTGACTCGGTCAGCGGCGTCTGCAGCTCGACCTCGTCGGCCATCCGGGTCCAGCTCGCGCCGAAGTCGGGCGAGACGTAGATGCCGTTCAAGGCGGTGTTGTTGACCGCGCCGCCGGTGATCTCGGTGTCGTCCACGGCGTCGATGCCGGGGACGCCGCCGTTGAACAGCACGGCGTCCTCGACGATCGCGTAGACGAAGCCGTGGTCCTGCGCGGGCCCTGTGGCGGAGCCGAGCTCGGTGCGGCCGATGCGCTCCTGCGGCGCGAAGCCCAGCGGGGTCTGCCCGTCACCGGAGACGTCCAGCACCTTGAAGGTGCCCGGGGCGCCGGTGTCGCTGCGGTACAGGCCGTTGGCCGGCGCCTGCGGCAGGTCCGTCCCGGGGTACAGCTTGCGGCCGGCGCGGTAGCCGACGGCGGCCAGCACCTGCCCGCCCTTCTTGTCGGCCCCGACGCCACCCGGTGCCTTGATCTGAACGTCCGTGACCCAGTTGCCGTTGTGGCAGTCGTTGTTGTAGCCCGTCTTGCCGGCGCAGCGGCCGGTCGGGAGGTTGACGTTGCGGTAGGTCTTGCCGGCGTCCGTGGACCGGAACAGGCCCTGGCTGGTCGCCGCGTAGACCTCCAGGGGGTTCGTCGGGTCGACCTCGATCTCGAAGCCCATGAGGCCGTCGGGGATGCCCTTCGACTGCCGCCACGTCTTGCCGAGGTCGGTGCTGTAGAAGCCGCCGAGCCCGGTGAAGACGCTGCCGCCGCCGGACGCCTCGCCGGACACGACGAGCAGCGTGCCGTTGGCGGCGGTGCCGGCGGGGCTCCAGGTGACGGCGCCCACGGACTGGTACGGAAGCGTGTCCCCCACGGACTTCCAGGACCTGCCGACGTCGGTGGACAACCAGACGCCGCCGGTGCCGGGCGCCGAGAACAGCCGCTTGTGCGCGGCGTCGTAGGCGTAGCTGTCGACGCGCCCGGCCTGGTCGGCGAGGCCGAGCCCGGCGACGCTGGGCGCGTTCGGGTCGTCGGCGATCAGCGGCGTCTTGCCGAGCGGGGTGAAGGTCCCCTGCGCACCAGGGACGGTCGAGCCCGCTGCGGTGGCGGCCGCCTTGGCCTCGA
>JAODNS010000312.1 GCA_025465145.1 Frankiales bacterium
CGCATCAACGTCGAGCGCACCGACGAGGCGCTCGCAACGGACGCGGACCTGATCTCGACCGCCTGCCCGTTCTGCATCGTCATGCTGTCCGACGCGGTCACGGCGAAGCAGCAGAGCGGCGACGCGAAGGAGGGCGTGCAGGTCCTCGACGTGTCGCAGATCCTGGCCCGGTCGCTGGTCAAGAAGGAGCCGGCCATGGCCGGCGCACCCGAACCGGTTGCGTACGCGGAGCCGGCCCGCGGGTCGTCGGCCGCGCAACCTTCGCCGTCCATCACGCCGTCCATCACGCCGTCCATCACGCCGGACGTGATGCAGGAGGCCGACAAGCCGGTCGCCGCGACGCCGGACGCCACCGCCGGCGCGGACCAGGGCCAGCTGGCCCAGGAGTCCGGCGCGAGCGGCGAGCGGACGGTGCAGGACCCGGCGAGCAGCGGCGAGTCCTTGCGTGAGGTGCCGACCGAGGGCGCCCCGACGGCGGCAGTGGACCCGGCTACGGGACCCGAGGTCACCGGCGGGCCGTCGAGTGAGGCCGGCGACGCAGCGGGCGGAGAGTCCGAGGGGCAGGGGCCGGGCGAGCCGCACCGCCCATGACTTCCGGCACCGCCTCGCACGGCCGGCATGGCTGGCTGTCGCGGGAGATGGACTACAGCTTGTTGTAGCGCCGGATCACGTTCGCGTAGGGGGTCCTGACGCCCCCTGCGGCCGTCGACGTGTCCGTCCACAGGCAGCTCACGCACCTGGTGTCCCGACCCTCGGGCTGCCACTGCATGGCGACCGCGGCACCGGCCGCCTGCATCTTCTTCAGGGCCGCGTCCAAGACCTGCACGCCGTGCGCGGGCGTGTTCCCCGGCGTGCTCGCTGCGGTGAACTCGCTCCACCAGATCGGCTTGGTGGTGCGCGCCTTCAGCCACGCCGTCACGGCGGTGAAGTAGCTGGTCGCCGCTACGTCGTTGCCGAGGACGCCCTTGTCCTTCGTCCAGGTGCCGCCGTCGACGACCACCATGTCCGCCCCGTGCGCGTTGGCCAGCCAGTACGAGATCGCGGACAGCGCGCGGTTGTCCACCACCCCCCAACTCCCGCGCAGCGTCGAGGGGTGACTCATGGTCGCGGCGGACGACTCGATGTCCACTGGCACGTAGGGCCCGCCCACGATGAGCGTCGGGTCGTGGGCCTTCAGCGCGTCGTACACGGCGTTGTACAGCCGGGTGTACGCAGCGATGTCCCAGTTGTTGGTCGCCGGGTCGTAGAAGCCTTTCAGCTCGTTCCAGACCAGGTAGTGCCGCACCTCGGGATGCCGGCGCGCGGCCTCCACCGCGAGCGCGGCGAAGTCGGCGAAGTGGTTCTCCTTCGGCGCCGCCTCCAGCCGGGACCAGTCCGTGACGCCGGGCAGGCCGCCCTTCATCCAGTCGGGCGAGCAGCAGAGCGTGATGATGGGCGTCCCGCCGGTGCCCGCAATCAGGCGCAGGCGCTGGTCGTACGTGTACCAGTCGTAGGTGCCCGGAGCGGGCTCCGGGTTGTTGGCTCCCCACCCCATCAGTGGCGAGGCCTGCAGGCGCACGCTCGCCCGCAGCACGGACCTGGCACGCTCCACGGCAACTGGATTGCGCCACTCGTCGGCCGTGTACTGGGTGTGCGTCACGCCGACCCGCAGCGCCGCAGGTGCGGCAAGCCCCGGAGTCGCGGTGGATGCCCCCAGGAGGACGGCGGTCGCGGACAGCGAGGTCAGCAGGGGACGCATGAGGGGACTGTCGGCAGGTCCGCCGTGTGAGCGCAGTGGTTCAGGGCGAGATGACGCAAATTGACCCCTCGCCCGCCGAACCGGGGCGCCCGGCCCTCACCCTTGGCCGAAGCGGACATCCGAGGCGGAACACTCCCAGTTTCCGGTCCGCGCGCGAGGTCGCCCGCCGACCACCGTTCTTCCGGTACCAGGTGCAGAACACCAGGTCACCCAGCAGGAGGACTGCCGTGCGCGCCGTACCCGCTTCCGCAGACCGGCCCTACCGTGCAAGCAGCACGCCGGGCCGGCTCGACCTCGCTCGCGGTCTCGTCGAGCCCAGGGTGTCCGTCGTCATCCCCGCACTCAACGAGGCCCGCAACCTTCCTTGGGTGCTGCGTCGCCTCCCTGTGACGGTGCACGAGGTCGTCCTCGTCGACGGGCACTCCACCGATGACACCGTCGCGGTCGCGCGTTCCGAGCATGCAGACATCCGCGTCGTGCAACAGCGCGCGCGGGGCAAAGGCGCAGCGCTCGCCGCGGGTCTGCTGGCCGCGACGGGCGACATCGTCGTCATGATCGACGCCGACGGGTCGATGGATCCCGCGGAGATTCCCGGTCTGGTCGGGGCGCTTCTGGCCGGCGCCGACGTGGCCAAGGGCAGCCGGTACGTGGTCGGCGGCGGCAGCGACGACCTCACGCGCCTGCGCGGTGTCGGCAACCGTGCGCTGACGTGGACCGGACGCCTGCTGTACGGACAACGCTGGAGCGAGCTCTGCTACGGCTACGCCGCGTTCTGGGCCGACGTCGTGCCGCTGCTCGGCCTCGAGGACATCGCCGGCGGTCCGGTGCAGGAGCTGACTCTCGAGGAGGAGCTCGAGGAGCTCGTCTCCGGGCCAGCGGAGCTCGCACCCAAGGCGTACGGCCGGGGCTTCGAGATAGAGGCGATCCTCTTCACGCGCAGCACGCGGGCCGGTCTTCGCGTGACCGAGGTCGCCAGCTGGGAGTACGACCGCCAGTTCGGAAACTCGAAGCTGAACACCTTCCGGGACGGCTGGCGGGTGCTGATCGCGCTGCTCCGCGAGCGCCCGCGTCAGTCCACCGCGTTCGTGCCCGGTCAGCGTCCGGCAGCCCCGGCCGGGCGGCACGAGCCGACGCTCGCCGTCGCGGGCTGAGCCGCACAGCCACCCGCGAGCCTGCCCATGACCCGCAACCGCTGGCTCGGCCTACTCGGCCGCTACCTCCTCGTCGCGCCGCACCGGCTGCCACGCGCACTCCGCGTGCCCGCCTTCCGCGCGCGCAACGTCGGCCTGCAGGAGTGGCCTGTCCAGGCGCTGGCTGATGTCCCCCACGTCGGAACGGTCGCGTGCGGCACTGAGGACATGATCCAGCGGTACCTCTACTTGTTCGGCGTGTGGGAGCCCGGCCTGTCGGCGCTGGTGCGACGGCAGCTGTCCGCGGGTGACGTGTTTATCGACGTCGGCGCCAACATCGGCTACTACTCGCTGCTGGCCGCCCGGGTCGTCGGCGAGACCGGCCAGGTCATCGCCTTCGAGCCGTCGCCCACGGTCAGGGCCCAGTTGACCGACAACCTGGAGCGCAACGGCCTGTCGGCGCGCGTGCAGGTGCAGCCGGTGGCCGCAGGCGAGGCGGCGGCTACCGTCACGATCTACCTCGCCGGCGCGGACAACCTCGGCCAGACGTCGACCCGACCCGGAGCCGGCCTTACGGCTGAGGCCGAGGTGCCGATGGTCCGGGTGGACGACTGCGTACCGCCCGATGTGAGGGCCCGCGTCAAGGCCCTGAAGATCGACACGGAGGGCGACGAGCTGGCGGCGTTGCGGGGCGCCACCGGCCTGCTTCGCGAGATGCCGCTCGGCTCCATGGTCCTCGTCGAGCTGGACGCGCCCCGCATGGCCGTCCGCGGCGGCAGCCCGCCCGAGGCCTGCGCGCTGCTCGAGGCTCTCGGCTACCGGGGTCACGTCGTCGACAACCCGTACGACGTCGCTAGCTACGTCCGGGGCAGGCTTCCCGAGCTCCGGCCGCTCGGAGCGGACGTCCGTACTGCCGACCTCGTGTTCGTGCGCGTCGCTGTACAAGGTTCGGAAGCGGCCTAGCCTTCCGCCGCGCAGCCGCCACCCGCCCCGATCGACTCCACGACCCAGAGGACGAACCGTGTCACGCCCGCGACTTGCGCCCGTGTGGGCCTCGGACGTCAGCGTGATCATCTGCTGTTACACGGAAGACCGCTGGGACGACGTCATCGCGGCTGTCCAGTCCGCCCGCCAACAGCAGCCGCCGCCGTGCGAGGTCGTCCTCGTCGTGGACCACAACGAGCGGCTGCTCCAGCGCCTCACGGACGCGTTGGCAGGCGCCGTGATCGTCGCGAACGACGAGGTACAGGGCCTCGCCGGTGCGCGCAACACCGGGGTCCGAGCGGCGGTCGGCAGCGTGCTGGCCTTCCTGGACGACGACGCGCGTGCCGAGCCGGGATGGCTCGCCGCGCTGGTGGAGGCCTACGGTCCAGAGGTGCTCGGCGTGGGCGGCCGGGTTGACGCGGACTGGCCGGGTAGCCGCCCGACGTGGTTTCCCGAGGAGTTCGACTGGGTCGTCGGCTGCAGCTACCGCGGTATGCCGGGCGAGCGCAGCGCGGTGCGCAACTTCATCGGCGCCAACATGTCGCTGCGCCGCGAGGCGTTCGAGGCAGTGGGCGGCTTCAGTCATAGCCTCGGCCGAGTGGGCAAGCACCCGGCCGGCTGCGAGGAGACCGAGCTCTGCATCCGGGCCGGCCGGGCGTTTCCGGGTACGTCGATGACGTACCAGCCTGCCGCGCGTGTGCGCCACCGCGTGACACCTGAGCGGACGACGTGGGGGTACTTCCGCCGTCGCTGCTACGCAGAGGGCGTCTCGAAGGCGATCGTGGCGGGGCTGTCTGGCAGCGACGCCGCGCTCGCCACCGAGCGCACCTACGTCCTGCGCGTGCTCCCGGCCGGAGTGGCTCGCGGCCTGACGCGCCCAGGGCGCGGTGGGCTGGGCGCGAGCCTCGTCATCGTCGCGGGGGCGTGCATCACGGCGCTGGGCTACGTGCGCGGGACGCGAGCCCGGTGACCGGTCGGCTGCGGCCGGCGCTGCCGACGGACCCGTTGACGCGCAACGGCTACGCGCTCGTGCTGAGCACCCTCGTCACGGGCGCACTCGGAGTCGTGTACTGGGTGGTCGCG
The DNA here is from genome assembly GCA_025465145.1 of Frankiales bacterium. Lineage (GTDB taxonomy): Bacteria > Actinomycetota > Actinomycetes > Mycobacteriales > SCTD01 > RYN-124. Next base: position 4,936 of record JAODNS010000312.1, read on the forward strand.
GCGCGGCTGTTCGACGCCCGCGAACTGGGCCTCGATGCGGCAGCGCTCACGGCGATGACCCTGGTCGCCAGCGTCGCCGGCATGAACCTCTCGGGCGCGCTCGTGTTCGTGCTGCCGCGACTGGGGCCGTCAGCCGGCAGCTACATCTGGCGCTACTACCGCTGGGCCGGGACCGGTGCCCTCGCCCTCGGTGCCGTCGCGGCGCTGGGCAGCACGTTGCTGGATGACGCTCGCGACTTCCTCGGTGGATCCCCCTCGCTAGCGGTGCTGTTCGTGATCGCCTGCCTTGGTTGGGTCCTGTTCACCGTTCAGGACGGCGCCCTGACCGGGCTGCAGCGTGGCGACTGGGTGCTCGCGGAGAACAGCGCGTTCAGCGTCGCGAAACTCCTGCTGCTGATCGTCGCCGCTCGGCTCGGGCTCTCGCACGGCGTGCTGCTGAGCTGGGTGCTCCCTGTGCTGGTACTGGTGCCGCTGCTCAACCTGCTCATTGCGCACACGGTGCTGCCCGCCATCGCCGGCCGTCCCGAGGCCGTCGACGAGCTCGGGCTGCGCCGCTTCCTCGGCATCAACTACGCCAGCGCGCTCGTCTACCAGGCCTACGTGCACCTGCTGCCGCTGCTGGTCCTGCTCGAGCTCGGCGCCGAGGCCAACGGCCTGTTCTACGTCGCGTGGACGTGGTCCACCGCGATAGACCTGCTCAGTCACGCTCTCGGCTCCTCGCTGACCGCGGAGGGCTCGGCTGCGCCCGAGCAGTTACCGGTGCACCTGCGCCGCACCGCCACACGGCTGGCGCTGCTCGTAGGGCCGGGCGTCGCCGCCCTGGTGACCGTCGCGCCGGTGCTGCTGTCGGTGTACGGCGACGGCTACGACGCCAGCGTGGACGTTCTCCGACTGCTGTCGCTGGGCGCGCTCCCCCGTTGCATCGTCATCCTGGCGCAGTCGACGAGCCGCGCCCGCGGGCGGGCGGGTCTGCTCCTGTGGTCCGAGGTCGCCATCTGCTGCATCACCCTCGGGCTGACGCTGCTGCTCCTCCCGAGCCATGGAGCCACGGCCGTCGGGATCTCGTGGCTCGTGGGCAACACGGTCGTCGCCGCTCTGCTGCTTCCGGGCCTGCGGCGCGAGGCAGCCCAGGCATGACCGCCGCGACCCTCTCCCGCCCCGATGCGGGACTCGCCGGGCCGATCGCTCTGAGCGTGTCGGCGCTCAGCCTCGCTGCCGTCTGCTTCGAGCTCACCGGCGCAGCGTCGCGGGACATCAACGGCTTCGGGCTGCTCGCCGCATACCCGCCGGCCGCGATCGCCGCGCTCGGGCTCGGGCTGGCGACCCTGGTCTGGTCGCTCTGCTCGCGCACCGTTGCACCACGGTGGGCCATGGCGCAGGTCGCTGTGCTGACTGTCGCGCTGGCCATCGGGCCGATCCTGGTCGAGCCGTTCCCACGCTTCGCAACCGCGTGGATCCACGCCGGTCTCGCCGAGTACATCGCCCGCTCCGGCGAGGTGCTGCTGGACACCGACGCGCGCTTCTCCTGGCCCGGGTTCTTCGCCGCTGCCGGCGTGTTCGCGCAAGCCGTCGGCGTCGAGCCGCTCAGCTTGCTGCGTTGGACGCCGCTGGTCCTCGGTCTGCTGTATCTCCTACCGCTCACCGTCATCGTGCGCACTTTCGTCGTCGACGAGCGACAGCGCGTGTTGGCGCTCAGCATCTTCGTGCTCGGCAACTGGGTCGGGCAGGACTACTTCGCGCCGCAGGGCTTCAACTTCCTGCTGTACCTGACGACGATGGCGGTTCTGCTGCGGCTGCTCGTGGTGGACCCGCACACCACATGGGTGAGCCGGCTGCTCGCGCGGCTGCTGCGCCGATCCCCCGACAGCGCCGACCTAGCCGCTTCCGCCGGCTCCACGAGCACGAGGTACGCCGCGCTCGCCGTCGTCCTGCTGCTCTACGCCGCGAGCGCGGTCAGCCACCAGCTCACGCAGTTCTTCACCCTCTTCGCCGTTGCTGCTCTCGTCATGGCGGGGGTGAGCCGGCTCGGCTGGCTCGCGTGTCTGATGGCCGTGATCACCCTTGCGTACTTCGTCTGGGCGGCCGAGGACTACTGGTCCGGGCACCTGCGCGACATCACGGCTGACCTGGGTGGCCTGGGCAGCAGCATCCAGTCCAGCGTCGTCTCGAGGACGACGACCGGAACGGCTCCCGAGCGCGCCGTCGTGGTCAACGCCCGACTGGGGCTCAGCGCCGCGGTGGCGCTGCTCGCTGCGGTCGGACTCGTGCGCCGGCGGGACCGGATCCTGCTGGCGCCGGCCCTGCTGGCCGCGGCACCCGTCCTCGTCATGGCGCTGCAGAGCTACGGCGGGGAGGCAGCTCTGCGCGTCTACCTGTTCGCCCTCCCGTGGCTCGCTGTCCTCGGCGCGCACGCGCTGACGCCGCCAGTCGTCGATGCGAGACCGCGCGCCGCGTACCTGGCCGCAGTGTTGCTCCCGCTGGGCTGCCTGGGACTCGCGACCGCGTTCATGCTGGCGCGGTTCGGCAACGAGACCTTCGAGCAGATGCGGCCGATGGACGTCGCGGCGACGCAGGCTGCCTACGACCTGATGGAGACGGGCGACGCGCTCTTCGTCCTGACCGAGTCGGTGCCCTGGCGGGCACGCGACATCGAGCGGTTCTCCTACGTCTACGCAACCCCGCCGCCCCTCTCCCGCGCGGACCTGCCGACCCTGCTGGAGGCGATGCGGCGCGCGCCGCGAGACGCGTACCTGCTGCTGACCGAGGGCCAGTGGTCGCAGCTCCGCTTCCTTCAGGGCGTTCCCACAGCGGACCTGCGGGCCGCGCGCGAGATGTACGAGACGACCCCGGAGCTCCGCCGGGTGCAGGGCAGCGGCGCCGTCGGCGTCTTCGTCCTCGCGGGGGACGGGCCATGAAGCCTCTTGTCAGCGCGGTCACTGCACAGGTCGTCGGGCTCGGTCTCGTCGTGCTCCTGCTTGCCGCGCACGCCGCTGGTCTTGCGCCAGCCGTGCGGGTGCCGCTGGCGATCCTCGTCTTCCTCGTCGTCCCGGGCGTCGGCCTCGTCTTGGCGCTCCGACTCCCGGTGGACATGGTGACGGCCGGCGGGATCGCGCTCGGGGTCAGCGTCGGCGTCGACCTGTTGGTATCGCGGTTGCTCCTGCTGCTCGGCCGCGCAGACGTCACCGCAGTGCTCGCCGTACTGGCGGCCTTCGTCCTGTGCTGCCTGGTGTCGACGCTGCGGTACGAGCGGCAGCGGCCATGAGCACCGCAGCGACCGCATGGCAGGCAGCGGTGACCTTGATGACGCTGGCGGTGGGCACCGCGCGGGTGGCGGTGGGGCTGCGGCCCGACCGGCGACCTCCACGCTGGCTGGACGTCGTCGCGGCTGTCTGCGTCGTCGCCTTCCTCGTCGCGATGGCTGCGCGACTGCGAACAGCGCTGTGACCCGATCAGCCCCGTCCGCGCCTGCTCCACGGTCGACTCAACGGGAACAGCAGCCAAGTCGCGACGGGGATGGCCAGGCGGCGCGGGCTGCCTGCCACGACCAGGAACCACACCCCGTGCACGGCGCCGCGCAGCGCGCTGATGTCCGTCCGCCGCCAGGCGGCAACCACCCCTGCGCGCAGAAGAGCGCGACGGCTGTCCTGCGGGAACGGGTGTCGGCGCCGGTCCGCACGCAGCGACGTGATCCGCTGGCTCAGCAGGATCGGGTCCATGGCCTCGAGCGGGTCCATGGGTGGCTCCAGGCCCTGTGCCTGGGCGAGTGCCTGCAGGTGTCTGCCCACGAGCACCTGCCGCGCCATCGCCTCGTGCAGGTAGTCGAGGCTGAGGGTGCCGGAGTTGGAGTCGTTGCGACCGTGGCTGCGATAGTCCGCGACGACGAGGTCAGAAGCCGCCACCGGACCCAGGAGCGCGACGGCGCGTACCAGGTACATGTCGAAGCGCGGGACGTTGCCGGGCAGCGGGAACACCGCGTTCAGAGCCGTGCGCCGGAAAGCCATCGCACCGCCCGGGCCCAAGCCGCTGGGCGCCTCCCATCGCGCGACTGCTGCGTGAAGGTCGCCCGCTGCCAGTCGGACGTAGCTCGGCGGCACGGTGGTCCCGACCGGGCGCAGATCGCGATCGACCACGCGCATCCGGAACTGCGCCGCCGTGGCTGCTGGCTGTCCATCCAGCACCCGGACCGCGAGCTCCGCCCAGTGCGGCAGCATGCGGTCGTCCGCGTCGAGGCTGATGACGATGTCGCCGGAGCTCGCCTGCCACGCGGTGTTGACGGCCGCGGCCTGCCCCTGGTTGTGCTGCCGGATCGCCGTGATGCGGTCCCCGAACGACCTGATGACGTCCCAGGACCCGTCCTGCGACCCGTCGTCGACGACGACGACGTCGACGTCCGGCCACGTCTGCTGGAGCGCGCTGTCGATCGCGGCGCCCACGAACTCGCCGTAGTTGTAGCTGTTGACGAGCACGCTCACCACGCGGGACGGCACGGTGCGGACGCTAGCCGAGCCGAACCATGAGGATCGGCGTGATCAGCCACACCACCGCGGGTCGGGGCGGCATCGAGCAGGTGGTCGCCGCACAGGTCGCGGGTCTGCGCGCGCGCGGGCACGAGGTGTGTGTGACGCATGGCCCGGAGGTCGGAGCCGGGGCGGCAGCGCGTGCGGTCGCGGCTGCTGGTCTCGCGGTGCGGCCAGGCCATGACCTGCGCTCCTGCGACGTGCTGCTGGCGCACTACCCGCCCGCCCCCCAGGTCGCGGCGCGATCGGGCCGGCCGTACCTGCACTACCTGCACCACCCGCTGCGCATGGCCTACCCGACGTCGACGCAGCGGCAGCGCTCGCGGGTCGGAGCCCGCCTGTGGTGGGCGGCGGGCTCGACGCTGCGCGCCGTCGACCGCCGCGCGGTACACGGTGCGTCAGTTGTCGCCGTGCCCGGTCCGGCCGTTGCGGCGGAGGTGCGGCGGCTCTACGACCTCGGCGCGGAGGTGCTCCCACTGGGCGTGGACACGACCGTCTTCACGCCGGGCTCGGAGACGGACGCGCGGCGCGACCTGCTGTTCGTGGGACGGCCGGACCAGCCGTACAAGCGCATCGACTGGGCCATCGAGGTGGCGCGGCGCCTCGGACGGCGGCTGGAGGTCGTGGGGGACTCGCGACGCCGCCCACCGTCGGACGGCCCGCATGTCGTCTGGACAGGGTTCCTGTCCGGGGAGGCGCTCGTCGCGGCCTACCGCCGGTCGGCTGTGCTGCTCTTCCCCAGCGTGCATGAGGACTTCGGCCTGGTACCGCTCGAGGCGCTGGCCTGCGGCGTTCCCGTGGTGGCGTGGGACGACGGGCACGGTCCCTCGTACACGCTCGCCGGCTGCCCCCAGGCGGCCCTGGTGCCGGCGTACGACCTCCATGCCTTCACCTCGGCGGTCGAGCGGATGCTCCCTACGGCAGCCGCCTCGACCACCGGGGGGCCGGACTTCGTGCGGCAGCGGTTCAGCGCCGAGGCGCACGTGGAACGGCTCGAATCCCTGCTCGGTGCTGTCGCCGCCGGCGTCACGTGATGCGTGGCGACCAAGGGCGCGAGGACCTTCCGCTGGTGCTGCCGCGTCTCACATCGACGCGTGCGGCCGCGGCGTTCCTGGTCTTCGTGTTCCACCTGGCGCACTACGACGTCATCTCGCGGCAACCTGCCCCGTACGCCTACTCGCTGCTGGCGTACTTCTTCGTCCTGTCCGGCTTCGTGCTGACGTGGTCGACCTCCCGGCGCACACCGCTGCCGACCTATTACTGGCGCCGCGTCGCCCGCGTCTGGCCGAACCACCTGACGATGATGCTGCTCGCGCTGCTCGCTCCCGTCACGGTGCACCAGCCCACCGCGACCGCAGTACTCGCGAGCCTCTTGCTCGTGCAGACGTGGATCCCGGACGGGGACGTCATCTTCGGCGTCAACGCCGTGTCGTGGTCCTTGAGCGTTGAGGTGGCCTTCTACGCGGTGCTGCCCTTTCTCGTGCCGATGCTGCAGCGGCGCACGCCGCGGGCGCGCTGGCTCGTGGCAGGTGGGCTGTTCGCGCTCTCGTCGACGACGGTGCTGGCCGGCGCGCACGCCGGCGGCAACATCGCGACGGCCAGCTACACGTTCCCGCCCCTGCGCGCGAGCGAGTTCCTGCTCGGCTGCGTCGCGGCGCTGGAGGTGCGGCGCGGGTGGCGCCTCTCCGGGCGGACCGCCGCCACGGTCGCGGTGGTCAGCCTGGCCGCAGGTTTCCTCCTGCCACACCCGCTCCCTTCGCTGAACGTCTTCCTCACGCCGATGTGGCTGGTGCTCGTCGTGCGCTGCGCGCAGGCGGACATCGTCGGTCGCAGCAGCCTGCTCACGTCGCGCCCGCTGGTCTACGCCGGCCAGCTGTCCTTCGCGTTCTACCTGGTGCACGACCTCACGATCCTGAACCTGCAGCACTGGCTGACGCTCCCCGCCACCCTGCTGTGCGTCGTGATGTTCGCGGTATCGGCGACAGGTGCGGCGATGCTTCACCACGGCGTGGAGCAGCCGGCGCAGCGGATGCTGACGGGCAAGCGTGCGCCGACCGACGCCGCCGACGGACCGACGCCTGGAGCGGAACGACGTCGACGACGCAGCCCGAGACCGCGAGCACGGCAGACATGACGCGGCGAGCCAGACAAGCCGGTCGCCGGATGTCACCGCCGGTGCGGTTCAGGGTCAACCTGGCGCAGAGGTCCGGCGCCACCGTGCGCGGGCACAGTTCGGGACCCGGCGACCCGCTGCGCGACGGGCCGAGGGAAGGCGTACCCACAGCCACGTGCACCCGGCTACGGGGGACCAGGCCGCCTGGGGCATCCAAGGTCAGACGGTCGGCGTCCGGCTGAAGTTCAGGTGCGACCGGCTCGGCGTCGGACCGCGCTGGTCCTGGTACCGCGAGCCGTAGATCGAGCTGCCGTACGGGTGCTCCGCCGGCGACGACAGCTGGAACACGCAGATCTGGCCGATCTTCATACCCGGGTACAGCTTGATCGGCAGGTTCGCCAGGTTCGACAGCTCCAGCGTGACGTGCCCGTTGAAGCCGGGGTCGATGAAGCCGGCCGTCGAGTGGGTGACGAGCCCGAGCCGCCCCAGACTGCTCTTCCCTTCCAACCTGGAAGCCAAGGAGTCGGACAGCCCGATCACCTCGTACGTCGACCCGAGCACGAACTCGCCCGGGTGCAGGATGAACGGCTCCTCGCCGGCCGGCTCCACGACCTCGGTGAGGTCGTCCTGCTCCACCGCCGGGTCGATGTGCGTGTACCGGTGGTTCGCGAAGACGCGGAAGTACCGGTCCAGCCGCACGTCGATGCTGGACGGCTGCACCATCTGCTCGTCGTACGGCGAGAGCGCGAGCTCCCCGGACGCGATGGCGGCCTTCAGGTCCCGGTCGGAGAGCAGCACGCGCGAAGGCTAGTAGAATCCCGGCAGGACCACGCGGGCGTAGTTCAGCGGCAGAACATCAGCTTCCCAAGCTGAGAACGCGAGTTCGATTCTCGTCGCCCGCTCCACCACAGCACAGCGCGCGAAGGCATCACCCGGTCGGGTGAACGCGCCTGCACCGACGCTGCCGACCGCCACAGAGTGGCCCCCGTCCTGCGCACCCGCGGCGCACCCCGGACGGCTGCCGATCTCGAGCGCGCGCTGGACCACGGCCGCCTCACCGTCCGGTACCAGCCGGTCGTCGACCTCCGCACCGGCGCCGTCGTCGCCGCCGAGGCGCTCGCCCGGCTCACCGACGGCGAGGGGCTCGTCCCGCCGGACGTGTTCATCCCGCTCGCCGAGCGGACCGGGCTCATCGCCCGGATCGACCTGCTGGTGCTGGAGCAGGCCCTGCCGCAGGCAGCGGCATGGCGTGAGCAGCTGCCCGGTCGGCCGTTCAGCATCGGCGTGAACCTGTGCGTCGCCGACCTCGAGCCCGAGCTGCCGGGAACCGTCCGCGCGCTGGCGGACCACCACGGCGTCCCGTACGACGCGCTCATCCTCGAGCTGACCGAGACGATGCTGAGCGAGAGCGGCCGTGGGCACGAGCAGGTGCTGGCAGCCCTCGCCGGCCTCGGCTGCAACATCACCCTGGACGACTTCGGCACCGGGTACTCCTCGCTGTCCCACCTGCGCGACTTCCCGGTCGCCGGGGTCAAGGTGGACCGGCAGTTCGTCTGGGACCTCGACGCCGGCGGCCGCGGTGCCGACCTCGCCCGGTCGCTCGTGCGCTTCGGGCTCGACCTCGGCCTGCACGTCGTCGCCGAGGGCATCGAGACGCGCGCCCAGCTCGTCGCGCTGCAGGAGGCCGGCTGCCCGTTCGGCCAGGGCTTCCTGTTCGCGCCGCCGCTGACCGCCGCCGACCTGACCGCGTACCTGAGCCGCCCGGCCGCCGTGCCTCAGCCCCGGACGGCGTCGTGACCGACGACCTGCGCCGGCGGGCCCGCAGCATGGCGGTCGCCCGCGCGGTCGTGGCCGTCCTCGTACCGCTCGAGATGCTGCTGTACGAGCCGCCGCCGGGCATCGCCTCGCAGCTGCACCCCGTCCGCGCCTCCGCCTGGGTCGTCGCCGTGCTGGTGGCGACCACAGCCGGCTCGCTCTGGCGACACCACACCTGCACCGACGCGGCCGTGCTACGCCGGTGCGGCCGCCTTGAGCTCACTCTCGACGCGCTGGTCGCGCTCGGCGTCCTGCAGGCGTTCTCGTTCGACCAGGTCTCCTCGATCTGGACGATCCTCGTGGTGATCGCCCTCGAGGGCGCGTTCCGCGAGGGGCTGCGCGGCGCGCTGCTCGCCTGGGCCGGCTGCAGCGCGGTCCACCTGGCGATCCAGCTCGTCGCGCACCAGCGCTACCCCGACAGCGGCGGCGCCGGCGCGGGCTCGCTCATCTTCCGCGCGCTCGTGCCCGGGCTGGTCGCCCTCGTCGCCGGCTCGCTCGCGTCGCAGCTGCAGGCGGCCGTCGAGCGGCACCGCGCCAGCGAGACCCTGCTCGCCGAGCAGTACGACGACCTGCGGCTGATCGGGCGGGTGAGCCGGGCCATCGCCGCTGGGCCGGAGGCGCGCCGCGAGGTGTGCCGGGCCGTGGCCGAGCTCACCGGCGCCGAGCTGGTCATGCTCTACGAGCCGGAGGACGACCTCCTGCACTGCACCGCCGCGGCCGGCTGCGCGAACCGGCTGATGCCGCCGCTCGCCCTGGGCGATGCCACCAGCGGCATCGTCCGCGCGTACCGCACCGGGGTGCAGCAGCTCGTCCCGGACGCGGTCCTCCCGGAGGCCTTCGCCCGCACCGCACCCGTGCTGCGGACGAGGTCCGCCGTCTTCGTGCCCGTCGTCCGGGACGGCGTCACGGTCGCCGCGATGGGCCTGACCTTCGCCGTACGCACCGACGCGCTGACGCCGCGCGTCGCCGCGGCGCTCGAGGTGCTCGCCGAGGAGGCCGCGGTCGCCATCATGCGCGCCGACCTCACCGAGTCGCTTGCCAGCGAGGCGCGGAGGGACCAGCTCACCGGCCTGGTCAACCGGCGCGGCATGGAGGAGGCGCTGGAGACCGAGCTGCAGCGCGCGCGACGCACCGGTTCGCCGCTCACCGTGCTGATGCTCGACCTCGACGGGCTGAAGGTCTTCAACGACACGTACGGGCACCTCGCCGGCGACCGGCTCATCGCCGCCGCGGCCGCCGGGTGGCGCTCCCGGCTGCGTCCGACGGACGTGCTGGCGCGGTACGGCGGCGACGAGTTCGTCGCGGTGCTGCCCGGCTGCGACGAGGGACGCGCCCTGCGGGTCGCGGACGCGATGCTCGCTGCCCTCCCACCCGGAGCCCGCTGCTCGGTGGGCGCGGCGCTGTGGGACCTGCGGGAGAGCGCCGACGAGCTGCTGTCCCGCGCGGACGCGGCGCTGTACCGCGGCAAGCGGGCCGGTGGCGGACGCGCGGTGCCCGCCGTGCCGACGCAGCGGGCGAGCAGCACGCGCACTGCCTGATCCGGACAGCACTTTGTGGCTTTTGCGCCGCTGCCGCCACCCGTAGGTTCCGACCAGCACCGCGCACCACACCGCTCTCCCGCCCGGGAGGAGCGGTCGTCGTCGTACGCCTCCCAGCAGCGCGACGTCCCCTCTGCCTGTGGAGGCATCAGCTGTGACGTACTCCCGAGCCGCGCTTGCCGCGGCCGCTGCCCTCGCAACTGCCGCGGGGACGCTCGTCCTCGCCACCGGCGCAGGCGCCGCACCCCCGCCGGAAGACCCCGGCCGTGGGCGCGCCAACGACTCTGCTGTCGAACAGGGGCAGACCTACGACCGGTTCATCGTGCAGTTCGACCCCACGACCCGCGCCGCCAGCGACGACGGCGCGGCCCGCGCAGAGATCGAGCAGGTCGGGAGCAGCTCGGGCCACAAGCTGTCGCTCACGCGACGGCTGTCGACGGCGGGCGCGCTGCTCGAGGTCGACGCGGCCCTGGATGCCGACAAGGCGCGCAAGCTCATGGCGAAGTTCGCCGAGCGGACCGGGGTGGACTTCGTGGAGCCGGACGTGCGGATGTACGCGACGTCGACGCCCAACGACACCAGCTACCCGCAGCAGTGGCACTACAGCAACCCGCTGGCCGGGATGAACCTGCCGGCGGCGTGGGACACGGCCGACGGCACCGGCGTCACCGTGGCCGTCGTCGACACGGGCATCACGTCGCACTCCGACCTCGCGGCCAACGTGCTGCCCGGGTACGACTTCATCACCAGCGCGACGGCGGCGCGGGACGGCAACGGGCGGGACGCCGACGCTGCCGACCTCGGCGACTGGTACACCGCGGGGGAGTGCGGTCAACCGGCCGGGTCGAACAGCTCATGGCACGGCACCCACGTGAGCGGCACCATCGCAGCGGTCACGAACAACGCCGCGGGGGTCAGCGGCGTCGCGTACGGCGCCAAGATCGTGCCCGTGCGCGTCCTGGGCAAGTGCGGCGGCACCCTCGCCGACATCGCCGACGCCATCACCTGGGCCTCGGGTGGGACGGTCACCGGGGTACCGGCCAACGCCAACCCCGCGAAGGTCATCAACATGAGCCTCGGCGGCAGCGGGGCGTGCGGCGCGACCTACCAGAACGCGATCAACGGCGCGGTCTCCCGTGGCACGACCGTGGTCGTGGCAGCCGGCAACTCCAACGCCGATGCGGCCGCCTACCAGCCGGCGAGCTGCACCAGCACGGTCGTGGTCGCCGCGGGCGACTTCGAGGGCAACCGCGCGTCCTACTCCAACTACGGGGCGATCGTCGACCTCACCGCCCCCGGCGGCGAGACCAACGTGGCCGGCCACGGCGTGCTCTCGACGCTGAACACGGGAACGACGTCCCCGGCCGCCGAGGGTTACGCCTGGTACCAGGGCACCAGCATGGCGACGCCGCACGTCGCCGGACTCGCAGCGCTTGTCCTCGGCGAGCGCGCGATGACCCCGGCGCAGGTCGAGTCGGCGCTGAAGTCCGGCACGCGGCCGCTGCCGGGGACCTGCACGGGCGGGTGCGGCGCAGGGCTGGCGGACGCCGCGAAGACCATCGGCGCGCTGGCTCCGGCGCCGAGTGCCACTCCCAGCCCCAGCGCGTCGGTCACCCCCAGCGCCTCGCCGGCGCCGAGCCCGACCTCCGCATCCAGCACGCCGCCGCCGGCGCTCAACGTCTTCACCAACGGCACCGACGTGGCGATCCCCGACCGGTCCAGCGTCGACAGCCTGATCAGCGTCACCGGCCGTACCGGCAACGCCCCGTCCACGCTGAAGGTGGACGTCACCGTCCGGCACACGTTCCGCGGCGACCTGCAGGTCGACCTGGTCGCCCCCGACGGCTCGCTGTACCGCCTGAAGAGCGCAAGCGCCAGTGACAGCGCCGACGACGTGGTCGGCACCTACACGGTGAACGCCTCCACCGAGGTCGCCAACGGGACGTGGCGCCTGCGTGTCGCGGACAGGTACAGCGGCGACACCGGGTACATCGACAGCTGGGGCCTGACCTTCTAGCTCGATGCGCGAAAGGGCCCGGAGGACGACTCCGGGTTCTTTCCGCGCGCCGGCACTTGCGTCGGTTACCGGTCGGTAGCATCCTGGGTTGTTACCGGCGGGTACGACCGCCGACGTACCCCGGGAGCCGTACGCGATGGGCCACTACAAGAGCAACCTGCGCGACATCGAGTTCAACCTGTTCGAGGTGTTCGGCGCCGAGCAGGCACTGGGCACCGGCCCGTTCGCGCAGCTCGACCTCGACTCGGCGAAGGACATCCTCAAGGAGGTCGACCGGCTCGCGACGAACGACCTCGCGGCCTCCTTCACCGACGCCGACCGGAACCCGCCGGTGTTCGACCCGGAGACGTCCACCGTCACCACGCCGGAGAGCTTCAAGAAGAGCTACTCCGCGTACGTCAACGGCGGCTGGGACACGTTCCCGCTCAACGCCGAGCTCGGCGGCATCGGCGCCCCGCCGTCGCTCATCTGGGCGTTCTCGGAGATGGTGCTCGGCGCCAACCCGGCCATCTACATGTTCGCCGCCGGGCCCGCGTTCGCGCAGATCCTGCACGCGAACGGCACGCCGGAGCAGAAGAAGTTCGCCGAGCTCGCGATCGAGCGGTCGTGGGGCGCGACGATGGTGCTGACCGAGCCGGACGCCGGCTCGGACGTCGGCGCCGGCCGCGCGAAGGCGACCCAGCAGCCGGACGGCACCTGGCACATCGAGGGCACCAAGCGCTTCATCACCAGCGCGGAGTGGGACTGGCCCGAGAACATCTTCCACCTGGTGCTCGCGCGGCCCGAGGGCGCCGGACCGGGCACCAAGGGGCTGTCGCTGTTCCTCGTCCCGAAGTTCCTCGTCAACGCCGACGGCAGCCTCGGCGAGCGCAACGGCGCCTACGTCACCAACGTCGAGAAGAAGATGGGCCTGAAGGTCTCCACGACCTGCGAGCTCACGTTCGGCGAGACGCATCCGGCGATCGGCACCCTCGTCGGCGACGTGCACAACGGCATCGCGCAGATGTTCCAGGTCATCGAGTACGCCCGGATGATGGTCGGCACCAAGGCCATCTCCACGCTGTCGACCGGGTACCTGAACGCGCTCGAGTACGCCAAGCAGCGCGTCCAGGGCGCCGACCTCACGCAGCTGACCGACAAGGCGGCGCCGCGCGTGACGATCATCAACCACCCGGACGTGCGCCTGATGCTCATGCGCCAGAAGGCGTGGGCCGAGGGTATGCGCGCGCTGGTGCTCTACACCGCCACGGTCCAGGACCAGGTGGAGATCTCGCAGCACGACGGCGGCGAGGTCGACGACCTGGCCGTACGCCTCAACGACCTGCTGCTGCCGATCGTGAAGGGCTACGGCTCGGAGAAGGCGTACGAGCTGCTGGCGACGTCACTGCAGATCTTCGGTGGCTCCGGCTTCACCCAGGACTACCCGATCGAGCAGTACATCCGCGACGCGAAGATCGACACGCTCTACGAGGGCACCACGACCATCCAGGGCATGGACCTGTTCTTCCGCAAGATCGTCCGCGACCAGGGCGCCGCGCTCGGCAAGCTCGCCGCGGAGATTCAGGACTTCGCGAAGGGCGACGCCGGCAACGGGAGCCTCGTGAAGGAGCGGGAGCTGCTGGCGCAGGCCCTCGACGACGTGCAGGGGATCGTCAACCACATGGTCAACGACCTGATGGGCTCGGTCGAGGAGACGCGCAACGTCTACAAGGTCGGGCTCAACACGACCCGCGGGCTGATGGCGCTCGGCGATCTCGTCGTCGGCTGGCTGCTGCTGCGCCAGGCGGCCGTCGCGCTCGACAAGGTCGGCGCGGCCGCCGGCAAGGACAAGGCGTTCTACGAGGGCAAGATCGCGACCGCGCGCTGGTTCGCCGCGAGCGTCTTCCCCGAGCTGACGTCGAAGCGGGCCATCGCGGAGGCGACTGACCTGTCGCTGATGGACCTGGACGAGGCCGCCTTCTAGCGCGCTGCGGTGTGGCGCGGGTTGCGGCCGGCACCGTCGCACCCCGCACGGCGGTTCGGTGCCGCCGTTCATGATCATCGCCGCACGTTCCCGCGGTTGGGCCCTGCCGCAGACGCGGGATCACGTGGCGTTGATCAAGGCGGGGGCAACCGGCGGGCGGGCTGGGGGGCCGCGCGGCGGGGCCACCGGTGCGGGTTCGGGTCGCCCGGCGCACGGACGGCGGCCTGAGAAACGGACACCGGGGCACAACCGGGGGCAACCTGGCGGACTCACCCGGATGGCCGCGTGTTCGCGCGGTCACCGCGGGTAGATCGTGATCCGAGCGCGACACCCCGTCACGCAGAAGCTCGGAGGAACCCCATGGGCATCGGTGCCAGCGTCTTCCTGATCGCACTGGGCGCGATCCTCGCGTTCGCCGTCGACGTGTCGACGAGCGGCTTCAACATCAACACCATCGGGATCATCCTGATGGTCGCCGGGGCCGTCGGCCTCGCCATGACGATGCTCGTCTTCGGCCGCCGTGACCGCGTTGGCACGGGCGTGGTCGAGGACCGCGTCGTCACGCGCGAGCGCGACGTCTACTAGACCCCCCTCGCGGTACCGGCCCGGCCCCTGCTCGTCAGGTGCCGGGCCGTTCTGCGTCCTCAGGCGTCCAGGCCGCGCAGCACCAGTGCGACGCGCGTCGCGCCGCCGGAGCCGAGCCGCAGCGGGATGCCCCAGTCCTGCTGGGTGACGTGGCAGGCCGGGTGCTCGACCCCCTCGTCGCACGAGGCCGCCATCGCGGCGACGTGCAGCACGCCCTCGGCGTACCCGTTGGCGAGGACGAGCCGGCGCGACAGGCCGGTGGAGGTGCCGCCGCCGTCGAGCAGCAGCCCCTCGGGTGACGCGCTGACGGTCAGCCGCGTCGCCGGGCCGTCGCGCTCGTCGAGGTGCTGGCCCTTCGGCGGCTCGAAGACGACCTCGAGCTCCACCTGACCCGCCGCGACGTCCGTCGCCGGCCGCTGGGTCCGGTGTGCCGCGCCCTGCACCCGGGCCATCGCGCCGGGAGCCACCGGCCGCTCCAGCCGGTGCGCAGCGCTGGCGACCACGACCAGCGTGCCGTCCACGAGCACCGCGCCACTCGGCTCGCTGACGCCCGTGGCCAGCGTCGTGACCTCGCCGGTGGCGGGGTCGTACCGCCGTACGGCGTCGTTGTAGGTGTCCAGCACCGCGACCGAGCCGTCGTCGAGCACGGTCACGCCGAGCGGGTGCTGGAGCAGCGCCTGGTCGGCCGCCCCGTCGCGGTGGCCGAAGTCGAACAGCCCCTGTCCGATGGCCGTGCCGACGGTCCCGTCCGCGTACCAGCGCAGCGCGCTCGTCTCCGAGTCGGCGAACCACAGCCGGTCGCCGGCCGCCGCGAGACCGGACGGCTGCGCGAGCACGGCGTCCAGCGCCGGCCCGTCGCGCAGCCCCTCGTTCGCCGTCCCGACGAGCACCTCGACCCGCTCGCCGTCGTACGTCCACAGCTGGTGCGTGCCGGCCATGGCGACCGCCACGACGCCGTTCCAGTACGTCACGTCCCACGGCGTGGACAGCGCGGTCGTGCGCGCCGGCCCGCCCGGCAGGCCCGGCCGCAGCTGCTCCCCGGTGCCGGCGAGGACGGTCACCTCGCCGGTCGTCAGGTCGAGCCCGCGGAGCAGGTGCGCGGCCGTGTCCGCGACGACCACGTCGACGCCGAACTGATCGCGCGGCACGACGCACAGCCCCTGCGGCTCGGTGAACGGCTCGCCGCGCACGCCGCTGCCGAACCGCCGCAGCTCGGTCTCGCCGTCCGGCCGCAGCTGAACGAGCTGGTGGTGCGCGGTGTCGCTGACGAGCAGCGTCCCGTCCGGCAGCAGGGCGACCTTGCCGGGGAAGCGCAGCGGGCTGTCTGCGGCGGGCGGCGGCACGTACGGACCGTCGCCGCGGTGCAGGGTGCCCTTCGCCTCGTGCTCCGCGACGAGCTCCTCGACCACCCGCGCCAGCCCCTCGCCGTGTCCCTCCCCGGACGCGACGTGGACGACGTACCCCTCCGGGTCGACGACCGCGAGGGTCGGCCAGGCGCGCACGGCGTACTGGTCCCACGTCACCATGCCGGGGTCGTCGAGCACCGGGTGGTGCACCTCGTACCGCTCGACGGCAGCGGCGACGGCGGCGTGGTCGGCCTCGTGCGCGAACTTCGGCGAGTGGACGCCGACGACGACCAGGACGTCCGCGAAACGCCGCTCCAGCGGGCGGAGCTCGTCGAGGACATGCAGGCAGTTCACGCAGCAGAACGTCCAGAAGTCGAGCAGCACGACCTTGCCGCGCAGGTCGCCGAGCGACAGGTCCTTGCCGCCGGTGTTGAGCCAGCCACCGGCGCCGATCAGCTCCGGAGCACGGACGCGTGCCTGCTTCATGCCGTCGAGTCTGCCGGACGCGCAACGCCGACGCGCCCGGCCCCAGCCGGGACCGGGCGCGTCGAGAGCGCGGGAGCGACTACCTGCGGCGCAAGCCGGGCCCGGCGAGCTGGCGAACCGCCATGCCCACGGACGCCGACGCCGTCTCGGACTTCGACAGCGTCGGGCCCTTCGCCGAGCTGCAGGCCTTTGTGCAGGTGTCGACCTCGGTGGCCCAGGTGCTGCCGTCCGGCGCGATGACGGCGTCGAGGAAGTCGAGCATCCCGGCGCAGCGGCCGAGGCAGACTCCGCGGTGCACCGGGTCGGCGACCGGGTTGGCGGTGGCCGAGTGGAAGACCGGCCGGTCGGCGAGCGCGTTGTCGGTCACGGCGACGTAGTAGTTCCACGGCCGCGACGGCTTGGACGAGTCCGGGTCCATCGTGCCCGGGTAGGTGATGGTGACGTGGCCCTTCTCGCCGGCGTCGATGCTCGGGAAGTTGACGGCGCGCAGCCCGGGTGGCGCGACGAGCAGCGCCGGGCCGAAGGTCTTGCCCGCGTCGCGGGAGACGGCCATGTACGGCAGCAGCGTGTCGGCCGCCCACCACATGTAGTAGACGTTCCCGGCCTTGTCGGCGGCGACGGCCGTCTGGATGCCGGCGACGGCCATGCGGTTGACCTGGCTCTGACGCCACGTCGTGCCGCCGTCCTCGGACACGGCCAGCCACGGCTTGCCGCAGTGGCCCTTCGGCAGGTACAGCCGGCCCGCGGGGTCGGTGACGATGTGGCCGTGCAGCCCGCCGCAGAAGCCGGGCGTCCCGTTGCCGCCGTCCTGCGGCTCCTGGGCGGCGGCGAACGCGGGCGCCCCGGTGACGCTGAACGTGTTGCCGCCGTCGGTGCTGCGGGCGCACTGCGACGTGCCGATCTTGTTGACGCAGTAGTAGAGGACGTTCGGGTACCCGCTCGTGGTGATCCCCGGCGGCGGGTTGCCCGCGACCAGCGTCTGGTGGTCGTCGACCGGCAGCTCGCAGGCGGTCGGGTTGCCCCGGCTCCAGCTCTTGCCCTGGTCGTCCGACCACTGCAGGAACGAGCAGGCGACCGTCAGGTCGTCGCTGAAGACGCGGCCCGTCTCCTGGTCGACGTAGATGTACGGGTCGAGCGTGGCGGGCGGGAAGCTCTCGCCGAGCAGCGACGGGGAGACGTCCTTCCAGCTCTTGTTGCCGTCGTACGACGCGAAGATCTTCGTCCGCGCCTGACCGACGACGTTGTCGAAGTCGGCGGCGGCGTAGAAGGCGTTGCCCTTCTTGTCGATGCCGATGGTCGGCTCGGCCGCGTTGCGGCCGATGGCCGTCGCCGACAGCACGAGCGGGTTGGTGTCCTTGACGCGCGTCGTCGTCGGGACCGGCACCGGCGGGAGCGGCTTGGTCGGGATCGAGAACGACGACGGGTGCGCGGTGCTGCCGTAGTAGACGCGCAGGTCCTGGCTGGCGTCCACGTACGTCGGGTCGGCCTGGATGCGCAGGGTCTTCGCGACCTTGCCCTTCACGTCGACGACCGAGGTGCGCAGCTGGGGCTCGCTGCCGAAGGCGTCGATGAGGACGCCGTTCGTGCCGATGACCTTCTGCTGCGGCGTGCCGGGGTCCGCGATGACGCTCAGCGTGACGTTGGCGCCGCCGAGGCCGGAGGCTGCGTCAAGGGTCGCCCACCACCAGTTCAGGCTGACCCGGCCCTGGATGGCTCCGCTGAACGGGCCCTCCCAGATGGCCAGCCCCGGGTCGCCGGCGATGCCCAGCACCGGGCTGGTCGTCTGCATCGCGTCGGTGCCGCCGGACGGCTTCGCCTTGGTGAACGTCGCCGTGGGCGCACCGGTCGCGCGCGCCAGGTCGTCGTTGGCGCCGCCGGTGAGGAAGTACGTCGTGCTCGGCACCTTCGGAGCGGCAACAGGCCGGTAGTAGGACGCCTGCCAGGCCTCGACCTGGCCGCCCTGCACCGCCTTCGGGCCGGAGGCGGCCGCGGCCGACGGCGCCAGCGAGGCGGTCAGGGCCGCGGCGCCGGCAACGGCAGCGACGACGAGCAGACGGACGGGGCGGGGACCAGCGCGCACGGGCACCTCACGGAACGGGGGGTTGTGCGTGCCCTCTTCGCCGCCGGTGTGCCGACTCCTGCCGCTAGGGGCGAGAAGCCTCCAGCACGACGAGCTCGTGCCGGCTCTCGGGGGTGACGGCGCGCGCCATGGCGCGCTCGACGGCGCGGTGCTCCACGCGGGCGGCGTGCGCGCGGGAGGTGCGGGACAGCAGGGTGCGAAGGCTCATGGCCGGCTCCAGGGGACGGGATGGGACACCCCGTACAACCAGCAGTTGATCAAGCCCATGCCCGCGGCGGCCATGACGCCGGTCACGCAGCAGGAGCTCGCGGATCGGTGTCGAACGCAGCAGCACCCGTCGCACCACCAGGAGCTCGACATGACGCGTTCCACCACCAGCCGCGCCGCCCTCGCCGGAGCCGGCGCACTTGCGCTCACCGTCCTCGCGCTGCCCAGCGCCGCCAGCAGTGCCGCCCCCACGCGGTTCGCCGGACCGGTCAAGGTCACGCCGGCCAACGGCGGCGGCTACGAGCCGACGATCGTCACGGACCGGTTCGGGAACCTGTACGCGACCGCGCACAAGGAGAACGCCGAGCTGGCGCTGTCGCCGGACGGCCGCTCCGCCACGCAGACCCGCTCGCAGAGCTGGGCCTGGCTGTCGACCGACAAGGGCAAGAGCTGGAAGAACCTCCCGGGCCTGCCGGCGGACGCGGAGAACCGCCAGTTCGGCGACGAGGGCGACATGGCCGTGGACGACGCGGGCCACACGTACTTCATCGACACCTACCTCGCGGACAACACGATCACCCGCTACACCGCGACCGGCCAGGGCAAGGTCGCGTTCGACTTCACCAACCCCGCCATCGCGACCGGCGGCCTCGACGACCGCCCGTGGGTCACCGCCCACGGCGACGGCAAGGTCTTCTACCTGGGCAACCAGGGCGACAAGTCCACGTACGAGGGCAAGGCCGGTGACGGCGACGCCTACGGGCCCGGCCGCTACACGGTGTACCCGTCGTACGACGGAGGCCAGAGCTTCGACACCCTCGGCTTCACCCTCAACGACTCCGGCTGGTGCCGCCCGGCCGCCGAGCACAAAGCCGGCAGCAAGCGCGTGATCGTCTTCTGCGGCAACGACAACGGCAAGCTCTACAGCTACGTCAGCAACGACGACGCGAAGTCGTTCAAGCGGTACCTCGCCGGCACCTACAACGGCAACGACAGCACGCAGAGCTACCCGACCGTCGAGTTCGCCAAGGACGGGTCGATCTGGGCGCTGTACGTCGACGCCGACGAGCTGAAGTCCGGCATGCCGGTGACGAACCGCCTGCGGCTGATGCACTCCGTCGACGGCGGCAAGACCTGGCGCGAGCAGGACATCACGCAGAAGACCGGCCGCTACCAGTACGGCTGGCTCTCGGTCAGCCCGGACGGCAAGCAACTGGGCCTGGGCGTCTACCATCGGCCGAACCTGACCTCGCCCTGGAAGGTCTACGGGGCCACGTGGAAGCCGGGCCAGGTCCCGACGCTCGTCGCGCTCGACAGCACGCCCGTCGCGCCGGCCGACTACCCCGAGGCGCCGGGAGACTTCCTCACCTCGTCCTTCGGCCCCGACAACAAGCTCGCCGTCATCTGGACGCGCGTCGTCGTCGTCAACCCCGCGAAGGCCGGCGTGCAGAGCCTCTACCGCGACATCTACTCCGCACGCCAGCGCTAGCCGCGTACGACAGAGCCGGGTATCCCGCAAGGGGGGTTCCGGCCTCTGGCGTTGCTGAGCGGTCAGCTCCAGGCGAGCGCCGTCGTCGGATCCGACAGCACCCGCGCGATGTCGGACAGGAACTGCGAGCCGAGCTGACCGTCGACGTTGCGGTGGTCGAACGACAGCGCGAGCTGCGTGACCTGACGGACGACGATGCTCTGCGTCCCGTCGATGTCGTCGACGACCCACGGCGTCGGCCGGACCGCGCCGAAGCAGAGGATCGCGGACTCGCCCGGGTTGAGGATCGGCGTGCCGTTGTCGACGCCGAACGTGCCGACGTTGGTGATCGTGATCGTGCCGCGCGCCATGTCGGCCGGCTGCGTCTTGCCCTCGCGGGCGGTGGCGGTGAGCTCCTGCAAGGCGGCTGCCAGCTCGGGCAGCGACAGCTGCTCGGCGTCCTTGATGTTCGGCACGATCAGCCCACGCGGCGTCGCCGCGGCGATGCCGAGGTTGACGTACTCCTTGACGACGATCTCCTGCGCCGCCTCGTCCCACGTCGCGTTGATCTCCGGGTTCCGCTTCACCGCGAGCAGCAGCGCCTTGGCGACGAGCAGCAGCGGCGTCACCTTGACGCCGGCGCA
>JAODNS010000137.1 GCA_025465145.1 Frankiales bacterium
TTGCCCGTCAGCCGGTCCACGAGGTCCAGCGCGGTGTCGCACTCGTCGAGCAGCTGGCCGACGTGCGCCTTCGTCCCGCGCAGCGGCTCCAGCGTCGGAACCCGCTGCAGCGACTCTCGGCCGACGTCGAAGATGACCGAGTCCCAGGACGCGGCTGCGATGGCCGTCGGGAACTTCTCGAGGCACCGGCCGCGGAAGTACGCGCGGGTGTCCTCCGGCGGCGCGAGCACCGCGGCGGCGACCTGCTCCTCCGTCACCAGCGTCGTCATCGAGCCGCGGGCCACCAGCCGGTTGTAGAGACCCTTGTCGCGGCGGACGTCGCTGTACTGCAGGTCGACCAGGTGCAGCTTGGCCGCGTCCCAACTGAGGCCCTCGCGCTCGCGGTAGCCCTCCAGCAGCGCCAGCTTCGCAACCCAGTCGAGCTCCGACGACAGCGACATCGGGTCCGTGCCGAGCCGGTCGAGCACCTGCTCCCACCGGGCCAGGACGTCCGCCGTCTGCGCGTCGACGTCGGAGCCGAGCCGGTCCTCGACGTACTTGCGCGCCTGCTCGAGGTACTCCAGTTGCAGCTGCACCGCCGTCAGCCTCCGGCCGTCGCGCAGCGTCAGCTGGTGCTGGAGCGTCGGGTCGTGCGAGACAGCGCGCAGCGCCGACACCGGGCCGTCCACCTGCAGGTCGACGCCGCTGTCGGCGAACCACCTGCCCTCGATCATGGACAGCACCAGGCAGGTGGTGCCGACCTTGAGGTACGTCGACACCTCCGACAGGTTCGCGTCGCCGATGATCACGTGCAGCCGCCGGTACTTCTCCGGATCGGCGTGCGGCTCGTCGCGGGTGTTGATGATCGGCCGCTTCAGGGTGGTCTCGAGGCCGACCTCCACCTCGAAGAAGTCGGCCCGTTGCGAGAGCTGGAACCCCTCGCCTCGACCGTCCTGCCCGGTCCCGACGCGGCCGGCGCCGGTCACGACCTGCCGCGAGACGAAGAACGGCGTGAGGTGCCGGACGATCTCGGCGAAGGCCGTGGAGCGCGCCATCAGGTAGTTCTCGTGCGTCCCGTACGACTGGCCCTTGCCGTCGGTGTTGTTCTTGTACAGGTGGATCGGCGCGGTCCCCGGCACCGTCAGCGCGCGCTGCGCGGCGAGCTCCATCACCCGCTCCCCCGCCTTGTCCCACAGCACGCAGTCCAGCGGGTTGCTGACCTCCGGCGTGGAGTACTCCGGGTGCGCGTGGTCCACGTACAGCCGCGCGCCGTTGGTGAGGATGACGTTCGCGAGCCCGAGCTCGTCGTCGTCGCCGTGGTCGCTCATCCCGAGCCCGACGTCGAAGCCGCGGGCGTCGCGCAGCGGGTTCTCCTCCTCGAAGTCCCAGCGCGTCCGCCGGTCGCGGATGGCGGACCCGCCCGCATACCCGTTCACGACCTGCGACGAGGCGACCATGTGGTTCATGCCGGCCTGGCCCGGTACCGAGACGCCGTACTCCGTCTCGGTGCCCATGACCCGCCGCACGCTCATGTCGCCAGGGTAGGCGCGGCCACCGGTTCCAGGGCCGGGACGCGCAGGCTGCGCTCGACCCCCACGCAGAGGACCAGCAGCACGCAGCTGACGAAGCCATCGGCCCACCAGTGGTTGGCGGTCGCGGCGACGTCGACCGCCATGGCCACCGGGTGCACGAGGACCAGCCACCGCCAGCGGCTCCGGGAGGTCGTGACGACGACGTACGCGAGCAGCACCGACCAGCCGACGTGCAGCGACGGCATGGCGAGCAGCTGACCGGGGATGCCCGCACCGAACGAGCCGTAGACGGACTGCCCGTACTCGAGCGCGACGTCGCGGAAGCCGACGCCGGGGGTGAGCCGCGGCGGCGCGACCGGCACGAAGTGCACGACGAACGCGGCGGCCGTCAGCAGGCACAGCAGCAGGCGCGTGCGCGCGTACGCCGCCCGGTGCCGCCACCACACCCAGGCGAGCAGCAGCACGACCGGGTTGAAGTGCCCGTACACGTAGTAGGCGTTGGCGGCCTGCACCAGCCACGGGTGCGGGGTCATCGCCTGCTGCAGGGCCAGCTCGCTGGGCAGGTGCAGCGCCTGCTCGGCGTGCCACACCGTCAACGCGTTGGAGATCGCGCCGTCGACGTTGCGGTGGGTCATCGTGCCGATGAGCTGCCAGGCCGCGTACAGCGCCGAGACGACCGTGACCTCGCGGGCCGCGACGGCGCTGCGCGTCCAGCCGCGCCACCGCAGCACGAGCGTCAGGAGCAGCAGCAGTCCCGCCGTCGCGACAGCGAGCTGCCAGGTCGGGTTGATGTGCGGCACGTCATGAGCAGAGCACCGGAACGATCATCTCGCAGCCGGAACGACCAGGTCGGGCTGCG
The DNA here is from genome assembly GCA_025465145.1 of Frankiales bacterium. Classification (GTDB taxonomy): domain Bacteria; phylum Actinomycetota; class Actinomycetes; order Mycobacteriales; family SCTD01; genus RYN-124. The sequence continues at coordinate 2,371 of JAODNS010000137.1, forward strand.
GACACGACGGCGCAGGCCCCGGCCCTGGTCCGCTCGCAGCTACAGATACTGGCCGGTGTTCGCGACCGTGTCGATCGAGCGCCCGGTCTCCGACCCCTTCGTGCTGGTGACGAGGGTGCGGATGTAGACGATCCGCTCCCCCTTCTTGCCCGAGATGCGGGCCCAGTCATCGGGGTTCGTCGTGTTGGGCAGGTCCTCGTTCTCCTTGAACTCGTCGATGCAGGCGGTCATCAGGTGCTGCAGGCGCAGGCCCTTGCCGCCGGTCTCGAGGAAGTCCTTGATGGCCATCTTCTTGGCCCGCGCGACGATGTTCTCGATCATGGCGCCGGAGTTGAAGTCCTTGAAGTAGAGGACCTCCTTGTCGCCGTTGGCGTACGTCACCTCGAGGAAGCGGTTCTCCTCCTCCTCGGTGTAGATCCGCTCCACGGTGCGCTGGATCATCGCGGCGACGGTCGCCTCGCGGCTTCCCCCGTGCTCGGCCAGGTCGTCGGCGTGCAGCGGCAGGTCGACGAGGATGTACTTGCCGAAGATGTCCTTGGCCGCCTCCGCGTCGGGGCGCTCGATCTTGATCTTCACGTCGAGCCGGCCGGGCCGCAGGATGGCCGGGTCGATCATGTCCTCGCGGTTGGACGCGCCGATGACGACGACGTTCTCGAGGGTCTCGACGCCGTCGATCTCGCTGAGCAGCTGGGGCACGATCGTCGTCTCCACGTCCGAGCTGACGCCGGAGCCGCGGGTGCGGAAGATCGAGTCCATCTCGTCGAAGAAGACGATGACGGGGGTGCCCTCGGATGCCTTCTCGCGGGCCCGCTGGAAGATCAACCGGATGTGCCGCTCGGTCTCCCCGACGTACTTGTTGAGCAGCTCCGGGCCCTTGATGTTGAGGAAGTACGCGCGCCCGTCAGGCTTGCCGGTGACGGCGGCGACCTTCTTCGCCAGCGAGTTGGCCACCGCCTTGGCGATCAGCGTCTTCCCGCAGCCGGGCGGGCCGTAGAGCAGGATGCCCTTGGGTGGGCGCAGCTCGTACTCGCGGAACAGGTCCG
>JAODNS010000157.1 GCA_025465145.1 Frankiales bacterium
GGCGATCTGCGACGCGCGCCACTCGCTGACGCCGACGTACATCACCTTGCCGGCGCGCACGAGGTCATCAAACGCGCGCAGGGTCTCCTCGAGCGGCGTCTCGTAGTCGAACCGGTGCGCCTGGTACAGGTCGACGTGGTCGGTCTGCAGCCGCTTCAGCGACGCGTTGCACGACTCGAGGATGTGCTTGCGGGACAGGCCGCGGTCGTTCCTCCCGGGTCCGGTCGGCCAGTAGACCTTGGTGAACAGCTCGTACGACTCGCGCCGCACGCCCTTGAGCGCCTCGCCGAGGACCGACTCCGCCTTGGTCTGCGCGTAGACGTCGGCCGTGTCGAACGTCGTGATGCCGACGTCGAGCGCCTCGCGCACGCACGCAGTTGCCTGGTCGGCCTCGACCTGCGAGCCGTGCGTCAGCCAGTTGCCGTACGAGATCTCGCTGATCTTCAGGCCGCTGCGGCCCAGGTTGCGGAACTCCATCAGGGGACGTCCTCAGTACGGGCGAGCCGAGCTCGCGAAGCGGGGGTTCAGCCGTCCGGCGGCGGACCTCGGGAAGGACACGAGGTCCGGGTCGCCGTCGCTGACGTACGGGGACACCTTGCCCGAGTACAGCTGGGGCAACCAGTCGGTGGACGTGAAGGCCTGGTCGCCGGTCCGCAGGCCGGACCGGATGCGCGGCACGTACATCGGGTTGAACCTCGCGCTGTACGGCGAGGGGGCCGGGTTGCTGCCGACCGCCATGACACCCGCGAAGCTGTAGCCGCTGCCCTTGGCGGCGAGCGCCTTGTTGCGCGGCCGGACGCCGAGGGGCAGCGCCATGGTCGTGACCACGGCGTCCGGCGCGGCCTTCGTGATGACGGCCAGCCCCTCGCGCAGCTCGCGCTGCACGCCGGCGTCGTCGAGCTGCTTGAGGTTGGCGTGGCTGGCGGTGTGGTCGCCGAGCTCCATGCCGAGCGCCACCAGCTTCGCCAGGTACGCGTCCTTGCCCGCGAACGGGTCGGCGTTGACGTAGAAGGTCGCCACCGGGGAGTCGTCCCCGTGCTTGTTCGCGACCGCGAGCAGGATGCCGACCGCGCTGCTCGGGTCGACGCTGCCGTCCGGCAGCTCGCCGTACTGCGACACCGTCGAGTCGTCGAAGGTGAGGACCACCGGCTTCTGCCCGGCGGGCAGGTCGATCTTGCCGGCGACGAGCGCAGCGGCCGTGACCGTGCGGAACCCGTGCGCGTACACGCTCTCCAGCTCGGCCTTGTACTGCGCCGGTGTCTGGTCGTAGACGCCGCGCGGCTGGGCGACGAGCTGGTGGTACATGAGCACCGGGATCTGACCGAGCTCGTTCGCCTTCACCGCTGCGGGGTCCGCCGCGGGGGAGGGCGAGGCGGACGCGGAAGATGCCGCCGCGGACCGCGACGGCGCCGCTGCGGGGGCTCCGCTGCCGCCGCACGCGGCACTCGTCAGGGACACCACGGCGAGTGCAGCGGCCAGAGCGGTGGTGCGGCGGTACGGTGCGCGCACGCGCCGTTCCTCCTCGTCTGCAGGGGTTCTGGGAACGTCTCGTTGCTACCACTCGCTGCTGCCCGGAAGGCCCTCCCGCACCGTGTCCCGCCTGCGTCGCCCTGCCGTGCTCGTCCCGATAGCGGTGGTGGCCGCCCTGGCCGTCGGCGTGCCGACCGCCCTCGCCAAGACCGGCGGATCCCTGTCGCTGAGCGGGCTGTCCGACGGCGCCGTCGTCGGGGCGAAGGCGGCGTCCGTGAAGGTGGTGCCGGACGGCGTCGACGCGAAGAAGGTCAAGGCCACCGTCGACGGCAAGCCCGCGGACATCCGCGACGGCGTCGTCAGCCTCGCCGGCCTGCCCGAGGGCAAGCACGAGCTCGAGGTCACCGCGCCGAAGCCGTTCCTCGGCAGCGCGACGGTGAAGCGCACGTTCACCGTCGACAGCACGCCGCCGGCGCTGACGGTGAAGGCGCCCGACAAGCCGGTGAAGATCAAGGACGCCGTCACCGTCACGGGCACCGTCGAGAAGGGCGCGAAGCTCGCCGCCGACGGCGGTGACCTGAAGCAGAACGGCACCTCGTTCACCGTGCTCTACAAGACCCCGCCCGCGGGCGCGAAGGTCGTGGCCACCGACGCCGCGGGCAACACCGCCGAGCAGCTCGTGACCGTGCCGACCGCGTACCCGACGAACATCCGCGCCGTGCACATGACCGGCGCGGCCTGGGACTACTCGAAGCTGCGCAACCCCGTTCTCCAGCTCATCAAGGAGAAGCGGATCAACGCCGTCCAGCTCGACATCAAGGACGAGGACGGGGTCATCAACTACTCGTCCAAGGTGCCGCTGGCGCAGCAGGCGAAGGCGACGTTCTCGTACTACGAGCTGCCCAAGGTCACCGACGAGCTGCACGAGCTGGGCGTGCGCGTCATCGGCCGGATCGTCGCGTTCAACGACCCGAAGCTCGCCGACTACGCGGTCGCGCACGGCAAGAAGGACTGGTACATCCAGAACCCGGACGGCTCGAAGTACCTGTACGGCTACAACAAGCACGGCTTCACGAACTTCGCCAACCCCGAGGTGCGCAAGTACAACCACGACCTCGCCGTCGAGGCGGTCCAGGGCGGCTTCGACGACGTCGTCTACGACTACATCCGACGGCCGGACGGCAAGATCCAGGGGATGCGGTTCCCCGGGCTGAAGGGCGATCCGCGCGACAGCATCGCGTCGTTCCTCGCCGAGGCGCAGGCGCTGGTGCGGCCGCTGGGCGGCTCGCTCGGTGCGGCCGCGTTCGCGCAGGCGGCGACCCGCTCGAAGTCGACGGCGCAGGACATCCCGAAGATGGCCAAGCACCTCGACGTGGTGATCCCGATGGAGTACCCGTCGCACTGGAACCCGGGCGAGTACGGCGTGGCCGACACCTACATCGGCGCGCAGCAGATCGTGCAGCGGTCGCTGGTCGACTGGGCGAAGGCGGTCAAGGGCACCAACTGCGTCGTCGTGCCGTGGCTGCAGGACGAGAACTACAAGGGGCGGTACACGCCGGCCAAGGTGCGCGAGCAGATCGCCGGGACGCGGGCGAACGGCATCCCTGGCTGGCTGATGTGGTCCGCGGTGGCGCGGTACAGCCGCGACGCGTACTCGCCGGACGCCACGCCCGCGCTGTAGCCGCCGGCGCGCTACTACTGGTAGGTGATCAGCTCCGGGCGCGGGCGGACCGCCATCGCCTCGGCCGGCGTCATCATGTTCGTGTCCTCGTCGATGAACAGCTTCAGCGCGTTGTGGATCGGCCCGGTCTTGTACGACAGCACGTCGTAGACCTGCTTCTTGACCCGCTGGGTCCCGAAGCCGTCCGCGTGCAGCACGGTGGCGAGCCCTGGCCGCGCCACGACCTCGTCCCGGTCCGGGATCTGGAACGCCCGGAACTGGTGGACCATGAACAGCTTCTCCGGCAGGCCGCGGTCCTGCGTCAGCTTCGCCAGCCACGCGGACAGGCGGTTGATGCTGGCCGCGTCCGTGGCGCCGATCTGCCCGAGCGGCTTCTGCGTCGGCGTGAGCTTCCACTCCGGGTCGATGGCGAGCCCCACGTCGGGCTCGGCGAGGAACTTCTCGAAGTGCTTCGCCTGGTCGAGGAAGTCGGCCCGGCCCGGCTGCAGGTCGAGGATGACCAGCGCCTTCACCTTGCGCGCCTCGGCGAGGTACCGCGCCACGTCCGCATCCGGGATGTACGTGCTGTACATCCGGTCGGGACCGGCTGCGCGCTGCGCGATCGTCGAGATGAGCTCCATGGCCGGCAGCACCGGGCGGCCGGAGGCGGCGGCGAACGGCGCGGCGGCCGCG
>JAODNS010000194.1 GCA_025465145.1 Frankiales bacterium
GCGGAGACCAGCGCCTCGGCCAGGTCGTCGCCGGACAGTCCGCCGTGGTGGTCGCGGAGGGTCAGCAGGTCGCGGACGGGGACGTGCGGGGCGTACTCGGTGATCAGGTCGCTGAGCCACTGCCCGCTGAAGGCCGACCGGCTGCCGGCGGCCCGCAGGCCGCCGCCCAGCAGCGCGGTCAGCCGGGCCAGCAGCCGGCCGCGCTCGCGCCGGTCGACGTCGTCGGCCGACAGCCGGGCGACGACCGCTCCGAGCTCGTCGCGCCGCTCGACCTCACCGCTCATCTCGGAGCGCCTACGCGCACTCGCGGCAGGTGAGCCGGCCGCCCTTGTCGGAGGCGAGCTGGCTGCGGTGGTGCACGAGAAAGCAGCTGGAGCAGGTGAACTCGTCGCTCTGCTTGGGCAGGACGCGCACGGTCAGCTCCTCGCCGGACAGATCCGCGCCGGGGAGCTCGAGCGCCTCGTTGAGGTCCGCCTCGTCGACGTCGACGCTGCTGGACTGCGCCTCGGCGCGGCGGGCCTTCAGCTCCTCGAGGCTGTCCTCGGCGCTCTCGTCGGCGTCGGAGCGGCGGGGCTGGTCATAGTCGGTGGCCATGGTCTTGGGCCCTCTCTTGTCGTGTCCGGCGCGGGGACAACGCGCGGCATCGCCGTTCTGTGCCCCGCGGCGATGTGACGTACCGCTCGATCGGACCCGAAGGCCCGGGGGCGAGCGCCGAAGGCTAGCGGAGAGCGTCAGCGGCGCCGGGCGGGGTAGGCGGCGAGCCATGGCGACGTTCGGCTACTTCCTGTCCAGCGAGGAGCACCTGCCCTTCGGGCTGGTCGACCAGGCGGTCCGGGCCGAGGAGGCCGGCTTCGAGGCGCTCTGGATCTCCGACCACTACCACCCCTGGAACGACGAGCAGGGCCAGTCGCCGTTCGTGTGGTCTGTCCTGGGCGCGATCGCGGAGCGGACCGAGCGGGTCCGCTGCTACACCGCCGTCACGGCTCCCACCGTCCGGATCCACCCGGCCGTCATCGCGCAGGCGGCGGCGACGGTCCAGGTGATGTTCGGCGGCCGGTTCGGGCTGGGGGTCGGCAGCGGCGAGGCGCTGAACGAGCACATCTTCGGCGACGCCTGGCCCACGGCCGACATCCGGATCGAGATGCTCGAGGAGGCCGTCGAGGTCATGCGGGCGCTGTGGTCCGGGGAGGTCGTCCGGCACCGCGGACGGCACTACACGGTGGACACCGCGCAGATCTACACGCTGCCGGAGCAGGGCGTGCCGGTGCTGATGTCCGGGTTCGGTCCGAAGGCGACCGAGCTGGCGGCGCGGATCGGCGACGGCTACATGAACGTCGCGCCGGCCGTCGAGCTCGTCGAGCTCTACCGCTCCAGCGGCGGCAAGGGCCCCACCCAGGCGGGCGTGAAGGTGTGCTGGGCGCCGACCAAGGACGAGGCGAAGAAGACCGTCCACCGGCTGTGGCCGAACCAGGCCATCCCGGGCGAGGCCGCGCAGGTGCTGCCGAGCCCGAAGCACTTCATGCAGGTGAGCGAGCTCGTCACGCCGGAGGCGGCGGTCGAGGGGCTGGCGCACGGGCCGGACGTCGTCGACTTCGTGAAGAGCATCAAGGAGTACGCCGACGCCGGCTTCGACGAGCTGTACATCTCGCAGATCGGCCCGGACCAGGACGGCTTCTTCCGGTTCTGGGACAGCGAGCTGCGGGACGCGCTGAAGGACCTCTAGGCCGCGAGCCCGGCGAACTGCCAGAACTCCTGGGTCGCGTCCACCGGATCCTTCGACTGGGTCCACCGGTGCGGCACGCCCGCCAGCTGCTTGATGGTGATGGCGCTGCCCGGTGCTGCTCCCGGGATCGTCCGGACGTCGCGCAGGAAGCACTTCAGACGGCTGGAGTAGCGCAGGCCGCCTGGCGGCACCACCCTGTCCAGCTCGCCGTTGAGGACCAGCGCGCGCACCGGCCCCCGGCAGCGCGGGATCTCCAGCGTGCCGCTCATCGAGCCGACGGCGTCGACCAGCTCCGGCCGCTCGCACGCGAGCCGGAACGCCATCATCCCGCCGTTCGAGAACCCGACCGCCGCGATCCGGCCGGCGCCGCGCATCTTCAGGTTGCTGACGACCGCGCTGAGGAAGGCCATGTCGTCCACCTCCGTGGCCGCCGCGTCACCGCAGCACAGGCCGGCGTTGAACGAGCCGCGGATGCCCTCCGCGTACGCCACCAGCCGGCCGTCGCGATCGCTCAGCCGGTTGAAGCCGGTGCTGCGCGCGGACTCGGCGACGCCGACGCCGAGGCCGGCGAGGAACAGCAGCACCGGACGGCCCTCCGCCAGGCCGGGGTGCGCGCGCAGCTGCGGCGGCGTGTGGAGGACGTACGCACGCCCCGACGGGAGCACGACCCGGGTGTCGGTGCCCTGCCGCACCGGGGCGATCGCCTCGGCCAGCGGCGCGGCGACGGCGGCGACAGCGACGAGCCCGGCCAACGAGGCCAGCACCACCCGCCGTCGAGTCCAGCGCACGTCCCTAGTGTTGCGCACCCGCTGCAGCGGCGTACGCGCCCCACAGCAGCTGGGTCAGCTCCCGGCCGACCTCCGCGCGGGTGGGGCCGGGGGCGTCAACCCACCAGTCGCCCGCCCGCTGCACCATGCCGACGATCCCGCGCGCCCAGACCTCGGCGCGCAGCGAGCCCCGCTGCAGGCCCAGCTCCGCCGCGACGCCGATCGCGAGCAGCGCGGAGAGCCGGTTGAGGAAGGACAGCACCTGGCCGTGCGCGTCGCCGGAGTGCACGAGGAACCGGTAGACCTGCGGCTCCGCCTCGATCACCCGCAGGTACGCGTCCACCGTCCGCTCGACCCGTTCGCGAGCGGTGCCCGGCGCGTTCAGCTGCTCGCGCAGGGTCCCCAGCAGCCGGTCGGTGTGCCGCTCGGCGAGCGCCGCGTACAGGCCGCCCTTGTCGCCGAAGTGCCGGTACAGGATGGGCTTGGTGATCCCGGCCTCGGCGGCGATGGAGGCCATCGAGACGGCAGGCCCGTCGCGCTGCACGATCCGGTCGGCGGCGTCGAGGAGGACCTCCCGACGCGCCGACCGGTCGGGCAAGGGCAGCGTCATCAGGGGATCTGGATCCCGGAGATCGCCCGGCTGATGATCAGGCGCTGGATCTCGCTGGTGCCCTCGAAGATCGTGTAGATCTTCGCGTCGCGGTGCCAGCGCTCCACCGGGTACTCGCGGGTGTAGCCGTTGCCGCCAAGGATCTGGATGGCCTTCTCGGTCACCTCGACGGCGGTCTCACCGGCGAACAGCTTGCTCATCGAGCCCTCGCCCGCGGTGAAGGGCTGGTTGTTCTTGCCCATCCACGCCGCCCGCCAGACGAGCAGGCGGCTCGCGTCGAGCTTGGTCTTCATGTCGGCGAGCATGAACGCGATGCCCTGGTTCTCCACGATCGGGCGACCGAACTGCTCGCGCGTCTTGGCGTACTCCAGCGCGTACTCGTAGGCGGCGCGGGCGATGCCGACGGCCTGCGCGCCGACGGCCGGGCGAGACGCCTCGAAGGTGGCCATGGCGGCCTGGCCGCCCTTGACGCGGGTGCGCTCGAGCTTCTCGCCGCGGGCCAGGGCGGCCGCGCGCTCGCGGGCGCGGGCCAGCCGCTCGTCCAGCTTGCTCTTCTCGCCCAGCAGCGCGCTGCCCGGCAGCACGAGGTTGTCAAGGATGACCTCGCTGGTGTGGCTGGCCCGGATGCCGTGCTTCTTGAACTTCTGGCCCTGCGACAGGCCCTTGCCCTTGAAGTCCGGGCCGACGACGAAGGACGCCTGGCCGCGCGCCTTGAGCGCCGGGTCGACCGCAGCGACGACGACGTGCACGTCGGCGATGCCGCCGTTGGTGATCCAGGTCTTGACGCCGTTGAGCGTCCACTGGTCCTTGGCCTCGTCGTAGACGGCCGTGGTCTTCATGCTGCTGACGTCGGAGCCGGCGTTCGGCTCGGACACGGCGAGGGCCGCGAGCTTGACGTCGTTCTCGTCGCCGAAGCACTGCGGCACCCACTCGCCGATCTGGTCGAGCGTGCCGTTGGACAGGATGCCGGCGACGCCGAGCGTCGTGCCGACGATCGACAGGCCGATGCCCGCATCACCCCAGAACAGCTCCTCCATCGTGATGGGGAGGCTGATGCCGGTCTCGTCGGCCCAGCTGCTGGCGAAGAAGTCCAGGGAGTAGATGCCGGCCTTGGCCGCCTCCTGGATGATCGGCCAGGGGGTCTCCTCCCGCTCGTCCCACTCGGACGCCGCGGGGCGGATGACGTTCTCGGAGAACTCGTGCAGCCACTTCTGGAGAGTGGTCTGGTCCTCGTTGAGCTCGAGGGTGAAGCCGGTCATGCGGCGCTCCTGGGTCGTCCCGGTCGGTAGGTGTTACCGCCGGTAACAGTCTTGCCCGTTGCGGTGCCGTGTCAAGAGCGACTCGCCTCACACGGTGGAGCCCTTGCGGTGCATGACAGTGGCACGCACCCTGGGGCCATGGCTGACGTCACCTGGTCCGAGCTCCCCGTGCACGGCAACGCGGTGTCCTACGCCGAGTCCGGCGCCGACTCCGGAGGTCCCGTCGTCGTGCTCGTGCACGGCATCGCCTCCCGCGCCGCGCAGTGGGAGAAGGTGATGACCGACCTCGGCGAGACCTGCCACGTCATCGCCCCCGACCTGCTGGGCCACGGCTCCTCGGCCAAGCCGCGCGGCGACTACTCCCTCGGGGCGCACGCGTGCGGCATCCGCGACCTGCTGGCCGCGCTCGGGCACGACCGTGTCTCGCTGGTCGGCCACTCCCTGGGCGGCGGCATCGCGCTGCAGTTCGCCTACCAGTTCCCGGAGCGGGTGGAGCGCCTGGCGCTGGTCAACGCCGGCGGGCTCGGTCGCGAGGTCAGCATCTTCCTGCGCGCTGCCACCCTGCCCGGCGCCGAGCTGGTGCTGCCCCTGCTGGCCGGCTCCTACGTCCGCGCCGCTGCCGGCAAGGTCGCCGGCCTGCTGGACAAGGCGCGCGTCACCCTTCCTGCCGGACTCGCGGAGTGCCTGGTCAGCTTCGGCTCGCTCGGGGACCGGGAGACCCGCGAGGCGTTCGTGCACACGGCCCGCAGCGTGCTCGACCCGGCCGGCCAGCGCGTCGACGCCCGGGACCGGCTCTACCTCGCCGCCGACCTGCCGCTGTTCGTCGTGTGGGGCCGCAAGGACGCCATCATCCCGGTCTCGCACGGCGAGGAGCTGGCCGCCACGGTGCCCGGCACGACCCTCGAGGTCTTCGAGCAGAGCGGCCACTTCCCGCACCTCACCGAGCCGGCCCGCCTGGCCGCGACGCTCGCCCGCTGGGTCCGCACGACCGAGGCCGTGCAGATGGACCCGTCGACGCTGACCTCCCGGCTGCGCCAGCCCGCGTAAGCCCGCTCAGGCGCTGGTGCCACCGCCGACCAGCCCGCGCGCCTCGCGCAGCGACACGCCGCCCCCGCGGCAGGGCGCGCCCGGCTCGCCGCCCTGCGCACCGCCGGCGTACTGCTCGAGGAACGCCTCGAGCCTCGCGTCGTCGGCGTCCGGCACCTCCAGGCTGACGCCCCAGGCGACAGCAACGACCGGCGCGGCCAGGCGCTCGACCGGGGACACCAGCACGTACTCCCGGTTCTGCTTCGCCAGCTCCTCGAGCCGCTCGACCTGGTCGTCCGGCAGGTCCGGGGCGTGGGTGAACCACACCGCACCGTGCTCCAGCGAGTGGACAGCAACCTCGTCCGGCACCGGCTCGTCGTAGACGTCGCAGGCCAGCCAGCGCGGGTTGTGCGTGCCCCCCACCGGCGGCACCGCGCCGTAGTCCAGCGGCCCGTCCTTGTGGTCGCGCTTCAGCTCGCCGGTCTCCACCTCCAGCCCCTGAATGGTCGGGGCCGGCGTGCCGGAGAAGGGCGCTGCGGGGGACGCGGGCGCTTGGCTGTGTGCGGGCTCGGCGACGGCCGACGGGTCGGACCCGCAGCCGGTGAGCAGCGCGAGACCGAGCAGGAGCGGGACGACGGGACGGCGCATGACGTCGACCGTAGGCGGCTGCGGGTGAAGCCCGCGTGACGCCGGCGCCCCCTGGCCACCCACCCCCCTCTGCGGTGATCTTCCGCATCTGGTCAGCGACCCGCCGTACGACTCCGCCAGACGGTGACGCTCGGCCGCTACGCGGCGGCGGACTGCGGCGACGCCAGGGTCGGCAGCGGTCGCCAGCGCGGCGGCCGCAACGTGTCCGGGCCGCTGCGCAGGCGCGAGCGGTCCCGTCCCGCGGCCTGCTGGATCGCGCGCTGCAACTCGGCACAGACGGCAGCCGCCGGTCGCTGGTACACGTCGGCGGACGTGAAGCGCCGGATCTCGCAGCCGGACTCGGCGATGCGGGTCTGCCGCCGCCGCTCCCGGACGAAGACGGCCTTGTCCAGCCGCGCCTCGCGGCCGTCGTACTCCACGACGACGCCCTTGACGTACGCGTCTGCGCGCCCGAGGTGCCCGTGCTCGTCGTAGAGGTCCTTCTGCACCTCCAGCCCTCGCACGCCGCCGAGGACGAACCGCATGCGCAGCCGGCTCTCCATCGGGGACTCGCTGCGCGGCTCGAGGTGCCCCAGGCAGGTCCGTGCGCTGAGGACGCCGCGCAGCCCGCCGCTCCGGCGCACCACGTCGGCGATCCGTGCCTCGGTGGCCGCGCCTGACCTCAGCGCCGCGTCCCCCACGGCGACGGCCTCGACGAGCGGCTCCGAGCGGGCCACGTCCACGACGGCGCGCGCCGCGCTCACGACCAGCAGGCCCTCGACCAGGCACAGGTCCTCGTCCCCCAGCTCCGCGCTGTGCGGGCGCAGCCCTGCCCGCGCCTGCACCCGCCGGCCGCGCGGTGCGGTCACGTCCAGCACCGGCCCGAGCACGTCCAGACCGAGCAGCCAGAGCGCGGTGCGGTGGCTGGCCGCGACGTCCGGCGGGAGAGCAACGCGCAGGGCCTGCGCGCGCAGTCGCGGGCCGTCGTCGGCGCCCATCGGCGCGTACACGTCGTGGAACACGCGCCACCAGAGGCCGTCCCGCAGCCACCTCTTCGCCTTCGCCGGGCTGCCGGCCCGCCGTACCAGCTCCTGCCACCGCGCCAGCTCCAGGTCCATCCGCGCAGGCTGCTCCCGCGGCGGGCGCACGAGCGGTGCTGTCCACAGCTCCACAGGCCGCCTGCCACGCGAGCGTCACCGGATGGCGGGCTGGTACGGCGTGCCGCTGACCACATGCGGAAGATCACCGCGAAGGCCTGAGACTGGGGCTAGACCACCACCTGCTGGCCCTTGCCGACCACGACGATCCCGCTCTCGGTGATCGTGAAGCCGCGCTCGCGGTCGCGGACGGGGTCGACGCCCACGGAGGCGCCGGGCCAGACGACGACGTTCTTGTCCAGGATCGCGCGGCGCACGACCGCCCCGCGTCCGATGTCGACGTTGTGCATGAGCACCGACGCCGACACCTCCGAGCCGGAGTGGATGCGGGCGCCGGGCGACACGATCGACTTGCGGACCATGCCGCCGGAGACGATGACGCCCTGCGACACCAGCGAGTCGAGGGCGCGGCCGGTGCGGCCGTCCTCCTCGAAGACGAACTTCGCCGGAGGCAGCGCCGGTGAGGTCGTGAGGATCGGCCACTGGCGGTTGTAGAGGTTGAAGATCGGGTGGACCGACACCAGGTCCATGTGCGCGTCGTAGTAGGCGTCCAGGGTCCCGACGTCGCGCCAGTAGCCGCAGTCCCGGTCCGTCGCGCCCGGCACCTCGTTGTCGGAGAAGTCGTACACCTGGGCGTCGCCGCGGGCGACCATCATCGGGATGATGTTGCCGCCCATGTCGTGGACGGAGCCCTCGTCGCCCGCGTCGAGCTTCACCGCCTCGAGCAGCGCCTCGGTCGAGAAGACGTAGTTGCCCATCGAGGCGTACACGGTGGTCGGGTCGTCGGGCAGTCCCGGCGGGTCCGTCGGCTTCTCCAGGAACGCCTTGATGCTGCGGCCGTCAGGGCCGGTCTGGATGACGCCGAAGCCGTGCGCCTCCGAGCGCGGCACCCGGATGCCGGCCACGGTCACGCCGGCCCCCGAGGCGATGTGCTGCTCGACCATCTGCCGGGGGTCCATCCGGTAGACGTGGTCGGCGCCGAAGACGACGACGTGGTCGGGCTGCTCGTCGTAGACGAGGTTCAGCGACTGGTGGATCGCGTCGGCCGAGCCGCGGAACCACTGCGGTCCGAGCCGCTGCTGGGCGGGCACCGGGGTGATGTAGTTGCCCAGCAGGGTGGACATCCGCCAGGTGGTGGTGATGTGCCGGTCGAGCGAGTGCGACTTGTACTGAGTCAGCACGACGATCCGCAGGTAGCCGGCGTTCACGAGGTTCGAGAGCACGAAGTCGACCAGCCGGTAGATCCCGCCGAACGGCACCGCGGGCTTGGCCCGGTCGTCGGTCAGCGGCGCCAGGCGCTTGCCCGCGCCGCCGGCGAGAACGATCCCGAGGACCCGTGGCGAGCGCATGCGGTGAGTCTGTCGCACTAGCGTCCGACTCATGCGCATCGGAGTGCTGACACGTGAGTGGCCCGACCAGGTGTACGGCGGCGCCGGCGTCCACGTCGAGCACCTGGTGCGCGCGCTGCGGTCCGCCGGCTCCGACGTCGACGTGCACTCCTTCGGCGGTACGGCCGACGGCGCCACCGCGCACGACCCCGACCCGCAGCTGGCCGGCGCCAACGCCGCCCTGCAGGTGCTGAGCACCGACCTGCGCATCGCCGCCGCGACCAGCCGCTGCGACGTCGTGCACTCGCACACCTGGTACGCCGACATGGCCGGCCACCTGGCCGCGCTGCTGCACGGCGTCCCGCACGTCGTCACGACGCACTCGCTCGAGCCGCACCGGCCGTGGAAGGCCGAGCAGCTCGGCGGCGGCTACGCCGTCAGCAGCTGGGCGGAGAAGACCGCCGTGCTGGCCGCCGACGCCGTCATCGCGGTGAGCAACGGCATGGCGCGCGACGTGCTGGCCAGCTACCCGGAGCTGGACCCGGCGCGGGTGCACGTCGTCTACAACGGCATCGACGCGGCGGCCTACGCACCGGTCGCCGGCACCGACGTGCTGGAGCGCTACGGCGTCGACCCCGCGGTGCCGTACGCCGTCTTCGTGGGGCGCATCACCCGGCAGAAGGGACTGGCCCACCTGCTGCGCGCCGCCAAGGAGCTGCCCGGTCAGCTGGTGCTGTGCGCCGGGGCGCCGGACACCCCGGAGATCGCCGCGGAGACCGCCGAGCTGGTGCGCGAGCTGCAGGCAGCGCGCAGCGGCGTCGTGCTCATCAGCGAGATGCTGCCCAAGGACCAGGTCGCGCAGCTGCTGTCGCACGCGACGGT
>JAODNS010000208.1 GCA_025465145.1 Frankiales bacterium
GGGCCTGCCTCGACCGTGCGCGGCAGCCTCGGGCTCGGCGCCCCCGCCGGCGAGGGCGCCGGCACCACCCTCGCCGGCGTGGACCCCGGCGTCGCCGACGTGCCCGAGCTCGGCGGCCGCGTCACGCACGTGGACGTCTCCGGCGCCGGCGCAGGCGACGGGTACGGACACGGCACGTTCGTCGCCGGCCTCGTCGCGGGCCGCACCACCGGCGTCGCCCCCGGTGCTCACGTGCTGGACGTGCGGGTGGCCAAGGCAGACGGCAGCACCGATCTGACGACCGTCCTCAAGGGCCTGCAGGCCGTGGCGAACCGCCGCGGCGTCGACGTGCTCAACCTGTCGCTGTCCTCGGGCAGCCCGCTGCCGTACCAGGTCGACCCGCTCACCTCGGCCCTCGAAGCGCTCTGGCGCCGCGGCATCACGGTCGTCGTCCCGTCAGGCAACGTCGCCGACGAGGTCAGCTCCCCCGGCAACGACCCGGTGCTGCTCACGACGGGCGGCCTCGACGAGAGCGGCACCGCGGCGCGCGGTGACGACGTCGTCGCCGGCTGGTCCGGCCGCGGCACGCCGCAGGGCGTCGCGAAGCCGGATCTGGTCGCCCCCGGAGCCCACCTCGTGTCGCTGCGGGTCAGCGGCAGCACCATCGACCGGACGTACGGAGGCACGGCCGCGATCGGCGAGTCCTACTTCCGCGGCTCCGGCACCTCGTTCGCCGCCGGTGTCACGTCCGGCGCGGTCGCGGCGCTGCTCGCCGAGCGGCCCGAGCTCAGCCCGGACGCGGTCAAGACCCTGCTCACCAGCAGCGCGTACGACGTCTCCGCCCCGAGCGGCGGGGCGGGGGCGGGCGGCCTCGACCTCGCGAACGCCCTGCGCGCGAAGGGCAAGGACGACAAGGACGAGAAGGACGACAAGGACGAGAAGGGCAAGAGCGACCGGATCCCCGGCAACGACGGCGACTGGGCCGCGTTCCTCGACGCGCTCGAGGCGGGTAACGCCGCGCTCGCCGCCAGCAGCTGGTCGAAGCTCTCGCCCGCGGCCCGCAACTGGGCGGCCAGCAGCTGGTCCGACCTGTCGTTCGAGGCCCGGAACTGGGCGGCCCGCAACTGGGCGGCGCGCAACTGGGCCGGCGGCACCGATGACGAGTGGGCGGCGCGCAACTGGGCGGCCCGCAACTGGGCAGCGCGCAACTGGGCGGACGCGGAGTTCGCTGCGAGCAGCTGGAGCGCCCGCAACTGGGCGGCCAGCAGTTGGAGCGCCCGCAACTGGGCGACCGACGGCTGGGCGGCGCGCAACTGGGCGGCCCGGAACTGGGCCGACAGCGAGTGGGCCGCGCGGAACTGGGCCGACAGCGAATGGGCGGCCCGGAACTGGGCCGGCAGCGAGTGGGCGGCCCGGAACTGGGCCGGCCTGTTCGGCTAGAGGAACCGCCCCCACCTGCCGAGAACGAGGAGGACCGCGCGACAGGGAGGGAAGGGCATGCCGGCTGGACTGCGCCGCCTCGTCGTCACCCTCGCCCTGCTCGGCGGCGCCTCCCAACTCGTCACCGGGCTGCTGGAGCACCGGTCCGGGCCGGTGGCGCCGCTCGGCTACGACTGGGCGCACGGTCCCCTCCTGATCGGCCTGCTGCTGGCACTCACGGTCGCCGGTGACCTGGTGTCGGTACGGGTACGACACGGCGACGAGAGCGAGGAGCTGACGCTCTTCGAGGCCGCGGTCGTGGTCGACGTGCTGCTGCTGCCCGCGGTCCCCGCGCTGCTCATCCCGGTCGCGGCCAGCGTCCTGTGCTCGGCCGTACGCCGACGCGAGCTCGTCAAGACCGTCTTCAACGCCAGCAACCAGGCGTTCGCCACCGCGGTCCTCGTCCTGCTCGTGCACGCCCTTGCGGGCGCCGGAGCCGGCCTGTCCGCCCGTACCGTGGTCGTCCTGCTCGTCGCCACCGTCGCCTTCACGACGCTGAACCTCGTGGCGCTGTCGCGGGTGTACGCGCTGCTCGGCGACGACGACGCGTGGCAGGTGGTCCGCGACGGCGCGCTGCTGTCTGGTGTCATGGCCGTCGGCATGGTCGCGCTCGGCGGCACCGGCGTCGTCGTCGCGTCCGCGGCCCCCGCGCTGCTCCCGTTCACCGTCGTGCCCGCGGTCGCGCTGACGTTCGCGTACCGCGCCGCCGCCCAGGAGGCCGAGGAGCGCCAGCGGGCCTCGCGGCTGCTCGCGCTATCGCAGGTGCTCGCCGGCCGGCTCGAGGCCGACGAGGTGGTGGGGGCCTTCCTCGACCTGACGCGCCAGGCGTACGGCGCCGACGTCGCGCTCGCCGTCCTCGACGCGAGCGCCACCCCCGGCGGCAGCTCCCCCACGACCGTGTTCGACGACCGCGAGCACGGCTTCGGCCGCGGCCCGGCCACCGAAGCCGAGCAGGTCCTCCTGCTGCGCGCCGCGCAGGACGGCGCCCTCGCGGTCACCGACCAGCTGCCCGCCGGCTGGGCGCGCGCCGTCATCGCCCCGCTCGAGGCGGAAGGCCGCCGGCTGGGCGCTGTCGTCCTCGCCACCCGCGACCGGCACCAGGCGCTCGGGCGTCGTGAGCTGACGTTGCTCACCCCGCTCGCCAGCGCGCTTGCCGTCGCCCTGCGGGGCGCCGCGCACGTGCAGCGGCTGACGGAGGAGACGAGCAAGCTCAAGGCGGTCGTCGACCAGTCCTCGGACGGCATCCTCGTGCTCGACGGCGAGGGCCGCGTCCTGCTCTGGAGCCCCGCGCTCGAGCTGCTGACCGGCCGCGCCGAGCTGGCCGCGCTGGGCCGCCCGCTCGGGCAGCTCGTCGCGACCACCCGCCCCGACGGCGCTCCCGTGGACCCCTTCGCCGCGGGCCGGACGCTGCTCACCCCGGGCGAGCCGCGCGCCACGGTCGAGCTCATCGTCCTGCGCGACGACGGCGAGCAGCGGGTCGTCCGCTGCGCCCACGCCGGCGCCTTCGACGAGGACGGCACGCTGCAGCGGGACGTCGTGATCGTCCACGACGTGACGCGCGAGCGGAACGTCGAGCGGCTCAAGGCCGACTTCATCGCGACCGTGTCGCACGAGCTGCGCACGCCGATCACACCGATCAAGGGGTACGCCGACCTGCTTCGCCGCCGCGGCGAGTCGATGACGCCGGAGAAGCGGGCCGAGTGCCTCGAGGTCATCAGCAGCCGGACCGAGCACCTGGCCCGGCTGGTCGAGGACCTGCTGCTCGCGTCGCGCATCTCCGCCACCGAGGGCACCGCCAAGGCGCAGGTGGAGATGGGTACGGCCGACCTCGGGCAGCTGGTGCGTCGGGCCTGCGGCGACTTCGGCGACGACGGCGCGCGGATCACGGTGGTCGCCCCCGATGAGCCGGTGCAGGCCGCGTGCGACCCGATGCGCACGGTGCAGGTGCTCACCAACCTGGTGGGGAACGCGCTGAAGTACTCCGCCCCCGGAACGCCCGTGAAGGTGCGCCTCGACATCGGCTCGACAGCCGCGCGGGTCGAGGTCGAGGACCACGGCCGGGGCATCCCCGCCGACCAGCTCGAGCGGGTCTTCGACAAGTTCCACCGGGTCGAGGACTCGATGCGGATGACCACCGGCGGCACGGGCCTCGGCCTCTACATCGCCCGCGAGCTCGCCACCGCGATGGGCGCCGAACTGTCCTGCCGCTCCACCCTCGGCGTCGGATCGGTGTTCACGTTCGCCCTGCCGCTCGCAGCCGGCTTCGTCCCGCCCGCGCCACGCCCAGGCGTGGAATCGGCACGCTCAGGCGTACGGACGCTAGGCTGACGCGAACGCTGCGCCGGCAATCGGCTGGGCGCAACCGGGGCAAGCCCCCGTCGAGACCGACCTGGAGGACCCCGTGGCCGAGAGCTACAACGGATACTGCGTGAAGTGCAAGGAGAAGCGCGACTTCGACGGCGAGATCAAGGTCAGCGACTCCGGTCGCCGCATGGCCCAGGGCCTCTGCCCCGTCTGCGGCACCAAGATGAACCGGATCCTCGGCAAGGCCTAGTTCTTCTCGTACGGCCGCGAGGGCGGCGCACCCGGCAACGGGGCGCCGCCCTCGCTGCGTTCTGGCTGAGCGGGCTGTGCACGAGGCACGTCGGCTGTGGACGGCGGCGGGCGACCGGCCGGCGGGGATGGCACCGTCGCCCCATGACCGCAGCGC
>JAODNS010000326.1 GCA_025465145.1 Frankiales bacterium
GGGCCGGGCACTCCTCGCCGGCCCGCCGCACGTGCCGGCCCGGCTGCACCTCGCCGACCAGCTCGACGCCGACGACGGCGCCGTGCTCGTACGGCAGCACCGCGTCCGTGCCCAGCGGCGTCTGCGCGCCGGTCGCCACCTCCACGGCCTGCCTGTCCTGCAGCGGTGCAGCGGCGGCTCCGCCAGCGAGGACCCGCCCGACGACGCGCCAGGGACCCGCGCCGCGCACAGCCCAGCCGTCCATCGCCGCGGTGTCGAAGGCGGGCAGCGGAGCGAGCGCCCACAGCGGGTCGGCGAGCGCGCAGCCGAGCGAATCCGCGAAGGGCACGGCCACCGGCGGCAGCGGCCGGCCCGCGGCATGCGCGGTGCGGCGCGCGTCGGCCCAGCCGGTCACGACTCCCACGCCGCGGCGAGCGCGCGGATCCGCGCGCCAACGTCGACCGGGTCCGCGCCGCCTGCCACGGCCATCCCGGCGAGCCACGTCGTCAGCGGGGCGGCCGGCCGCTCCACGCCGTGCGCGACGTCGCGCGCGAGATCGAGCACCTCGCGCGTGTCCGGCCGCGCCACGCCCAGCTCGTCGGCGACCGCCTGCGCCCACTCGTCCAGCCGGCTCACGCGCTCCCCCTCGCCGTCGTCAGGTCGTCCTCGGTGTCGCAGTCGAACCAGGCCGGGAGCGTGCCCGGTGCGGCGGGTACGGACACCCGCGCGGCGGAGAGCTGGTCGAGCACCTGCCCGAGGCGCGCGCCGAACGGGTCGGCGGGCAGCACCGCGCGCAGCGCCGACGTCCGCCAGACGCCGACGAGCAGCTGATCGCGGCCGCCCGCGTCCACGAGCAGGGCGCCGTCCTGCTCGACCGCGTCGCGCAGCAGCCGGACGGTCGCCGCGGCGAGGAAGGGCAGGTCGGCCGCGAGGACGCCGACCAGCGGCGAGCTGACGTGCGGCAGCGCGGCGGCGAGCGCGGCGACCGGCCCGCCGCCCACAGGCTCCTCCCGTACCCACTGCACCGCGCGAGCGGTCGGCCGTTCCGGCCCGACGCAGACGGTCCGCTCGGCGTCGTCGACAGCGGCGAGGACCCGGTCGAGCAGCGAGACCTCGCCGACCAGCAGCGCGGGCTTGTCCGCGCCGCCGAGGCGACGGGCCGCGCCGCCGGCGAGGACGACGGCGTCGTACGGCTCAGCCACCGATGGCGGACATCGGCCGGTCCGGCTGCAGGAACGACGGGTCGTCGATCCCGTGGCCCGCCTTCTTGCCGAGCACCGCGCTGGACATCCGCGCCGCGAGCTCCTCGTCGGTCTCGCCGGCGCGCAGCGCCGTGCGCAGGTCGAACTCGTCGCGGGCGAACAGGCACGTGCGCAGCTGCCCGTCGGCCGTGAGCCGGATCCGGTCGCAGGTACCGCAGAACGGCCGCGTCACGGACCCGACCACCCCCACCCGAGCGGGTCCGCCGTCGACGAGCCACACCTCGGCGGGAGCGCTGCCGCGGCTCGGGTCGACCGTCAGCGTGTGCCGGGCGGAGAGCCGCTCCAGAACCTCCTCGGCGGTCACCATCTGGCCGCGGTCCCACGAGTGCTGCGGATCCAGCGGCATCTGCTCGATGAAGCGCAGCTCGTACCCGTGCGCCAGCGACCAGTCGAGCAGCTCGCCGGCCTCGTCGTCGTTGACGTCGCGCATGAGGACCGTGTTGACCTTCACCGGCTCCAGCCCGGCCGCCTTGGCAGCGGCGAGGCCGGCCAGCACGTCGGCCAGCCGGTCGCGGCGGGTGAGGGCGAGGAACCGGTCCGGCCGCAGCGTGTCGAGACTGACGTTGACCCGGCGCAGGCCCGCGTCGCGCAACGGCTGCGCGAGCCTGGTCAGCCCCAGCCCGTTCGTCGTCAGGGACAGGTCGACCAGCTCCGCGAGCCGGGCGACCAGCCCGGGCAGACCGGGCCGGATGAGGGGCTCGCCGCCGGTGAGGCGGACCGTGCGGACGCCGAGCGATGCCGCGACCGAGACGAGCCGTACCAGCTCGTCGTCGCTCAGCAGCTCGTCGGACGGCAGCCACGGCAGGCCCTCGGCCGGCATGCAGTAGGTGCAGCGCAGGTTGCACTTGTCGGTCAGCGACACCCGCAGGTCGGTGGCCGCGCGGCCGAACGTGTCGAGCAGCGCGGCCGTCATGCTCGGAGCGTACGGCGGATCAGTGCCCGCGGCTGACCCACGCGTCGTAGTCGGCCGCCTCGGCGCCGACGGTGGTCTCGTCGCCGTGGCCAGGGAGCACCCGCGTCTGCGGCGGCAGCGTCAGGACGCGCTCGCGCAGCGAGTCGAGGATCGTCGGGAAGTCGCTGTACGAACGTCCGGTCGCGCCGGGCCCGCCCTTGAACAGGGTGTCGCCGGACAGCAGCACACCCAGCTCGGGCGCGTGCAGGCAGACCGCGCCCGGCGCGTGGCCGGGCGTGTGCAGCACCGTGAGCTCCGTGCCGGCGACGGTCAGCCGCTGCCCGTCGGCGAGCGGCGAGGGGTTGACCCCTGGGTGGGTCATGTCCCACAGCACCCGGTCGGCCGGGTGGAGCAGGACGGGCGCTCCCGTGGCGGCGGCGAGCTCGGGCGCGACGGTGACGTGGTCGTTGTGCCCGTGCGTGCAGACGACGGCGACGACCCTCCGGCCGGCGACGGCGTCGAGGATCGGCTGCAGCAGGTGCGGGGCGTCCACGACGAGCACCTCCTCGTCGTCGCCGACGAGCCAGACGTTGTTGTCGACGTCGAAGTCCTGGCCGTCCAGCGAGAAGACGCCGGACGTCGTGAGGTGCTCGATCCGCGTGGTCACAGGACCACGACCGAGCGGAGGACCTCGCCGCGCTCCATCTTCGCGAACGCCTCCTCCACCTCGTCCAGGGCGATCCGCTCGCTCACGAAGGCGTCGAGGTCGAGCCGGCCCTGCTGCCACAGGTCGACGAGCAGCGGGAAGTCGCGCGAGGGCAGGCAGTCGCCGTACCAGGACGACTTCAGCGCGCCCCCGCGGCCGAACACGTCGATGAGCGGCAGCTCGAGGGTCATGGTCGGGTTCGGTACGCCGACGAGGACGACGGTGCCGGCCAGGTCGCGCGCGTCGAACGCCTGCCGGTACGTCTCCGGCCGGCCCACCGCCTCGATGACCACGTCCGGGCCGAAGCCGCCGGTCAGGTCACGCAGCTGCTGCACGACGTCGCCGTGCGCATCGACCGTGTGGGTCGCGCCGAAGCCCCTCGCCCACTCGAGCTTGCGCGGGTCGAGGTCGACGGCGATCACCTGACGGGCACCGGCGTACACCGCGCCGGCGATGGCGGCGTTGCCGACGCCTCCGCAGCCGATGACGGCGACGGTGTCGCCCTTGACGACCGGCGCCGTGTTGACGGCGGCACCGAAGCCGGCCATGACGCCGCAGCCGATGAGGCCGGCCGCGGCCGGGTCCGCCTGCGGCACCTTCGTGCACTGCCCGGCGTGCACGAGCGTCTTCTCGGCGAAGGCGCCGATGCCCAGGGCCGGCGACAGCGGCGTGCCGTCCTCGAGCGTCATCGGCTGCGTGGCGTTGAACGTGCTGAAGCAGTACCAGGGGCGGCCGCGCCGGCAGGCCCGGCAGTCGCCGCAGACGGCGCGCCAGTTGAGGACGACGAAGTCGCCGGGCGCGACGGAGGTCACGCCCTCGCCCACGGCTTCGACGACGCCCGCGGCCTCGTGGCCGAGCAGGAACGGGAACGCGTCGTTGATGCCGCCCTCGCGGTAGTGCAGGTCTGTGTGGCAGACGCCGCACGCCTGCACCCTCACGACGGCCTCGCCCGGACCGGGGTCGGGGACCACGATCGTCTCGACGGTGACGGGTGCGCCCTTGGCGCGGGCGACGACGGCTCGTACCTGCTGCGGCATGCCCCTACCGCACCACCTCTCGCAGGGAGCCGTCCACCCGACGGGTCCAGCCCCGCCCGTCCAGGTGCTCCAGCAACGGGATCGCGACGCGACGCGTGGTCCCCAGCGCCTGCCGCGCCGCGCTCGCCGTGAACGGCTGCGGCAGCGCGGCGAGCAGGCGCATCGCCCGAGCGGGCGCGTCCGGCAGCAGCAGGACGCCGTCCGGCAGCTGGAGCAGCCGCCCGGTCGCCACGGCTGCGGCGACCTCCTTGTGGGCCAGCCGCAGCCGGTCGAGGTCGGGCTGCTCGGGCGCGTCGAACGGCGCAGCGGCCAGCCGCTCCTCCAGCGCGGTGATGCCCGGGCCGACCTGCGGGACGAACCCGGCCCGGCGGACCCGGCCGCCCGTGTGCTCGAGCGCCGCTGCCTCCGCGAGCGGGCCGAGCAGCGCGCGGTCCGGCAG
>JAODNS010000254.1 GCA_025465145.1 Frankiales bacterium
TTTCGGCCGTTATCCACGAAGCCGCAGCGAGCAGGAACAAACTCCGTTGCTCATACCGGAGGCAGGCCTGGGGACATGGCTGCCACAGCCTCGCTCAGTCGCTGGTGCTCCAACCGCAACGCGGTGACCTCCGTATGCACGAGTTCGAGCACGTCCGCCGCGTGCCGGTCGGTCTGGTAGTCGTGCAGGGCAAGCTCGCTGGAGATCTGATCGCTGCGCCGTGCGGCGATAAGCAGGATCGCTCCCTGCATCGCGGCCAGGCACGACAGCAGCAGATTCAGCAAAATGAAGGGGTAGGGGTCGAACCCGCGGCGGCCGTTGTAGAGCATCCACACCCCGAGGAACGCCAACGCGCAAAACACGAACGTCCACGAACCCATCCCGTTGCGCATGCGATCGGCAGCACGCTCGCCCGCCGTCAGGTGCTCTGCTGTGCGAACAGCGGGATGCCGGTGCCACGCGGCCCGCCTGAGGCGAAGTCCTGCGCGGCGAATGCCTTGCGGGTCCGCACTGACGGACCCGTGCTGCTGGTCCGAAGATCCCGTGCCGTCTGAGTTCGCATCCATCTGATCGACTCTGCCGTACGTGCCGATGCGGCCGATGTGCTCGGGCGTCCGGAACCCGTCGCCTGAGAGGACTCCCAGCGCGGCTCAGCGCCGTCACACCATGGCGGGAGCACGCTTCCTCTGTCAGAAAGCGACCACAGAGCAGAGGAGGAAACCATGCCACGCCACAACCCCAGCACTGTCATCGACGTCGACGATGGCAGCGACCGTCACGGAAGGCGGCTCGAGCGGGACACCCGGGCCCGCACCCGGCGGCGTACCCGCCGCCGCGTCACTGTCACGCCTGACGGATTCGACCGGCAGCGCCACATCCCGCGACAGCTGCGCAACGACCGCGATCTGGATCAGCAGGTCATCGACTGGCGATCGGGGCTCGTCCTGCAGGACTGAGCGACGCGTCGCGCTCGGCCCCTCACCCAGAGGCGGCCGGGGCCGCCCCCTCGGCGCGGCGCAGCTGGAGCGCCCTTCGCTCAGCGCATGCTCAGGCACCCGCGCCTAGCCTTCCTTCGTGAGCCCGACATTGCACGCCGCCTCGGCATGGTGGCGTCGGCACGCTGGCGTGCGCGTCACGACGTCGTTGGCAGCAGCTGCAGTTGTCGGCGCCGCCCTGGCGCTTTCCGCGGCACTTCTCGTCGTCCTGCTGCAGCGCAACCTGAGGGTGGCCGTTCACGACGCCGCGGTGCAGCGCGCCCAGGATGTCGCTGCCACGCTTGCACGTGATGGTGTCGACGCGCTGGGGTCGATCCCCGGCTCGAGCGAACGCAGCGTCGTACAGGTCGTGCAGTCCGATCGTGTCCTGGTCAGCAGTCCCGAGCTCACCGGCGAACCCCCGATCGTCATGCTGCGTCCTGGGCCCGGTCAGCTGAGTACGTCGAGTGGTCGAGTTCCGCTCGGGGACGCTGACAACTACCTCATCGTTGCCCTGGGCCTGAGATCTGCGGACGGCGCCCGGCTGGTTGTCATCGTGGCCCAATCGCTGGAGCCCGTCGAGGTGAGCATCCAGACATTGCGTCCGTTGCTGTTCGCCGGGGTGCCTCTGCTTGTGCTGCTGGTCGGCGGAGCCACCTTCTTTCTGGCTGGACGGGCCCTGCGCCCGGTCGAAGCCATCCGTAGGCGGGTCGCAGGCATCGATGCCGAGCAGCTCGGGCAGCGGGTCCCCGTCCCCTCCGCCCGCGACGAGGTCGGCCGGCTGGCCGAGACGATGAACGGCATGCTCGATCGACTCGAGTTCTCGGCGGCTGCGCAGCGACGCTTCGTCTCCGACGCCAGTCACGAGCTGCGAAGCCCGCTGGCGACCGTGCGCACCACGATGGAGGTAGCCCAGGTCCATCCC
The DNA here is from genome assembly GCA_025465145.1 of Frankiales bacterium. Taxonomy (GTDB): domain Bacteria; phylum Actinomycetota; class Actinomycetes; order Mycobacteriales; family SCTD01; genus RYN-124. Next base: position 1,900 of record JAODNS010000254.1, read on the forward strand.
GAGATCACGGACTGGCCAGCGCTTACGCAGGTGGTCCTCGACGAGAGCGGTCGCATGCAGTCCCTGGTGTCGGACATGCTCCTGCTGGCACGTAGTGACGAAGGCGGCCTGCAGCTGCGGCGCACCGAGGTTGATCTCGATGACTTGTGCGAGCAGGAAGTGGCACGACTGCGCCGCTTGGGCGTGACAGTGTCTGCCGAAATTCACCCGGTCCGCGTGGTCGGCGATGCGGACCGACTCGCACGGGTACTTCGCAACCTGTCCGACAACGCCGCTCGGCATGCGGCCACCAGCGTGCGCCTGCACCTTCGTGCCGAGGGACATGATGCAGTGTTGGACGTCAGCGACGACGGACCTGGCATTCCCCAGGATCAGCGAGCGCGGGTTTTCGAACGCTTCGTGCGACTCGACGAGAGCCGCACCCGCACGTCCGGGGGAACGGGCCTCGGCTTGCCGATCGTCCAGCAGATCGTGCAGGCCCATGGTGGAAGCGTGTCCGTGCTCGACGGCCCCGAGGGCGGTGCGCTCCTGCGGGTGATGCTGCCGCTGCCGGCCGGCCGGCCATAGGCGCTGCACGCTCTCGGCGTGCCAATAGCGTCGCGGTTGAGTCGGACTCCAGGGCTTGGCGCAAACCGAAAGGCGTGCTCGGTGGGGCCGTGCAGAGACAGTTGAACCCCGCCCGACACCCCGCCCGAGAGAGTCGGGAGGGGGTTGCCGACGCACTCGGCGGGGGAGTGCCGGCGCGATTGCCCGCTGCTGCCAGCTGACGCACCCCTTGTTCTTGCACCCGGCGAGTCCGGCCACCGCTCGAGGAGATGCGTCGTGGCCACCAAAGCGCCTGGCATCAGCGGCCCCTTGGCCGAGATGGGACCGATGGCCGGATTCGGTCCTGGACGGGTTGGGGCGATGCGGCGTTCACAGCATCTACGACCGGGCGGGAGCGCCCGCTGCCGTCCTGACGAGCGACCGAATCCTCGTGCTGCTCGCGTCGTGCACCGGACGCCCGCCGCCGCCTGACCGGCGCTTGCGGCATGCGGGCGCTATGCAGTCGAGGCCGCCCTAGACCGTGCCCACTAGTCCGGTGCGATGATCTCCGGCATGGGCTCGTACCTGTCGCACGGCGAGCCAGTCTGCGTCGAGACGGACGACGACCGCTACCTCGGGACCGCTGAAATCGTCGGCGATGTCGTGGTGGTCCGGACCGGAAGGGTGGGCAGGCCGTTCAGAATCCCGATCGAGCAGATCGTCCGGGTCTCGGCACCGGACGACGGCGACACCTGAGCGTTGGCGGGTCGGTCGCGGTCGCCGCGTCAGCTGACCGGTAGCGCTTGTGGTCCTCGTGCCGGCGCGCGCCTCCGCTACAGCAACCGGGTAGCCAGAATTCACTGGCAGGCGTCCCACAGTGTGCATGGCACGTCGCACTCGTTTCCGGGGCGCGCCAGGGTCGATGCACGTCCGGACCGTGTCAGGATGGCTTATGGTCGACGCGCAACAAAGCCTCTGACCTGCGCTTCTGTCTCTGGTTCTGCGCCCAGCCCAAAGGAGGTGGACCAAGATCGAGAAGCGCATCGTGGGCATCGAGAACGAGTACGGCGTCACGTGCACGTTCAGGGGCCAGCGGCGGCTGAGCCCGGACGAGGTCGCGCGGTACCTGTTCCGCCGGGTCGTCAGCTGGGGCCGCAGCAGCAACGTGTTCCTCAAGAACGGCGCGCGGCTCTACCTCGACGTCGGCAGCCACCCCGAGTACGCGACGCCCGAGTGCGACAACGCGATCGACCTGGTGACCCACGACAAGGCGGGGGAGCGCACCCTCGAGGGCTTGCTCATGGACGCCGAGCGCCGCCTCCGCGAGGAGGGCATCGCCGGCGACATCTACCTGTTCAAGAACAACACCGACAGCGCGGGGAACTCGTACGGCTGCCACGAGAACTACCTCGTCGGCCGGCACGGGGAGTTCTCCCGGCTCGCCGACGTGCTCATCCCGTTCCTCGTCAGCCGGCAGATCGTCGTCGGCGCCGGCAAGGTGCTGCAGACCCCACGCGGCGCGGTGTTCTGCGTCAGCCAGCGCGCCGAGCACATCTGGGAGGGCGTGTCGTCGGCAACGACCCGCAGCCGGCCCATCATCAACACCCGCGACGAGCCCCACGCCGACGCGGAGCGGTTCCGCCGGCTGCACGTCATCGTCGGCGACAGCAACATGAACGAGGTCACGACGCTGCTCAAGATCGGCGCCACCGACCTGGTGCTGCGCATGATCGAGGCCGGCGTGGTCCTGCGGGACCTGACGTTGGAGAACCCGATCCGCGCCATCCGCGAGATCAGCCACGACATCACGGGGACGCGCAAGGTCAAGCTCGCCAACGGCCGCGAGGCGAGCGCGCTGGAGATCCAGCGGGAGTACTGCAACAAGGCGCAGGACTTCATCGACCGGCGCGGCGGTGACGTCACGGTGAAGCGGGTGCTCGACCTGTGGCAGCGGACGCTGACCGCCATCGAGACCGGCGACCTGTCGCTGGTGGACCGCGAGATCGACTGGGTCACGAAGTACCAGCTCATCGAGCGGTACCGCGCCAAGAACGACCTGCCGCTGTCGTCGCCGCGCATCGCCCAGCTCGACCTCGCCTACCACGACGTCAACCGCAACCGCGGCCTGTACTACCTGCTCGAGAAGAAGGGCGCGGTCGAGCGCGCGACCACCGACCTCGCCGTCTTCGAGGCGAAGTCGCTGCCGCCGCAGACAACGCGGGCCAAGCTGCGTGGCGAGTTCATCAAGCGGGCACAGGAGAAGCGGCGCGACTTCACCGTCGACTGGGTGCACCTGAAGCTGAACGACCAGGCCCAGCGCACGGTGCTGTGCAAGGACCCCTTCCGCTCGGTCGACGACCGGGTGGACAAGCTGATCGCATCGATGTGAACGAGGAGCTCCTGTGTCCGACAAGCCGGTGATCGAGATCCCCGCGGGCGAGCCGCCCGCCGACCTGGTCATCGAGGACCTGTCCGTCGGCGATGGCCCGGAGGCCGTCTCGGGCAAGACCTGCACGATGCAGTACGTCGGCCACGGGTGGTCGACGAAGTCGCAGTTCGACGCCTCGTGGGACCGCGGTGAGCCGTTCACCTTCCGGTTGGGTGCCGGCATGGTCATCGGCGGCTGGGACCAGGGCGTCGCCGGGATGAAGGTCGGGGGTCGGCGGAAGCTGACGATCCCGCCGCACCTGGGCTACGGCTCGCGCGGCGCCGGCGCGGCGATCAAGCCGGGGGAGACCCTGGTGTTCGTCGTCGACCTGCTCGGCGTCCGCTGACGGTGGGCGTCAACGCCGCCGGCAGCTCCGACCCGGCGCTGCTCGGCATCTACCTGAACGACCACCTGGCCGGCGCGACCGGCGGGCTCGAGCTGTTCCGGCGCGCGACCTCCGCGCACAAGGGCACCTCGGCCGGCCCGGTGCTGGCGCGCCTCACGCGGGAGGTCGAGGAGGACCGGCAGGCGCTGCTCGACGTCATGTCCTCGCTGGGCATCCCGGTCCGCCAGTACAAGGTGGCGGCCGGCTGGGCGCTCGAGAAGGCCGGCCGGCTCAAGCTGAACGGCCGGCTGCTGAGCAGGTCGCCGGTCAGCTCGCTCGTCGAGCTGGAGGGCCTTCACCTCGGCGTGCTCGGCAAGGGCGCGGCGTGGCGGCTGCTCCGCCGGCTCGCCGACACCGAGCCCCGGCTGGACAAGGCCCGCCTCGACGCACTTGCGGAGCGGGCGCACCTGCAGGCCGAGGAGATCGAGCAGCTCCGGCTCGCCGCCGGCGTCGAGGCGTTCTAGACCGGCCGCGCCAGCGTCGTCGGGCGGTCCCGCCCGCGCAGCACCACCTGCTCACCGCGCTGCCAGTGGCCGGCCTCCGCGCCGCCCGCCTGCGCCACCACATCCGCGTCCGCCAGCACGCAGCCGTCGGACTCCTTCGCCAGCTCCGTCAGCCGGGCCGCGGCGTTCACCGGGTCGCCGATGACGGTGTACTCGAACCGGCTCTCCGCGCCGACGTTGCCGGCCACCACGGTTCCTGCGGACACGCCGATCGCCGCGGCTACGGGCAGCTCCCGCAGCCGCCGCGCCAGCTCGCGCGCCGCGGACAGGCACGCCGTCGTCGCGTCCTGCAGGTCGACCGGCGCACCGAAGACGCACAGCGCCGCGTCGCCCTCGAACTTGTTGACCCCACCGCCGTGCTCGGTCACCACGTCGATGACGACGCCGAAGAAGGCGTTGAGCCGCCGGACGACCTCCTGCGGGTCGCTGGTCAGCGCCATGCCGGTGGACCCCACGACGTCCACGAACAGCACGGCCACCTCGCGCACCTCGCCGCCCAGCTCCACGCCGTGCTCGAGCGCGCGTTGCGCGACGGCGTCCCCGACCTGGCGGCCGAACAGGTCGCGCAGCCGGTCGCGCTCGCGCAGACCGGCCATCATGGCGTTGAAGCCGCTCTGCAGCCGGCCGACCTCGGAGGCGTCGTACACCGGCACCTCGGCGTCCAGCCGGCCGTTGCCGACGTCGCGCAGGGCGGCCGCGACGGACCGGATCGGGTCGCTCACGCCGCCGGCGGCCGCAACCATGGCCACCGCGCCCGCGACCAGCGCCACGGCGACGAGGAACAGCACGCCCCCGGTGCGCAGCGGCGCGTGCGAGTGGGTCGGCGTCGTCAGTCCGAGCACGACGCCGAGCAGCGGGAGCGCCGTTCCCAGGGCCCAGGCGAGGACCAGCCGCGGCATGACGCCGAGCACCAGGGGTGGCGGCTCGGTCGCCCCAGTCATCGCCCGGGTGACGACCGGCCGCAGGCAGCGCTCGGCCAGCAGGTAGGCGATGCCGCACGTGGCGAAGCCACCGAGCACGATCGTCGTCGCGATGTCGAAGGCGAGGCGCGGGTCGTAGAACACGTCCAGCCCCCCGAACAGCGCCGTCGCGAACAGCCAGATCCCCGCGTTCAGGCGCGTCTGCCGCAGCGGCTGGCGCAGGACGGCACGCCGGTCCGCGTCGGTGGGCGGCTGGTCCGACTCGAGCCAGCGGCGCATCGGCGCGGCCACCCGGTTGCCGATCGACGTGCCGACGACGCAGGCGCAGACCATGAACACGACGAAGACGCCGATGTTCACCGCCCGCGGGCTGCCGTGGTCGGGCAGCTCGATGGGCAGCAGGTAGTAGAGGAAGACGAAGACGACCGCCGCGCCCGCCACGTTGGCCGTGATCATCGCGCGGGTCAGCCGACGGTTCGCGAGCTGCGCCAGCTGCGGACCGGTCACAGCAGCGACGCCGCGTGCCGGCCCGCCACGGCTGCGGCGAGGAACGCCAACGGGTCGTCGTCCAGCCCGCGGCCCATCGTCGACAGCTCCGCCGGCGACGCCCGCAGGGCATCGAGCAGGCCGTCCTCGGACACCCGCACCACCCGGTGCCGCGGCAGGTCGACGTCGCCCTCGTACGACGCCGGCAGGACCACGTCCGCGGCCGCGAGGGCCACCCGCCCGTACGCGGTGGTGCTGTGGTGGCTGACGCCCCGGTGCCGGGGTCGCGCGTCGGCCTCCGACATCCGCAGCGCGCCGACCGGGCGGCCGCCGACGGCAGCGGCGGCGTTGACGGCCTCGCCGGCGGCGACGCCGGAGAAGCCCCAGGTGGTCCCGGTCCCCAGGTTGCCCGGCCCCTGGGCGACGACGACGACCTCGGCCTCCAGCACGCGGACGGCGGCCAGCAGCCCCGAGTGCAGCGTCACCGTCTCGAGGTCACCGCCGAACGCCTGCCCGACCGTCACCGTGCCGACGAGCACGTCCGCCAGGGCAGCGACCGTCCGGGAGAACCACAGCGGCAGCGCGCCCCCGTCGGTCATCACGTACGCGACCCGCGTCTGCGGCCGGTCCGCGAGGACGCCCGCCACCACGGCCGGCAGCGAGGAGTGCAGATCGGCGACGACGATCGGCGTGCCGGGCAGCGGCACGTCCTCGGCCAGCAGCGCGTGGGTCGCTGCGTCCTGCTCGTCAGCACCGAGCACCACCGTCTGCACGGGCGTGTAGCGGGCCTTCACCAGGTGACCCGGACCGGTGCGGTCCGGGGGGAGCCGGTCCGGCAGGGCGACGACGAGCGCGTAGCCGCCGGTGCCGAGCCCGAGGTCGAGGGCCGTGACGTTGAGCAGCACCGCGTCGCCGACCTCGGGCGGCCCGACGAGGTCCGGGTAGGCGAGGGCCCGGAGCACCTCGTCGTCCACCGCCACGTCCAGCTCGACCGCTCCGCGCCAGAAGCGCCCGAGCGCGCTGACGGTCCCGCGGCGCCAGGTGATCAAGGCACCGCTCGACGCGTCGCAGCGGCTGTGATCACGCGCCGCAGGCTAACGTCCCAGCCCATGTCGGCGCGGAAGACAGAGCGGCTTCTGAACCTGGTCATCTGCCTGCTCGCGACCCGCCGCTACCTGTCCGTGGCCGAGGTCCGCGAGAAGGTCCCGGGCTACGAGTCGGACAGCGAAGAGGCGTTCCGCCGGATGTTCGAGCGGGACAAGGAGGAGCTGCGCGAGCTCGGGATCCCGCTCGAGACCGGCAGCGACACCGCCGCGCACGACGACGAGCCGGGCTACCGGATCGCGCGCCGCGACTACGAGCTGCCGCCGATCGCGCTGGAGCCGGACGAGGCCGCCGCGCTCGGGCTCGCCGCCCGGCTGCTGCACTCCGCGCCGCTCGCCGGTGCCACCGGCTCTGCGCTGCTGAAGCTGCGCGCCGCCGGCATCGACGCGCCGGAGGCCACCGGCGCGCTGGAGCCGCGCGTCGGCGGCAACGAGCCGGCGTTCGAGGCCTGCCTCGCCGCCGTGACGGCCGGCCGGCTGCTGCGCTTCACGTACCGCGCGAG
>JAODNS010000259.1 GCA_025465145.1 Frankiales bacterium
AGCGGCCAGCATCGCAGCACGCACCCCGTGGTCCTCCATGACGCGGATCGCGTTGATGGTCGTGCCCGCCGGCGACGTCACCGCTTCGCGCAGCTTCACCGGGTGCTCGCCGGAGTCGCGCAGCATCAGGGCGGAGCCGAGCGCCGTCTGGACGATGAGGTCGTGGGCGACCTGGCGCGGCAGGCCGAGCAGGATGCCCGCGTCCGTCATGGCCTCGACCAGGTAGAAGAAGTACGCCGGGCCGCTGCCGGACAGCGCGGTGACGGCGTCCTGCTGCGACTCCGGTACGCGGATCGTCTGGCCGACCGGGCGCAGCAGCTCCTCGGTCAGCGCCAGGTGCTCCTCGGCGGCGTGCGACCCCGCGCTGATCGCCGACATGGCCTGGTCGACCAGCACCGGGGTGTTGCTCATGACGCGCACGACCGGCGTGCCCGGGGCCAGCGCGGCCTCGAGCGTTGCGGTCGTGATGCCGGCCGCCATGGAGACGACGAGCCGCTCGGCGGGCACTGTCCCCGCCAGCTCGTCGAGCAGCGCGCCCATGTCCTGCGGCTTCACGGCGAGCAGCAGCACGTCGGCGTGCGCGGCAGCCTCGGTGTTGGCGACGACGCGGACGCCGTGCTTGGCGGCCAGCGCCTCGGCCCGCTCCGGCCGCCGTGCCGTCACGACGACCTCGTCCGGCGAGCGGCCGGCGCGCAGCAGCCCGGACAGCAGCGCCTCGCCGAGCTTGCCGACGCCGAGGATCGCGACGCGGCTCATGACCGGGTGGCCAGCGCCCGCAGGAAGAACGCGACGTTCGCGGGGCGCTCGGCCAGCCGCCGCATGAGGTACCCGTACCACTCGTCGCCGTACGGCACGTAGACGCGAACCGTCTCGCCCTCGGCCGCGAGCCGCTTCTGCTCGGCCGGCCGGATGCCGTACAGCATCTGGAACTCGTACGTGCCCTTCGCGCGCTTGGCCGCGAGCGTCGTGGCGATCGCGACGAGGCGCGGGTCGTGGCTGGCGACCATCGGGTAGCCCTCGCCCGCCATGAGCACCTTCAGGCAGCGCACGTAGGACCGGTTGACCTCGTGCGCCGACTGGTACGCCACCGACTCGGGCTCCTTGTAGGCGCCCTTGCACAGCCGCACCCGGCTGCCGGCGGTGGCGAGGTCGCGGCAGTCGGCTTCGGTCCGCCGCAGGTACGACTGCAGGACCGCACCGGTGTCCGGGAAGTCCATCCGCAGCTCGCGCAGGACCTCCAGCGTCGAGTCGGTCGTGGTGTGGTCCTCCATGTCGAGGGTCACCGTCGTGCCGGCGTTGCGCGCGGCCTCGCAGATGCGGCGGGCGTTCTCCAGCGCGAGCGTCCGGTCGATGGCCTGCCCGACCGCGGTCAGCTTCACCGACACCTCGGCGCGGCCGCCTCCGGTGAGGCCGGCCTCGGACAGCCGCTGCAGCAGGACGAGGTACGCCTTGACCGTCGCGTCGGCCTGGCCGGCGTCGAGGGTGTCCTCGCCCAGGTGGTCCAGGCTGACCGTCAGCCCGGCCGAGGTCAGCTCGCGGGTCGCGCGGACGGCGTCGTCGACGCCCTCGCCGGCGACGAACCGCTTCACGACGCTGCGGCTGACGGGCGCGCCGGCGACGACCTTCTTGACGGTGCCGTTGCGGGACGTGGCGAGGATGACCTGACGGAGCATGGGCCGAGGCTAGTGGCGCAGCCAGTCGACGAGCACCTGCGCGAGCTCCGGCCCGCGGTCTTCCTGGAGGAAGTGCCCGCCGCCGGTGATGGTCGTGTGCGGCTGGCCCTGCGCGCCCGGGATCCGCTCCATCAGCACCCGCTCGCCGCCAGCCGTGATGGGGTCCTCGTCGCTGAACGCGCTCAGGAACGGCTTGTCCCAGCGCGACAGCACGTCCCACGCGCGTGCGTTGTCCGGCGTCGCGGGGTCGTCCAGGGTCTGCGGGATCAGACCGGGGAAGGCGCGCGGGCCGGCCTTGTACGACGCGTCCGGGAAGGGCGCGTCGTACGCCGCGGCCTCCTGCGCAGACAGCCCGTCGGCGCAGCCGCTGGTGACGAGGAAGCCGATGGGCAGGTCCGGCGTCGCCTGCACGAACTCGGCGAACTGCCACCACGCGTCCGGCAGCCGGCGGGTGCCGTCGGGCAGGCCGGTGTTTCCGGCCGCGACGCGCGTGAAGCGATCGGGGTGCTCGGCGACGAGGCGCAGTCCGATGAGGCCGCCCCAGTCCTGGCAGAACAGGCTGATGTCCGTCAGGTCCAGCCGGTCGAAGAGCACCGAGCGGACCCACTCGACGTGCCGCGCGTAGGTGTAGTCCTCCTGCCGCGCGGGCTTGTCGCTGCGGCCGAAGCCGATGAGGTCCGGAGCCACCACCCGGTAGCCGGCGTCGACCAGGACGGGCACGAGCTTGCGGTACAGGTACGACCAGGTCGGCTCGCCGTGCAGCAGCAGCACGAGCGGCCCGCTGCCCTCGTCGAGGTACGCCATCCGCAGCCCGTCGGACGTGTCGGCGTACTGCGGCTCCCACGGGTAGCCGGGCAGGTCGGCGAAGCGCTCGTCAGGGGTGCGCAGCACGTCCATCAGGTGGTGGCCTTCCAGAGGGAGACGCGGAACGGCTCGACGATCCGGCCGTCGGGGAACGCCTCGGCGAGCGAGGCGCGCTCGGCCGCGACGGAGGCTTCGACGTCGTCCAGCGCCTGGACGTACGACTTCGAGCGGAGCCACTGCTCGTACGTCGGCCAGTCGAGCTCGCGCTGCCAGGAGGTGCTCCACGTCTGCACGTCGCGGACGTGCGGCGCGAGCTCGGCGCCGTAGTCGTAGGCGCGGTAGCCCCTGCGGTACCTGGGGTTCCCGGCCTCCAGCCGGTCCTGCTGCGCGTCCCACCAGGGCAGCCCGTCGGCGTCGACCTCGTTCCACCACAGGGCCAGCACGCCGCCGGGCCGCAGCACCCGCACGACCTCTGGGATCGCCACGGCCCGGTCCACCCAGTGCCACATCTGCGCGCCGCAGACCACGTCGAACGAGCCGTCAGCGAAGGGCAGCGCCTCGGACCGGCAGACCGCGACGGGGACGTCGGGCGAGAGCTCGTGCAGCCGGCCGAGCATCTTCGGCCCGAGGTCGGTGCTCACGAGGAAGCCGGCCCGCTGCGCCAGCTCGCGCGTCGCGATGCCCGTGCCGGCGCCGAGCTCCAGCACCCGGCCGGACAGGTCGGGCAGCGCGTCATACAGCGCGGCGGGGTAGCGCGGCCGGGCGGCGTCGTAGACGTCCACCAGCGCCTCGAACGCGGTCGGCGACCCCGGGTGGGACATCAGCGGCGCCAGGCCGTCGTGTCCTGGTCCGCCGGGGCGGCGAGGTGCAGCCGGGTGTACGCCAGCGCCTCCGCGAGGTCGGCCTCCCGCTCTGCCCTGTCGTCGCACTTGCGGGTGTTCACCTCCACCACCACGAGACCGTCGAAGCCGTTGACCGCCAAGCCTTCCAGCAGGTCGCCGCACGGCTGCTCACCCCTTCCCGGGACGAGGTGCTCGTCGCGCGGGCTGCCGCTGCCGTCGGCGATGTGCACGTGTGCCAGCCGGTTCCCCATCGTCGTCGCCATGTCCAGCGCGTCGGACTGCGAGACGGCCGTGTGCGACAGGTCGAGGGTGAAGTGCGGGAAGTCCTCGGTCGTCGGGTCCCAGTCGGGTGCGTACGGCGTCACCTCCCGACCTCGGGCGCGCAGCGGGAACATGTTCTCCACCGCGAAGCGCACGTCGGTCTCGCTCGCCATCTCCTGGATGCCGCCGACGAACTGCCGCGCGTACTCCCGCTGCCACCGGAACGGGGGGTGCACGACGACCGTCTCCGCCCCGACCTCCTCGGCGGCGTCCTTGGCCCGGACCAGCTTGGCCCACGGGTCGGTCCCCCAGACCCGCTGCGTGATGACCAGGCAGGGCGCGTGCAGCGCCAGGATCGGCACCTCGTGGTAGTCCGACAGCCGGCGCAGCGCGGTGACGTCCTGGCTCACGGGGTCGGTCCACACCATGACCTCGACGCCGTCGTACCCGAGCCGCGCGGCGATCTCGAACGCCGACGCGGTCGACTCCGGGTAGACCGACGCGGTCGCGAGAGCGACGCGGGCAGGCGGCACGTGCGCCACCTGGGACTCGGCCATGGACCGAGCCTAGGTCGCGGCGAGCCAGTCCAGCCTGCGCAGGACGACCCCCTCGCGCAGCGCCCACGGGCATACCTCGACGACGTCCAGTCCGAGCGCGGTCAGCGACGCGTGCGCCACGACGGCGCCGGCCAGCAGCTGGCGGGCGCGGCTGGGCGAGACCCCCGGCAGCCGCGCGCGCTCCGCCGACGGCAGGTCCGCGAGCAGCTCGACCAGTCCTGCCAGTCCCTTGGCGCTGAGGGTCCTGCGCACCCGCGGACCCTCCGCGTACGGCGCGGCCCCGTCGAGCCGGGCCAGCGACCGGAACGTCTTGGAGGTGACCACGCCGCGGTCCGGGGCGCCAGCGGCCAGCAGGACCGGGACCGCGGCGGCGAGCGTCTCGTCCACGTGGTCGCGCAGCGCGTCCAGGTGCTTGCGGCGCGGCGGGTCGTCCGGCAGCAGGTCGCGGGTCAGCCGGCCGGCGCCGAGCGGCAGCGAGTACGCGATCTCCGGCACCTCGTCCCGGCCGGTCGCCAGCTCGAGCGAGCCGCCGCCGATGTCCAGGCACATCAGCCGCCCGGCGCTCCAGCCGAACCACCGGCGGACGGCGAGGAACGTCAGCCGCGCCTCGTCCTCGCCGGACAGCACCTGCAGGTCGACGCCGGCCTCGTCGCGTACCCGCTGCAGCACGACCGCCGAGTCGGTCGCGTCCCGCACCGCAGACGTCGCGAACGCCACCAGGTCCTCGACCCCCTCGTGCTCGGCCGCCTGCCGCGCCTCGTCGACGGCGCGTACGAGGACCCCGGTCCCGGGGCTGCCGAGGCTGCCGTCCGGCTGGAGCAGCTCGGCCAGCCGGAGCTCGGACTTGTGCGACGCGACGGTGTCCGGGTGCGCGCCGACGTAGCCGTCCATCACGAGCAGGTGCACGGTGTTCGAGCCGACGTCGAGCACCCCGAGCCGCATGGCCGCACCCTAGGGTCTGTGCTCATGACCGACCTCGGGATGCCGGCCCTTCGCGAGGTCGGGATCGACTTCGCCCGCGAGTGGATCGAGTTCCCCGACCCGGCTGATCCGGGGCACATCGTGCGGGCCGACCTGACCTGGCTGCTGTCGTCGTGGACGTGCATCTACGGCCGCGGCTGCCAGGGCGTCGTGGAGGGGCGCGAGGACGACGGCTGCTGCAGCCACGGCGCGTTCTACTCCGACGAGGACGACGAGCGCCGGACCGAGCGGTTCGCGGCGAAGCTGAAGAGGAAGAGCTGGCAGCACGCTGACGAGGGGCGCCGGCTCGGCATCTCCGAGGAGGACGAGCTGGAGGGCGAGCCGGCCCGCCGCACCCGCCGCGTCGACGGCGCCTGCGTCTTCCTCAACCGGCCCGGGTTCTCCGGCGGCGAGGGCTGCGCGCTGCACGCGCTGGCGCTGCGCGAGGGCCTGCACCCGCTGGAGACCAAGCCGGACGTCTGCTGGCAGCTGCCGGTCCGGCGCAGCCAGGAGGAGGTCGAGCGGCCGGACGAGACGAAGGTGCTGGTGTCGACGATCGGCGAGTTCGACCGGCGCGGGTGGGGGCCGGGCGGCGCCGACCTGCACTGGTGGTGCACCTCGTCGCCGGCGGCGCACGTCGGCGCGGAGCCGCTGTACCTGTCGTACGGCCCGGAGCTGACGGCGCTGCTGGGTCAGCCGGCGTACGACGAGCTCCTGCGGCTGTGCGCGCTCCGGTCGGCGGGCTCGGCGCTGGCACATCCGGCGACGGCCGAGTCCCGGAGCTAGATCCGGACCGGAGTGCTGCCGACGCCGTAAGCGACAGCGCGGACGACGGTGCCGGGGGCGAGGCGCCGTGGAATGCGGAACGTGCCGGTGGAGGTGCTGGTCGCGGACGCGAGGGTGACCCAGCCGGTTCCGCGGCGCTGCTGCAGCCGGACGGTCGTTGCCGCTGCAGGCAGCACGCGGCCGGACAGGGAGCGCGACAGCTGCACAACCGGCGTCACCGCGACGCGCAGGGCAGGTGAGGTCCAGCCGTCCCCCGCGATCCGGTACGACGTCGTGCGGTCGGGCCGGATCGCCCAGCCGGTGAGGCCGTCGGGTCCGGTGGTGCCGGCGCGGGTGAGCAGCCACGAGCTGCCGACGAGCCGCTCGAGCCGGACGGGCACGCCGCCGGTCGCGACGCCGTCCGCGAGGGTGCGCGTGGTGACGGCGACGGTGCTGCCGTACGCGACGGCGCTGCGGGTCGAGGAGATGCGGGCGGACAAGACGGGCACGACGGGCTGCTCGGCGACGACAGGGGCCACCGGTGCAGTGACGACCGGCTCCGCCACGACCGGGCTCTCGGCGACGACGGGCGCGACGGGCTCAGGCACCACTGGCGCGGGGGCGACGGGCTCAGGCACCACCGGCGCGGGCACGACCGGCGCGGGTTCCACGGGCGCCGGCGGCCGCGCGGCCGCCACGGCAATCCCCTTGGCGGCGAGCGGGTCGACCCGCCCCGCGCCGTACAGCGGGTCGAACCCCGGATCGCCCAGGTCGACGGCGGTGGCCATGACCCGCTCGCGCACCTGCGCGGGCGTGAGTGCGACGCTGCGCCGGAGGAGGGCGACCGAGGCGCTCACGAACGGCGCGGCCATCGACGTGCCGGACCACGACTGGTACGAGCCACCTGGCACGGTCGACAGGATCCCGACGCCGGGTGCGGCGACGGCCAGGTGCGGACCCGAGCTGGACCAGCCGGGGCGGGTGCCGGCGATGTCGACCGCGCCGACGGCGATCACGCCGGGGGTGGCGGCCGGCCACTCGACCGGGTCGCCGTCGAGGCCGGCGTTGCCCGCCGAGACGACGACGGAGACGCCGCGGCTGAGCGCGTACGTCACCGCCGCGTCCATGACGCTGCTGCGCTCCGGTCCGCCGAAGGAGAGGTTCGCGACGGTGGCGCCGTGGTCGGTGGCCCAGACCAGGCCGCGGGCGGCGTCGCCGTCGAGGCCGCTGCCGGTCGCGTCCATGACGCGGACCGGCAGGATGCGAGCGCCCTGGGCCAGGCCGGCGATGCCGATGCCGTTGCCGCCGATGGCCGCGACCACGCCGGCGATGTGCGTGCCGTGCCCGTGCGGGTCGGTCCGCCCGTCGCCGGTGGGATCGACGTAGTCCCGGCCAGGCAGCACGACGCCGGCCAGGTCAGGGTGCGTCCCGTCCACGCCGGTGTCGATGACGGCGACGGTCTGGCCCGCCGCGTCGCCGCTGGCCCACAGCGTCTGCGCCGACAGCGCGGACAGCCCCCACTGCCGGTCCTGCAGGGGATCGCCGTTCGTGTGGACGCGGTGCTCGACCTCGGCGGCCACGACGCGGGCCTCACTGCGCCAGCGGCCGGCCAGCCGCTTGCCCGCGGCGCGGTCGGCGGCCTGCGAGGTCCGGAAGCTCAGGTGCCCGGCGCTGTCCCGTACGACAGCGGTGACCTGCACGTCCGGCTCGTCGGCCGCCGCCGGTGCGAGCGGGAGCAGCCCGATGAGCAGCAGGGGGGCGAGGAGCAGACGGCGCACCTCAGGACTATCGGCAGCCTTGTCCGGATCCGACACCCCCCGATCGGGTCACTACCGGCCCTGGTTCGCGACCGCCGCGACCGCGATCGCCGCGGCCTCCGGGTCCAGGTACAGCCCGCCGCGCGTGGTCGGCTGGAGGTCGTCGTCGAGGTCGTACCGCAGCGGGATGCCCGTCGGGATGTTGAGCGCGACGACCTCCTCGCGGCTGAGCCCGTCGAGGTGCGCGACGAGGGCGCGCAGCGAGTTGCCATGAGCGGCGACGAGCACGATCTCGCCGGCGCGCAGGTCGGGGACGATTTCGTCGTACCAGTACGGCAGCAGCCGGAAGACCACGTCCTGCAGACACTCGGTGCGCGGGACCAGATCGCGCGCGAGCTTGGCGTACCGGAGGTCGCTCGTGTTGTCCCACTCGCTGCCGAGCTCGATCTCGGGCGGCGGCACGTCGTACGAGCGGCGCCAGAGCCTGAACTGCTCCTCGCCGTACTCCTGCAGCGTCGCCTTCTTGTCCTTGCCCTGCAGCGCGCCGTAATGCCGCTCGTTCAGGCGCCAGTGCCGCTTGACCGGGATCCACGAGCGCTCGGCGGCCTCGAGCGCGAGGTTGCTCGTCCGGATGGCGCGGGTGAGCAGCGACGTGTGCAGCACGGTCGGCAGCAGGCCGCTCTCGACCAGCTGCAGGCCGCTGCTGCGCGCCTGCTCCTCGCCCTTCTCGGTGAGGTCGACGTCCACCCACCCGGTGAACAGGTTCTTCTCGTTCCACTGGCTCTCGCCGTGGCGCAGCAGGATCAGCGTGGGCATCCGCCGATCCTTCCAGTCACTCCTCCGGCGCTGCGAAGCGGGCGAACGCCTTGAGGTTGGCCGTCGACTCGCCGCGCTTCTGGCGCCAGGCCCACTCGCGCCGGATCGAGCTGGCGAAGCCGATCTCGAGCAGCTTGTCGAAGGACTCGTCCGCGTACTGCAGGACGCAGCCGAGCAGCCGGTCGACCTCGTCCGGCGTGATCGAGTGCAGCGGCAGCCGGCCGACGAGGTAGACGTCGCCCGCCTTGTCGGTGGCGAACGCGACGCCGTACATCCGGCTGTTGCGGCGCAGCAGGAACGACTGGAAGGCCACCTCGTTCTCGTCCGGCTTGCGGACGACGAACGCCTCGACGAGCAGCGCGTGCGCTCCGCAGACGAGCCAGCAGTGGGTGGCGAGCTTGTGCTGACCGGGCAGCTTGACGAAGAAGGCGCCGGGCTCGGTCTCCTCGTGCTCGAGCTCCGCCTCGGCGAGCGCCTGGCGGATGACGTGCACCTGGTTCACCGGTAGGCCTGGACGGGGACGCGGCTGCGGTCGGCGATGGCGTCGCGGTACGTGTCGAGCAGCCCGTCCGCGGTGGCTGTCCAGGAGAAGTGCGCGGCGTGCGCGACCGCGCCGGCCGACAGCCGCGGCCGGTCGGCGATGGCGCGGGTGAGCGCGGCGGCCCACGCGGACGGGTCGTGGCCGGGAACGAGCAGGCCGCTGACGCCGTCGCGAACGGTCGTACGAAGGCCGCCGACGTCGGTCGCGACGACCGGGGTGCCGCACGCCTGCGCCTCGAGGGCGACCAGGCCGAACGACTCGTTGTGGCTCGGTACGGCGACGACCGTGGCGGCGCGGTACCAGTCGAGCAGCGTGCCGTTGGTGCTCGGCAGCTCGAAGCGGGTGAGGTCGTCGATGTGCAGGGAGCGCGCCAGGTGCTGCAGCGCCTCGGGCTCGGCGAGCCCGCTGCCGCTCGGTCCGCCCACGACCGCGACGACGAGCCGGTCGCGCAGGGACGGGTCCTGCTCGAGCATGCGCGCGGCCGCGCGGAGCAGGACGTCGGGCGCCTTGAGCGGCTGGATGCGCCCGACGAACAGCAGCACGACAGCATCCGGAGGGACGCCGAGGCGGGTGCGCGCGCCGCTCGCCTCGCCAGGCCGGAAGTGCTCGAGGTCGACGCCCGGCGCGACGGTCACCACGCGCGCCGCCTCGGCGCCGTAGAGGTCGACCAGCTCGCGCGCCTCGTCGGCCGTGTTCGCGACCAGCCGGTCGGCGGCGGCGACGACCTGCTCCTCGCCGACGACGCGGCGCAGCGGCTCCGGGCTGTCGCCCTCGGCCAGCGCGAGGTTCTTCACCTTGGCCAGCGTGTGCGCGGTGTGCACCAGGGGCGTGCCCCACCGCTCGCTGGCCAGCCAGCCGACCTGGCCGGACAGCCAGTAGTGGGAGTGCACGACGTCGTACCAGCCGGGCTCGTGCTGCGCCTCGGCGCGCAGCACTCCGGACGTCAGCGCGCACAGCTGGGCCGGCAGGTCCTCCTTGGACAGGCCCTCGAACGGGCCCGCCACGAGGTGCCGGACGGTGACGCCGGGGGCCAGCTCGACGACCGGCGGCAGGTCGCTGGACGTGGCCCGGGTGAAGACCTCGACCTCGAGACCGCGGGCGGCCAGGCGCTTGGACGTCTCGACGACGTAGACGTTCATGCCGCCGGCGTCGCCCGTACCGGGCTGCTCGAGCGGAGACGTGTGCACGGACAGGACGGCCACCCGGCGCGGGTGCACGGTCCGTACGACGGCTGGGGTCATCCGCCGCCACCTCCCTGGGATCCGGGCACAGTCTGCCCTGCAGCCCAACCCGCGGCCATCCGGCAGACTTCCCGCGTGCGCACAGCAGTGGTGACAGGGGCCTCCAGCGGCATCGGCGCGGCGACCGCCCGGCGGCTCGCGGCGGACGGCTGGGACGTGGTCGCAGCAGCCCGCCGGCTGGACCGGCTCTCGTCGCTCGGACCCGGCATCCGGCCCCAGGCGCTGGACGTCACCGACGCCCGGTCGGTCGAGCAGCTGGCCGACGTGGTGGAGCGCTGCGACCTCCTGGTGGCCAACGCCGGCGGCGCCTTCGACCTGGCGCCGGTGCTCGACGGCGACCCGGACGTGTGGGCGCGGACCTACGACGTCAACGTGATCGGGACGATCCGCTGCGTCCAGGCGCTGCGGCCGGCACACGTGGTGCTGACCGGGTCGACGGCAGGCCGCTGGGTCTACGAGGGTGGGGGCTCGTACGTCGCGGCCAAGCACGCGCTGGCGGCGGTACGGGACACGCTGCGGCTGGAGCTGGTCGAGCAGGGCGTGCGCGTGTCCGAGGTGGCGCCCGGCATGGTCGCCACGGACGAGTTCTCGACGGTGCGCTTCGGCGGCGACGAGGCGCGCGCTGCAGCCGTGTACGCGGGCGTCGACGCGCTGACGGCCGAGGACATCGCCGACGTCATCGCCTGGGTCGCTTCCAGGCCGGCGCACGTCAACATCGACCTCGTCCAGGTGACGCCGCAGCAGCAGGCGTCCGCGACGAAGGTGGCGCGCCACCAGCCGTGACGAAGCCGAAGCGCTACGCGGCCGGCCGCGCCCGCGCGCTCGGGCTGCCCACCCGCGGCACCACGGCACCGAACCGGCTGCGCCGCGTCGACCGGTGGATCGCGAGCACGTACGCGGACCTGCTCCGCGGCGCGGCCGAGCCGGTGGTGGTCGACCTCGGGTACGGCGCGAGGCCGGTCACCGCCGTCGAGCTGCACGCGCGGCTGCAGCAGGTGGACCCGCGGGTGCAGGTGGTGGGCATCGAGATCGACCCGGAGCGGGTGGCGGCGGCGAAGCCGGCGGAGCGGCCCGGCCTGACGTTCGTGCGCGGCGGCTTCGAGCTCGCCGGGCTGCGGCCGACGCTGGTGCGGGCGCTGAACGTGCTGCGGCAGTACGAGGAGGCACAGGCCGCCGAGGCGTGGCAGACGGTCCTGTCCCGGACCGAGGTGCTCGTCGAGGGCACGTGCGACGAGATCGGCCGGCGCGCGGCGTGGATCGATCTCGACCGCACCGGGCCGCGAACGCTGACGCTGGCCGCGCACCTGCCGAGCCTGTCCCGCCCGAGCGACCTCGCGGAGCGGCTGCCCAAGGCGCTCATCCACCACAACGTGCCGGGCAGCCGGATCCACGCCCTGCTGCAGGAGCTCGACGCCGCCTGGGACCGGGCCGCGTCGTACGCGCCCTTCGGCAACCGGCAGCGCTGGATCGCGGCCTGCGAGCAGCTGCCCCACGACACCCGCCGCGCCCGGTTCGGCGAGCTCACGGTCCCCTGGGAGAGTGTCCAGCCATGACGGACCACACCCACGTCGTCAACAACGGCAAGCGCGACCTGACGCTCGACGAGCTCGCCCGGCAGCAGCCCGGGATGGACCGGCTCATGGCGGAGGTCGGTCCGCGCGTGCACCGGATGTACTACGCCGCCCAGGCCGGCAACTGGCCGCTCGCCGCGTACTTCTGCAAGTCGGTCGTCAAGCAGCTGAAGCTGTCGGTGGAGAGCCGACCGAAGTACGACCCGGAGATGACCGACTACCTGCGCGACGACTACGGGCCGGTCAGCGAGGCGATCCGGACGCAGGACGCAGGAGCCTTCGACACGGCGTACGCGCACATGGTCCGCCGCGCCAACGAGCTGCACGGGGTGTTCGGCAAGCCGTACCTCGTCTGGAAGACGCCCGACGCGCCGCCGGACGACCTCGACCTCACCGGCGGCATGGCGTGACGTACGACCAGCTCGCCACCATCCGCACCGAGGCGGACGCCTTCCTCGTGGCCGCACATCGGGGGCTCGAGCCGCAGGTGCCCGGCTGCCCGGACTGGACCGTCGGAGACCTCACCTACCACCTGGGCGTCGTGCACCGGAACCACGCGCGGCACGTCGTGCGAGGGGTGAGGACGGAGCCGGACTTCCCCGACGTACCGGACCCGAGCGACGACGAGCTCCTCGGCTGGTTCGACGACGGCGTCGTGGCGCTGCTGACCGTGCTGCGCGAGACGCCGCGCGACCTGCCTGCGTGGAACTGGGCGTCGCACACGCCGCAGACGGCGGCCTTCTGGTCGCGGCGGATGGCCCTCGAGACAGCCGTGCACCGCTGGGACGCGGAGTCAGCGCACGGTCCGACGTGCGGCTTCGATCTCGCAGTGGCCGTCGACGGCGTGGACGAGATGATGACGGTGATGGGCCCGAGCGAGCCCGGCCCGGACATCCCGACCGGCGTCGCCGTCGTCCGTGCCACGGACGCCGGCCGCACCTGGGCGGTGCGCCTGGCGCCCGGGGTGTTCGAGGTGGTGGACGCCGCCCCCGGAACGCCGGATGCCGCCCTCGAAGGGACGGCATCGGCCCTGCTGCTGGCGCTGTGGGGACGGGCGGACGAGGTAACCGCGAGCGGCGACCAGGCCCTGGTCGACTACCTGCTGAGCTAGTCGG
>JAODNS010000279.1 GCA_025465145.1 Frankiales bacterium
ACGCTGCCGCCGCTGCGCCGGCCGGCGCCCTGCATCGCCCACAGGAGCGAGGACTTGCCGGCGCCGTTGCGGCCCATCAGCCCGCAGACCTGCCCGGCCCGCAGCGACAGGCTGACCTCGCGGACCGCCACGACGTCGCCGTAGCGGACGGAGAGCCGGTTGGCCGTCAGCGCCGGAAGGCCTGGTGGGATCGGCCGGTCCGGTACCTCGGCCAGCCGGTCACGCAGGGGCGCGGCCAGTCGACGCGCGTCGCGGACCGACAGCGGCAGGGGGTCCCAGCCGGCGAGCCGGCCGAGCTCGACGACCGGCGGCGCGAGGGCCGGGCCGGCCATCATCTGCGCGGGCGGGCCACTGGTGACCGTGCCGTCGCCGGGCAGGAACACGACGCGGTCGGCGTACTGCAGCACGCGCTCGAGCCGGTGCTCGGCCATGAGGACGGTGACGCCGAGGTCGTGCACGAGCCGGGTGACGGCGGCGAGCACCTCCTCGGCGGCGGTGGGGTCCAGCGCGGAGGTCGGCTCGTCCAGCACGAGGACGCGAGGGTGAGCCGTCAGCACCGCACCGATCGCCGCCCGCTGCTGCTGCCCCCCGGACAGGTCGGCGAGCGGCCGGGCGCGGACGTCGGACAGCCCGAGCAGGTCGAGCGTCTCCTCGACCCGCTTGCGCATCACGTCCGGCGGCAGCCCGAGCTGCTCCATGCCGTACGCCAGCTCCTCCTCGAGCGTGTCCGTGACGAAGCCGGCGAGCGGGTCCTGCCCGACGACGCCCACCACGTCGGCGAGCTCGCGCGGCGGGTGGGTGCGGGTGTCGCGTCCGTCGACGAGGACCCGGCCGGACAGGCGGCCGCCGGTGAAGTGGGGCACGAGGCCGTTGACCGCACCGAGCAGGGTGGACTTGCCCGCGCCGGTGCGGCCGACCACGACGCACAGCTCGCCCTCCGGCACGTGCAGCTCCACGTCCCGCAGCGTCGGCGCGACCGCCTCCGGATAGGTGATGGTGACGTCCTCGAACCGGATCACGCGGCGGCCACCCTCACCCGCGCACGCACCGGCTGCGGCGCGGCGACCGCCGGCAGCAGGCCGAGCAGCACGGCGACCAGCGGCAGCGCGGGCAGGTCCGGCCAGCGCAGCGGGTACAGCGACGGGTGCAGCAGGAGCGGGTCGTACGCGCCGGCCAGCAGCACGACGACCGCGCAGGCGGCGCCGGAGCCGGCGACGACCCACTCCGGTGTCCGCCACGGGTCCGGCCGGTAGGTCGAGCGGACCACCCGCCGCCCGCCGAGGACCAGCCCGGCCGCGGACAGCACCAGCCCCGCGGCGAGGGCGCCGAAGCCGAGCAGCCGCGGCGCGGTCGCGTCGAGCAGTCCGTACAGCCCGAGGCAGAGCCCGAGCAGCCCGGCCACAACGAGGACCGCGGTCGCGCGCCGCTGCCGCGCGGGGACGTGCGCCGACCGCCCGTACCCGCGCGAGTCCATCGCGGCGGCGAGCATCAGCGACCGGGACAGCGCGTCCTCGAGGACCGGGACGGCCACGGCCCGCACCGCCCGCAGCCCCTTCGTCTGCGCGCCGCGGAGCCGTCGAGCCCGGCGCACTCGCAGCACGCTCTCGACGAGCTGCGGCGCGACGGTCAGGGCGACGACCACCGCCACGCCGATCTCGTACAGCGCCGGCGGGAGCGAGCGCAGCGCCCGCTTCGGGTTCGCCAGCGCGTTCGCGGCGCCGACGCAGCAGAGCAGGGTGGCCAGCCGCAGGCCGTCGTACGCCGCCGCGAGCACCTCCTCCGCCGTGACCGGCCCGCCGAGGTCGATGCCCTTCGCCCAGCCGGGCAGGCCGACCTGCGGCAGGGTCAGCAGCACGTGGCCGTCGATGCCCGCGCCGAGCACCGCGTTGAGCAGAACCCGGATGAGGACGACGCACAGGCCGAGCACGACGTACGCGCGGAACGCCCGCGCCCAGGGCGCGTCGCCGCGCCGCGCCACCACGACGTAGCCGAGGACGGCGACGAGGACGGCGAGCAGCAGCGGGTTCGTCGTGCGGCTGGCGGCGGTGGCGAGGCCGAGCGCCCAGACCCACCACGCCATCGGGTGCAGGGCGCGGGGGAGCGGGGCGCGCAGCGTCATGAGCGGCGCCGGGCCTGCCGGACGCCGGCGGCGCCGAGCGCGGCGACGACGACGGCCGCGACGAGGAACCCGACGCCGGAGCTGCCGCCGTCCTCGTCCTGCCGCGGGACGACGGGATCGACGGCGACCGGCTCCTCCGACTCCTGTGCGGACGGGCTGGCCGTCGCCGACGGAGACGGCGAGACGGACGGGCTCGCGCTGGGGCTGGCCGACGGCCGCGGGCTGCGCGACGGGGCCGCCGACGGAGACGCGGACGGCGCCGCCGGCGAGGCCGAGCGGAGGGTGCTCGGCAGCGAGACGAGCGGGCTGCGTGCGGGTGACGGCGAGGGAGCGGCCTTGGCGGGTGCCCGACCGGACGGCGGCTTGCCGTCGCCGAACGCCCAGCCCTCGACCGTTCCGGGCGCCGGGTCGTAGTCGGCCGGACCGGTGCTGCTGTAGGTCCAGGAGCCGCCGGCCTTCGCGTGCCAGTACGACCAGTACGCGCCTTCCGGCGACGTCTGCTGGCAGGGGTCGTTCGCCGGCTTGCCGTCGATCCGGCACACGAAGTAGCCGGGCTGCTGCGCCGCACGGGTGGGGGTGAAGCCGGCGCTGCGCAGGGCGGCAACCCCCGAGTCCGGGTCGCCGGTGGCGCAGCGGGTCTGCTCGCCGCCCCCGAGCGCGTTGAAGTCGACGACGACGGTGACGCCGTTGCAGGCAGACGGCGCCGCCGCGCTTGACGGCGCCGCGGGGGCGGCCAGGGCCACCCCCGCGACGACGGTCGCGAGCAGTCTGCGCATCAGTACAGGAGCACCGAGCGGCTGCTGGACGTGCTGGCCGCGTTGCTCATGTCCGAGCCGGTGCCGAGGTAGAAGAAGAACCGGCCGCTGCCGCTGAACACGCGGCGGATGGTCCACGTCCCGGTCGTCTCGCTGGCGCGGGTCTGCGCGGTGAGCACCGAGCGCCCCTCCGGGGTGATGCGGTACAGGTTGACGATCAGGCCGCTCTTGCGGACCGGCAGCGCGGTGCCGCTGAACGTGTACGTCCGGACGCCGTTGCGCACGACTCCGAGGGTCAACGCTGTGGCGACGTTCAGGACCGTCGACCGACCCGCGTCGCAGGACTGCTGCTGCGCGTACAGGCGGGTGTTCGTGGTCGGCCTCACCGCGACGCTCACCGAGCCGTTCTTCGCCACCACCGCGGACGCCACCCGGACGTAGTCGGTGGACGGGCGGCTGTAGGCGAACAGGTCGACCGTCGTGCCGGAGGTGGCCGCGACGGTCACGATCGCCTGCTGGCCGGCCTTGATCCGGTCCATCGGCAGCTTCGCGAGGGCGGTCGAGCACGGGATCGCGGCCCGGGCCACCGTGCGGCTGCGCTCCTGGAAGGTGCGGCCGGCCAGGGCCGGCAGGGCCTGCGCGGTCGCGAACAGGTCGCTGGCGGTGGTGCCGTCTCCGCGGGCGAGGCCGCCGTCCGTCTGCTGCTGGCTGACCAGGTACTGCTGCGACTTCGTGATGTCCGTGCCCGCGGCGAGCAGGCCGGCCGCGGCGTAGCCGGTCGAGTTGACGGATGCCTCACCGGGGAAGCTGCCGTCCGCCTTCTGCCGGCCCAGCAGCCAGTTGCGCGCTGCCGCGGCCTGCGACGAGGTGCCGAGGTCGACGGCCGCCAGGGCCTGCAGCACCAGACCGGTCGCGTCGACGGAGCCGGTGCAGGCCTCGCCCGCCTTCGGGAAGAGCTGCGGGAACGACCCGTCCGCGCACTGCGCGGACGTCAGCCCCTGCACCAGGCCGCTGGGCTGCGCCACACGCGCGGTGTCGAACGCCAGCACCGCGAACGCCTGCGCGAACAGGCCGGCGTAGTTGCCGTACGCGCTCTTGTCTGCGGCCCGGCCGTCGGGTCCGATGAGCGACCGCAGCTGGTCCAGCAGCTTGCTGCCGCCGACGTCGTTGGCGTCGCCGCCCGTCGCGGCGATGACGAAGGCGAGCTTCGCGGTCGCGCCCGCGTACAGCTCGCTGCCGCTGCCGGTGTAGGACAGAACGGCGGTCGGCGTCGCGACGCTGGTCAGGGTGCGACCGAGGACGTCGTCGTGGCCGCCGGCTGCGAGCAGCGCGATGGCGGCGTCGAGCGTGCGGCCGTAGTCGGTGTAGGTGGTGGCCGGGTCGCCGGGTGCATCGCCCGGGAAGCTGCCGACGACGGTGCCGGCGTCGGTGAGCTGGCTGGCCAGGTAGTCGGCTGCCTTGCCCGTGGCGACGGGCTCGGCTGCGGTGGAGGGGAGCGCCGTCGCCGTGCTGGCGACGATCGCGAGAGCGAGCGCCGGCACGAGACGCCGGCGCAGGAGGGACGTAGGCATGGGTGCCCTTTCAGGTGCGGTCCGTGACAGGACCCAGGGCGCCGAGTACGCGAACGCCCTCACGACCGGTCAGGACGACCGGTGGCGCGGGCGAGAACGGACTGACGTCCGGGCTCCGCCCCGCATGACCTCGACGGTACGAAGGAGCCGCTCGCTCCCGGCGGGCGTTCCGGCTCGCAGCCGCTCCTGGGTCGGAGCGGCTGCCTACGGTTGCGGGTCAGCGCCGGCATCGGACCGGCTTCCCCCGCGGGAGCGCATTCGGATGGTGCTGCGTGCTGTGCTGCCGGGGAGCGTAGCGCGGCACTAGGGTCGGCTCCGTGGCGGATTCGGGCACGGCCGGTACCTCGGAGGCGTCCGCCACCGACCGGATCTGGACGATTCCGAACCTGCTGTCGGCGCTGCGGCTGGCCGGCGTGCCGCTGTTCCTCTACTGGGTCCTCGGCCCGCACCACGACGGCCGGGCGATCCTGCTGCTGATGGCGGCCGGCGCGTCGGACTACTTCGACGGCAAGATCGCCCGCAGGTACGGGCAGTTCTCCCGGCTGGGCCAGCTCCTCGACCCCGCCGCGGACCGGCTCTACATCCTCGCCACGCTGCTGGCCCTCGTCGTCCGCGACGGCCTGCCGCTGTGGTGGGCGCTGGTCCTGATCGGCCGGGACGTCGTACTGGCGTTCACGCTGCCGGTGCTGAAGCGGCACGGGTACGGACCGCTGCCCGTGCACTTCCTCGGCAAGGCGGCGACGTTCAACCTGCTGTACGCGTTCCCGATGCTGCTCGCCGCGCTCCCCGACCGCGATGACGTCCTGTCGACGGTGTTCCGCCCGCTGGGCTGGGCATTCACGACGTGGGGGAGCACGCTCTACCTCTGGGCGGGCGTCCTGTACCTCGTCCAGGTCCGCGCGCTGGTGCGGGCGGACCGCTCGGGAGGAGCTGGTCGGTGAGAGCGGTCGTGATGGCCGGTGGCGAGGGCACCCGCCTGCGCCCGATGACCGCGAACCAGCCCAAGCCGCTCCTGCCGGTCGTGAACCGGCCGATCATGGAGCACGTCCTGCGGCTGCTGAAGCGGCACGGGTTCGACGAGACGGTTGTGACCGTCCAGTTCCTCGCCAGCCTGGTGCGGACGTACTTCGGCGACGGCGACGAGCTCGGCATGCACCTGTCGTACGCGACCGAGGAGACGCCGCTCGGCACCGCCGGCTCGGTGAAGAACGCCGAGGACGCGCTCAAGGACGACTCGTTCGTCGTCATCTCCGGCGACGCACTCACCGACATCGACCTCACCGCGCTCGTCGCCGCCCACCGCGAGCGCGGCGCGCTCGTCACCGTCTGCCTCAAGCGGGTGCCGGACCCGCTCGAGTTCGGCATCGTCATCACCGACGAGGAGCAGCGCATCGAGCGCTTCCTCGAGAAGCCCACCTGGGGCCAGGTCTTCTCCGACACCGTCAACACCGGCATCTACGTGATGGAGCCGGGGGTCTTCGCGCACGTCGCGCGCGGCGAGCAGGTCGACTGGTCCGGCGACGTCTTCCCCACGCTGGTCGAGGCGGGCGCGCCGGTGTTCGGCTACGTCGCCGACGGCTACTGGGAGGACGTCGGCACGCACGAGAGCTACCTGCGCGCGCAGGCCGACGTCCTGAGCCGACAGGTGCAGGTCGACATCGACGGCTTCGAGGTCGCCCCTGGCGTCTGGATCGGGGAGGGCGCCGAGATCGACCCGGAGGCCGTGCTCAAGGGGCCGTTGTGCATCGGCGACTACGCCAAGGTCGAGGCCGGCGCGGAGCTGCGCGAGTTCACCGTCCTCGGCAACAACGTGGTGGTGAAGGGCGGCGCGTTCCTCGACCGCGCCGTCGTGCACGACAACGTCTTCATCGGCCCGCAGGCCTCGCTGCGCGGCTGCGTCGTCGGCAAGAACTCGGACGTCATGCGCGCCGCCCGTCTCGAGGAGGGCGCGGTCATCGGCGACGAATGCGTGGTCGAGGAGGAGGCCTACGTCTCGAGCGGCGTAAAGGTCTACCCGTTCAAGACCATCGAGGCCGGTGCGGTCGTCAACACCAGCGTCATCTGGGAGTC
>JAODNS010000294.1 GCA_025465145.1 Frankiales bacterium
CGTACCTCGGGGACGCGGATCCGGTCGTTGATGCGGGGTTCAGCGCTGATGGGGCCTCCTGGTCAGGACTTCTGGGCTGGACCCGGAGCCCTCCACGAAGAAGGACCCCGCGCTCAGCGCAGGGCCCCACAGCAGCACAGCCCAGGCCTGTCGTCGCTGACGGGCCGGGCCGACCGGACCCGGGCACCAGGGGTGCCGCGGGTGGGAGTGGGATCCTCCGCTTGCACGGCTGCCGTCGGAACGGCGGCCGGGTCGCTCTGCAAGGGTAGCAGGATGGACGAGCAGGAACGCGACCTCGCCGACGTGCCCGCCGCGGAGGTCATCGCCTCGGTCGCGGTCCACCTGATGAGTGCGGCCGCGGTCAAGTGCGGCCTGTCGTCGCGGGACGAGCTCGACCTGGACGAGGCGCGCAAGCTGATCACCGCCCTCGCCGGCCTGGTGACGGCGGCCCGGCCGGACCTCGGGGTGCACGCCTCCGCGCTGCGCGACGGCCTCAAGACGCTGCAGAAGGCCTTTCGCGAGGCCTCGCCCATTCCGGACGAGCCGGGCGAGGGTCCGGGCGAGAAGCTCACCGGCCCCGTCTGGTGATCTTCCGGCCGGGGCCCTTCGCGGGTACGACGGCCAGGTCCAGCGCCGGTACCTCCGGACGGAGCCGGGCCGCGACCCGGCCCGCGAGCGCGGCGAGGTCCGCCGGCGCCAGCGGCGTGCGCGGGACGACGCCGAGCACCGGGCCGTCCGGGCCGGCGAGCAGCCGCGCGCCCTTGAGCCGCTCGGGAGCGAGCGCCTCGTGCAGCGCGGCCAGCAGCCCCGTTGCGGGCTCCTCCGCCGGCTCGGTCAGTTCCGCGGTGGTGCGCCTGGCGGCCAGCGGAGCGCCCGCCACGGGGACGTAGCCGGCAGCCAGCGCCTGCAGCTCGCGCGCGTCCAGCGTCACCGGTCCGAGCAGGACCGCGACGGCGCCGTCGTCCAGGGCGGCCTGGCAGAGGTACGGGGCCGAGACGGGTACGGGGCGGACGTCCAGCCGCCAGCGCTTCAGGCTCGCCGTGTCGGCGAACGCGGGCAGCGCTCGCTCGCCGTCGGATGCGACGAGGCTGACCAGCGCCATCTGGGCGGCCGACTCCGCCCGCAGCCCGGTCCCCTCCTCGACGTGCTCGGCCGTGGAGGTGGCGGTGATGGCGATGAAGACGCGCGCGCCGGCGAGGGACGCCAGCACCTCCGCGCGGGTGGCCTGCGAGCCGTCGTAGCCGGCCAGCGCGGCGGCGAGGCGCGGGTCGGCGCTGCCGTCGTCGCTCACCGCATCGAGGCTAGGCGGCGGGCTGCTCCTGCGCGGCGGCGAGCACGGCCACGGCGCGGTCGATCGCGTTGCGGGCCTTGAGCCCGTCCGAGAAGGAGGTCAACTGGAAGGCGAACCACACCGGCCGGCCGGAGGCGGTCGTCGTGTAGCCGCTCAGCGCCCGCACGCCGGGCAGGGTGCCGGTCTTGGCGAAGGCGCGGCCGGCCGCGGCGGTGCCGCACATCCGCTTCTCGAGCGTGCCATCCTTGCAGGCGATCGGCAGCGCGCGCCGGAAGGCGACACCCACGGCCGGGTCCTGCTCGGCGGCGTGCAGCAGCAGCACCTGCCCGCCGGGCGTCTGCCGGTCGTACGAGGACAGCCCGGAGCCGTCCGTACCCGTGCCGACCGGCACCCCGCGCGGCGTGAGCACGTCGGCCAGCGCGCCGTAGCCGGCCGCCGAGGAGCCCTCGTTGCGGACGGCCTTGCCGACCTCCTTGAGCAGCATCTCGGCCGCGAAGTTGTCCGACGCCTTGAGAGCCCGGCGGACGACGTCGGCGATCGGACCGGACTGCACGGTGGCGACGGTCCGCGCCTCGACCGGCCGGCGGTACCGCTTGACGACGCCGTGGACCGTCACGCCCTCGGCCTTGAGGTACGACCGGAACAGCACGGTGTTGGGCAGCGCGGGGTCGGACAGGAAGGCGCTGTCCTCGCGGTAGCCGTTGCGGTCGACGGCGAGCGCCGACAGCGGCCCGCTCTCGTCCGGCACGTACGAGCTCTTCCAGCCCGGCACCCGCCGCTTCGCGTCGTAACGGCTGTCGTCGAGCAGCAGGTCGCTGCTCACGTAGGTGATGCCGGCGGCGCGGACCTTCGCGGCCAGGCTGCGCAGGCCGGACCTGGTCAGGTACGGGTCGCCGCCCGCGACCAGCCACAGGCTGCCCGGCAGCCGCCCGGCGGTGGGGACGCTGCGGGCCGCCACCTCGGTGGTGAAGCGGGTCGCCTCCGGCACCGACAGCAGCGTTGCCAACCCGGTCAACGTCTTCTGCGTCGACGCGGGCGGGAGGGCGTGCGACGCCTCGCGGCGGTAGACTTCGCCGAACCCCTCGACGTCCACGGCGGCGGCGACGGTCTTCGCACCGGAGGTCATGAGAGCGGCTTCGACGCGCGCCGCCAGGTCCTCGGCCGGCGTGCTGGCCGAGGCGAGGGCCATCGGCCGGACAACGACGCCGGCGGCCAGCGGCGCGGGCGCCTCCGGCTCGGGCCCGGCTTCCGCGGCGAGCGCGGAGCCGGACACGGCGAGGGTGGCGACGAGGGCGAGGCCCAGGGCGGTACGACGGCGCACGGTCACGTTCTCCGGATCGGCGAGCAGCCGTACCGGGTGGAGCGGCGCGAGGGGAAGTCTTGGCTATCCCCGCGCGGTTTGTCCGTCAGACGCGCGGATTGCCAGGGTTCCGAGACGCGGCGAGCAGCCGGCGCAGCTCGACGACGGCGTCGACCGCGTACGCCCCGTCGTTGGCCTGCACGGCAAGCAGCGCGACGGTGTCGTCGTCGTGCAGGTCCAGCGTCGCCCAGGGCGCGCCGTCCTCCATCCGGATCCCCGCCACGACCTGCCAGGGCAGGTACCTCTCGCCGACATAGCTGCGGACGCGGATGCCGGCCTCGTCCGCCCGCACCCAGGGCCGGGTGAAGCCGTAGGCGGCGTAGGCGAGCAGCAGCCCGATGATGAAGAAGGCGATCTGGTCGGCGAGGCCGAAGGCGGCCGGCCCCTCCCCCTGCCGGGCGGGGAGCAGGTACGCGAGCACGCCGAAGACGAGGACCAGCGCGACGCTCGCGATCCGGGCGACCAAGCGCAGCCTGCGCGGCCGGAACTCGGTCACGGCGACGCCTCGACCGTCCGCCGGACCGGCGTCTGCCGGAAGACCCGGAACGCGAGCTGCACGGCCGGGCCGATGCACAGGGCGAAGGCGATGGTGCCGACGCCGACGGGTCCGCCGAGCAGGACGCCCAGGACGAGGACACCGCACTCGAGCACGGCCCGGGCGACGCCGACGGGCCAGCCGGTCCGCGAGTGGATCGCCACCATGAGCCCGTCACGCGGGCCAGGCCCCAGGTGGGCGCCCAGGTAGAAGGCCGACCCGGCCGCGACCGACGCGATGCCGCCGAAGGTGGTCAGCAGGCGCAGGGCGAGTGGCCCGGCGCCGACCGCGTCGAGCAGCGGCGACACGAGCAGCAGGTCGATGAACGCGCCGATGAGGACGACGTTGAGCAGCGTGCCGGGACCCGGCCGCACCTTGGCGAGCAGCGCGATCAGGAAGACGACGACGGACACGCCGATCGCGGTGCGGCCGAAGGGCTGGTCGAGCTTCTCCGACAGGCCGCCCGCGAGCACGTCCCAGGGTCCGACGCCCAGGTGCGCCTGCAGGCCGAGCCAGATGCCCTGGCCGAAGAGGTACAGGCCGAGCACCAGCTTGGCGTACCTACCGAGCATCCTCACGCCGCCATCCGCTCGCGCGCGGGCAGCCCGCTCACGCCGACGGCGACAAAGGTCAGGGCGACGCCGAGGAGCGTGGCGGCGGCGACGCCGTGGTCGGCGGCCGGCACCGACAGGTCCAGCAGCACCGCGCCGACGAGCTGCCCGGCGATGACAGCGAGGCCCAGGCGCAGGACGCCCAAGGTGCGAACGATGACGGCGGCGACGGCGACGAACGTCGCGCCCAGCGGACCGCCCGTGTAGAGCCACCACTCGTGCGGCCAACTGTCGGCGTCCCAGCCGACAAAGGCGCCGACGAGCAGGTACGCCGAGACCAGCGCTGCCGTGCCGACGAGGAAGTTGACGAGGGTGGCCACGCCGGCGTCGCCGGTCTGCCGGCGCACCCGGCCGTTCAGCGCCTGCTGCAGCGAGATGAGGAAGCCGGAGGCCACGACGAGCCCGAGCAGCAGCGGGCTGCCGTCGCCCGCGCCCTTGCCCGTGACGCTGACGAGGACAGCGGCCAGGCACAGCACCGCTCCCCCGACCCGCGGCGCGGTCAGGGCGTGCGGCCCGCCCGGCCCGAGTCCCACGCGGTCGACGACGAGCCCAGCGCTGGTCTGGCCGGCGACGAGGCCCACGGTCAGCAGCGCGACGCCGATGCGGGGCGCAGCGAAGGCACCGACCGCGACGAGCGCCGCGCCGCCGAAGCCGCCCAGCCGAGTCCACCAGGGCACGTCGCGGACGGCCGTCCAGGCGGCACGGGCGCGCGGCCGGGCGAGGACGACGCCGGCCACGAAGACGAGCCCGATGCCGAACGACAGCACTGCGGCCAGCAGCGGGTCGTCGAGCCGCTCGGCGAGCCCGGCGTTGACCCGCGCCTGCACGGCCACGAGCGCGCCGGACAGCACCGCCACGACGAGCGCGGCCGTGGTTCGGCTCACTACTCGATGATCTTCGAGATGGGCAGCTCGAGAATGTCCCTGGCACCGGCAGCGCGCAGCGCCGGCAGCAGCGTGTTGACGCCCCGCTTCGGGACCACCGTCTCCACCGCGCGCTGGTCGCCGGCGGCGAGCGGCATGACGGTCGGCGACGACATGGACGGCAGCACCTCGAGGACGGCGTCGAGCGACGAGGCCGGAACGTTGAGCTTGAGCAGCACGTGCCCGCGGGCGCGCAGGGAGCCCTGCAGCAGCAGGGCGACGTCCTCCATCGCGGCGCGCTTCTCGGGGTCGTCGTACGACGTCCGGTTGGCGAGCAGCTCGGTGCGGCTGGTGAGCAGCGTCTCGATGACCTTCAGGCCGGCTTTGCGCAGCGAGGAGCCGGTCTCGGTCAGGTCGACGATGGCGTCGACGATGTCGGGGATCTTCGCCTCGGTCGCGCCGTGACTCGTGAACACGCGGCCCTTCACCCCGTGCTCCTCGAGGAAGCGCTTCGTCGTCTCGGGCATCTCCGTGGAGATGCGCACCCCCTCGGGCAGGTCGCGGACGCTGTTCCAGGGCGACTCCTTCGGCACCGCGAGCACGACGCTGACCACGGCCTCGCCGGCACGCCCGCCGCCGATCTCGCCGAGGCTGACCACGTCGGCAGCCGTCTCCGTCACCCAGTCGCGACCGCTGATGCCCAGGTCGAAGATGCCCTGCTCGACGTAAGTCGGGATCTCCTGCGGGCGCAGGAAGCGGACGCGGTCGATCCGCGGGTCGTCGATGCGAGCGGCGTAGTCGCGGTCACCGCCCCGGATGACGGTGAGGTCGGCGCCGCCGAACAGCTCGAGGACCTGTTTCTCGAGCGAGCCCTTGGGGAGGACGAGGGAGAGCACGGAAGACCTCTCGTACTAGGTCGCTGCGCCGGTGCGCAGGCACTTGAGGACGCGGGCGGTGTCGAGAGCGGCGAGGACGGCCTCGCGACCCTTGTCCTCGGCGGACTGCGGCAGACCGGCCCGGTCGAGGGCCTGCTGCTCGGTGTCGCAGGTGAGGACGCCGTTGCCCACGGGGGTGTGGCTGTCGAGGGAGACGCGGGTGAGGCCGACGGTCACCGCGTCGCACACGTACTCGAAGTGGGGTGTTCCGCCGCGGATCACGACACCCAGCGCGGCGACCGCGTCGTGCGTCGCCGCCAGCGCCTGCGCGACGACCGGCAGCTCGATGGCGCCGGCGACGCGGACCACCGTCGGCTCGGGTACGCCGCACTCCTGTGCCGTGCGGACGGCCGACTCCAGCAGCGCGCTGGTGATCTGCTCGTGCCACCGGGTGGCGACGATCGCGAGGGCGAGCCCCTTGCCGTCGACGGGGCGCGCTGCGGGCGCGCCGGCGCCGCTCACTCGACGTCCAGCGCGTCGGCGCTCGCCTCGGTCGCCTCGTCCTCGAACGCGGCCAGCCCCGGCAGGTCGTGGCCCATCCGGTCGCGCTTGGTCTTGAGGTAGCGCAGGTTCTCCGGCGTGGCGAGGGTCGGCAGCGGGACGCGTCCGACGATCTCGAGGCCGTAGCCCTCCAGCCCGGCGCGCTTGCCCGGGTTGTTGCTGAGCAGCCGCATCGTCCGGATGCCGAGGTCGACGAGGATCTGCGCGCCGATGCCGTAGTCGCGGGCGTCGGCCGGCAGTCCCAGCTCGAGGTTGGCGTCGACGGTGTCGGAGCCGTTGTCCTGGAGCTGGTACGCCTGCAGCTTGTGCATCAGCCCGATGCCGCGGCCCTCGTGGCCGCGCATGTACAGGACGACGCCGCGGCCCTCGTCCGCCACCGCCTTGAGCGCCGCGTCGAGCTGGGGACCGCAGTCGCAGCGGCGCGAGCCGAAGACGTCGCCGGTGAGGCACTCGCTGTGCACCCGTACGAGGACGTCCTGCCCGTCGCCGATGTCGCCCCGCACCAGCGCCATGTGGTCGGTGCCGTCGAGGATCGACGCGTACCCGACGGCGTTGAACTCGCCGTGCGACGTCGGGATCTTCGCCGTCGCGACCCGCTCGACCTGCTTCTCGGTCCGCCGGCGGAAGGCGATGAGGTCCGCGATGGAGATCACGGTCAACTCGTGCTCCGCGGCGAAGACCTTCAGCTCGTCCAGGCGCGCCATGTCGTGCACGTCCTTCTGGCTGACGATCTCGCAGATGACGCCGACCGGCTGCAGTCCGGCCAGGCGGCACAGGTCGACCGCCGCCTCCGTGTGACCGGCGCGGCGCAGGACGCCCCCATCCAGCGCCCGCAGCGGGTTCACGTGCCCCGGCCGGGTCAGGTCGTACGGCGTCGCGTCCGGGTCGGCGAGGACCTGCATGGTGCGGGCACGGTCGACGGCGGAGATGCCGGTGCTGATCCCTTCGCGCGCGTCGACGGTGACCGTGTAGGCGGTGCGCATCCGCTCCTGGTTGCTGCTGACCATCAGCGGGATCTCGAGGCGGTCGAGCTCGGTCGCGGTCATCGGTACGCAGATGTAGCCGGAGGTGTACCGGATCATGAAGCTGACCAGCTCGGGCGTGGCCTTCTCCGCGGCGAAGATGAGGTCGCCCTCGTTCTCGCGGTCCTCGTCGTCGACGACCACGACGGCCTTCCCGGCGGCGATGTCCGCGATGGCGCGCTCGATCGGGTCCAGGCCGTGGACGAGCGGCTCTGCGTGTGCCGTGCTCACGACGGTTCTCCCTTTGCTGCCAGCAGCTTCTCGATGTACTTCGCGGTGATGTCGACCTCGAGGTTGACCGGGTCGCCGACGCCCTTGCGGCCCAGCGTCGTCAGGTCCAGCGTCGTCGGGATCAGGCTGACCTCGAACCAGTCCTCCTCGACCGCGCTGACGGTGAGCGAGACGCCGTCGACGGTGATCGAGCCCTTCTCGACCACGTAGCGGCCGAGCTCCGGCGGCAGGCTGACGCGCACGACGGTCCAGTGCGCGTCGGGTGTGACGGCCAGCAGCTCGCCGGTGCCGTCGACGTGGCCCTGCACGAGGTGGCCGCCGAGCCGGTCCTGCAGCCGGACGGCTCGCTCCAGGTTGACCGGGCTGCCCACGCGCAGCGCGCCGAGGGAGGACCGGACCAGCGTCTCCTTCATGACGTCTGCCGTGAAGGCGCCGTCCCGGTTGTCGACCACGGTGAGGCAGACGCCGTTGACCGCGATCGAGTCGCCGTGCGCCGCGTCGGAGGTGACCACCGGCCCGCGCACGGTGACCCGCGCCGCGTCCGCGAGGTCCTCCCAGCCCAGGACCTCACCGAGCTCCTCGACGATGCCGGTGAACATCAGGCGCTCCTCTGGTCCGGGTACAGGGTCAGCCGCACGTCGTCCCCGACGCGCAGGACCTCGCTCAGGCGCAACCGGTGCGCGTCCGTGATCGTTCCCACGCCGAGGTCGCCGACGGCGGACGGGCCCGCGCCGAGTAGGGCCGGTGCGACGTAGGCCACGACGCGGTCGACGAGGCCGGCGCGCAGGAAGGACGCGGCGACCGTGGGCCCGCCCTCGAGCAGCACGTTCACGACGCCCCGCTCGTGCAGCACCCGCAGCGCCTGCGCGGGCTCGGCGGCGAGGACCAACGCGTCGTGGACGCGGGCGTCCGCGGGCGTCCGTCCGGTGCGGTCGAGGACGACGCGCAGCGGCTGGCGGCCCGGGTCGGGGCGGACGGTGAGCTCCGGGTCGTCGGCAAGGACGGTGCCGACGCCGACGACGACGGCATCGCTCTGCGCGCGCAGTCGGTGCACGTCGACGCGGGCGTCCTCGCCGGTAATCCAGCGGCTGGTCCCGTCCGCTGCCGCGGACCGCCCGTCGAGGGTGGCGGCGTACTTCCAGGTGACGTACGGACGGTGCACGCGCTGGGCGTGCAGCCACGGCGCCAGCGGCGCGACGTCGACCTCGACCTGCTCGACCTCCAGATCGGCGGCGCGCAGCACCTCGGCCCCGCCCGCTGCCGCATCGGTCGGGTCGGCGGCGGCGTAGACGACGCGCGTGATTCCCGCGTCCACGATGGCGGAGGTGCAGGGGCCGGTGCGGCCGACGTGCCGGCACGGCTCCAGCGTGCAGACGAGGGTGCCGCCGAAGGCGCGTACGCCGGCCTGCCGCAGCGCGACGACCTCGGCGTGCGGTCCACCCGGCGGCTGCGTCGCGCCCTCCCCCACCGGCTCCCCGCTGTGGTCGAGCACGACGGCGCCGACCGGCGGGTTCGGGCTGGTGCTGCCGAGGACGGCAGCCGAGAGCTCTACGGCTCGCGCCATCGCCTGTGCTGCGTCCACCGTGCCCTCCCTGCTCAGGGCACCCCGGGGACGGCGGGCGGCAGCGAGCACCGCCCGCGCGCTGCCTCTCCTCCGGACTCTCACCGTCGGTCCCGGAGTTCCACCGGGTCCACCGCTGGCTGGCTGCGAGCGCGTCGCGGACTGTCACCGCCGGTTCGGACTTCCACCGACCCCGGAGCGCGCATGACTGCTGCGGCCGAGTCTAGGCCCGCCGGTCCACGGCGACGACCGAGCCCGGCTTGGTCTTCGCCACACCCTTCATCTCGCTGGCCGCCGCGACGACCGCGCGGTGGTCGCGGTCACCGCCGGTGTAGATGGCGACGCCGATGCTGACCGAGACCAGCGAGTGGCGGCGCATCTCGCCCCGGCGGTCGGTCACCTCCAGGTACCCGCGCATCGCGTCTTCCGCGTCGTAGAAGGTCGGCACGGCGGCGTCGAAGGCCTGGACGATGGCGGCGCACAGCGGCTCGGCCTGCTCGGGCGTGCAGACGAGGACGAAGTCGTCGCCGCCGACGTGACCGACGAACACCGGTGGGTTTCCTGCTGCCTCGCCGCCGAGCTGCTGCAGGCAGTTCGACAGGACCATCAGCAGGTCGTCGCCGCGCAGGAACCCGTACGCGTCGTTGAAGCTCTTGAACTCGTCGAGGTCGACGTGGCACACGGCGTACGGCTGCTGTGCCTGCGCACGACTGGCGATCTCGATGTCGATGCGGTGGTTTCCCGGCAACCCCGTCAGCGGCGAGACGGAGCGGTTGTCGGCGGTGCGGCGCAGCGTGGTGCGCACCCGGGCGACAAGCTCGAGGGTGTCGAACGGCTTGACGATGTAGTCGTCCGCGCCGGCGGTGAGCCCGACGACCTTGTCGGCGGACAGGGACTTCGCGGTGAGCATCACCACCGGGATGGCGGCGGTGGCGGCCTGCGCGCGCAGGCGGCGGACGACCTCCACGCCGTCGAGCACCGGCATCATCACGTCCAGCACGATGAGGTCCGGTGGGTCGTCGGTGGCCCGCTGCAGCGCCTCGGCGCCGTCGTGCACCAGCTCGACGTCGAACCCCTCCAAGGTGAGGTTCAGCTCGACGAACCGCGCGATGTCGCGGTCGTCGTCCGCGACGAGGATGCGCTCGGTCACCGGGTCGCCGCCTCGCGCAACCGTTCGACCGCGGCCGCCGGGTCGTCCGCGCCGAACACGGCGTTGCCCGCGACGAACACGTCCGCGCCCGCGTCGGCGCAGCGCTCGATGGTCTCGGCGTTGATACCGCCGTCCACCTGCAGCCAGACCGCGCCGTCACCGATCGCCTGCCGCGCCCGCCGGATCTTCGGCAGCACCACGTCGAGGAACGCCTGGCCGCCGAACCCCGGCTCGACCGTCATCACGAGCAGCATGTCCAGCTCGGGGAGCAGGTCGACGTACGGCTCGACCGGCGTCGCCGGCCGCAGCGCCATGCCGGCCCGGGCACCGGCGCTGCGGAGATCGCGCGCCAGTCGTACGGGCGCGGCCGCGGCCTCCACGTGGAAGGTGACGCTGCCGGCGCCGGCCTCGGCGTACGACGTCGCCCACCGGTCCGGGTCCTCAATCATGAGGTGCACGTCCAGCGGGATCGGGCTGCTCTTCACCAGCGCCTGTACGACGGGCAGGCCGAGCGTGAGGTTCGGGACGAAGTGGCCGTCCATCACGTCGACGTGCACCCAGTCGGCGGTGCTGCCGATGACCGCGATCTCGTCCGCGAGGCGCGCGAAGTCGGCCGACAGGATGCTCGGCGCGATCTGCGGACGGACCATGCGCGGAGAGTAGAGGTCGCAACAGGACGCCGGACGCACAATCCGACTCATTCGGCCGAACGGACGAGGCGATCAGGCCGGAGGTGGGGGATGCCGGTGCGGCGTCCGGGCGAATGCACGCCGCTGGCTGAGCACGTCTAGCGCTTGCGGAGGAGCGACAGGTGCATCGCGTCGGTGCCGTGCCGGTGCGGCCACAGCTGCACGCTCGGGCCGTCGCCGAGGCCGGGTAGGCCGGGGAGCAGCGGTCGTGCGTCGATCCGCTCGAGCTCGGGGTGCCGGCGCAGGACGTCCGCGACCGGTACCACCGTCTCGGCCAGGTGCGGCGAGCAGGTGACGTAGGCGAGGACGCCGCCCGGCCGGAGGACCTCGGCGGCGCCGCGGAGCAGCTCGCCCTGCAGCCGGGTGAGGGCGGGCAGGTCGGCCGGCTGCCGCCGCCAGCGGGCCTCCGGCCGGCGGCGCAGCGCGCCGAGCCCACTGCAGGGCGCGTCCAGGAGCACCCGGTCCGCGCTGCCGTCGGCCATCGGCGGGCGGCGCGAGTCGGTGGTGACCACGTCCGTGACGCCGGACCGGCGGACCAGCCGGGACCGGTGGTGCTGCGCCTCGAAGGCGAGCAGCCGCGCGCCGCGCTGCCGGCCGATCTCGGCGAGCAGAGACGCCTTGCCGCCGGGGCCGGCGCACAGGTCCACCCACGCCCGGTCCGGCCCGTCCAGCTCGGCGGCGGCGAGGGCCAGCGCGACGAGCTGGCTGCCCTCGTCCTGCACGCCGGCGCGGCCGTCGCGCACGGCCGGGATGTTCCCCGGGTCGCCCTCGCGAAGCCGGACGGCGTAGGGCGACCACAGGCCCGGCTCACCGCCGCTCATGGCGAGCAGCTCGTCGCGGTCCATACCGCGAGCCACCAGGTGCACCTCCGGCCGGGCATCGTCCGCGGCGAGGGCTCGGCCGGTCTCGTCCACGTCGCCGCCCAGCGCGTCCCGGAACGCCGACGCGATCCAGCGCGGATGGCTGTGCTCCAGCGCGAGCGCGCCGACCGGGTCGTCCGCCGGGGCGAGCTGCGCGACCCACGCGTCCAGGTCCTGCGCGGCGACCTTGCGCAGCACCGCGTTGACGAAGGCGACCGGCCCCGCGCTGACGACCCGCCGCGCGAGGTCGACGGTTGCGCTGACAGCGGCGTGCGACGGGACCCGCATCCGGAGCAGCTGATGCGCGCCGAGCCGCAGGACGTCCAGGACGGGCGGGTCCACCTGGGCCACCGGCCGGTCGACGCACGCCTGCAGCACGGCGTCGTACAAGCCCTGCCCGCGGAGCGTGCCGTACCCGAGCTCGGTCGCGAACGCGGCGTCGCGGGTGTCGAGCCGCCGCTCGCGCAGCAGTCCGGGCAGGACGAGGTTGGCGTACGCGTCCCTCGTGCGGACCGCTTCGAGCAGGTCGTATGCGGCCCGGCGGGCCGGGTCGATCGCGGGCGGGCGGTATGGGCGCCTGCTCACCCGAACCGCTCGCCCGGCTCCGGGCGCACGCCGCGCAGCCAGTCGATCGCCGCCATGGCGCCCTTGCCCTCCGGCCGGACCTCCCCGAGCCGTACCGCCGTCGTGGCCGTGCCGACGAGGCCGTCCCGGAGGTCGCCGGGCTCGAGCCGCTCGTCGGTCACGGTTATCGGGCCGAGCTTGACGCGCCGGCCGCGGAACGTCGTCCAGGCGCCGGGGGCAGGCGTGCAGCCGCGGACCAAGCGGTCGACGCGCATCGCAGGGGCGGTCCAGTCGACGTGCGCGTCCGCAACGCTGACCTTCGGCGCGAGCGACACCCCCTCGGCCGGCTGGGGCACGCCGGTGACGGTGCCGTCCTCCAGCGCGTCGAGAGTGGCGACGAGCAGCCCCGCACCGGCCTCCGCGAGCCGGCCGAGCAGGTCGCCGGAGGTGTCGGTCGGCCGCACCGTCTCGGTGACGACGCCGTACACGGGCCCGGTGTCGAGCCCCTCCTCGAGCAGGAACGTGCTCGCCCCGGTCACCTCGTCGCCGGCCATCAGCGCGTGCTGGACGGGCGCGGCGCCGCGCCAGGCGGGCAGCAGCGAGAAGTGCAGGTTGACCCAGCCAAGCCGCGGGATGTCCAGCGTCGTGCGCGGCACCAGCGCGCCGTACGCCACCACCGGGCAGCAGTCGGGCGCCAGCGCGCGCAGCCGCTCCTGGAAGTCCTCCTCGCGCGGGTGCCGCGGCGTCAGCACCTCGAGCCCGTGCTCCTCCGCGAGGACGCGGACCGGGCTGGGGCGGAGCGTGCGGCCACGGCCAGCGGGCGCGTCGGGACGCGTGACCACCGCGGCCACCTCGTGCCGGCTCGCGAGCAGCGCCTGCAGCGACGGCAGGGCCGGCTCGGGCGTGCCGGCGAAGACCAGCCTCAGCGCGCGCGCCCGAACAGAGGGTGCGGGCTCGCCTTAACGACCGGCGGCGGCTCGTTGGCCCACTCCGCTTCGCGGATGGCTTCCAACGCGGCTCGCTTGGTCTCGGCATCGAGGCGGTCCACGAACAGGATCCCGTCCAGGTGGTCGGCCTCGTGCTGGATGCACCGCGCCATCAGCGCCGAGCCCTCGATGCTCACGGGATCGCCGTAGACGTTCTGGCCGTGTGCCACGACGTGTTGCTTGCGCTTGCAGTCCCAGGACAGGCCGGGTACGGACAGGCAGCCCTCCTCGCCGTCCTGGTCCTCGTCGCTGGGGAAGTGCAGCACCGGATTGACGAGGTGGCCGATCTGGTCGTCGACGTCGTACGTGAACACCCGCAGGCCGACGCCGATCTGCGGCGCGGCGAGACCCACGCCGGGGGCGTCGAGCATCGTGTCGAGGAGGTCCTTGACGAGGACGCGGAGCTCCTTGTCGAAGGTGGTGACCTCCGCCGCCGGCGTCCGCAGCACGGGGTCGCCGAACAGCCGGATCGCACGGGTCGCCACGCGGCGAGTCTACCGAGGGGAGCCGTCGGCGGTCGCTCCGCGACGAAGGAGCGGACGCGGCCGTCGGCTGCGGAGCGAGGCTCGATGTCTAGGCGAGCAGCTGCGGGTCGAGCTCCACCCGGACCGGCTCCCCCTTGCGCGCACTGCGCACGGCCTGGGCCACCTTGAGTGCCTCCGCCAGCTCCAGCCCGCGCGACCGCGGCACCCGCAGCAGCAGCCGCTCGCCGCCGTCCTTGCCGGGTACGGGGCCGAGCACCTCCAGCCCGTCCGGCAGCTCCTTCGCGAACTCCGCGACCGCCGCCGGCGGCCCCTCCACCGACGCCATGCGGGTCGCCGGCGGGAACCCGACCTCGGCCCGGTCGGCCAGCTCGCGCGCGGCCGCACCCGCGGGATCCCACCGCGTCAGCGCCTGGACCGGCACGAGCCCTCGGTCTGCCACCACGACGACCTGGCCGTCCGGGCGGGCCAGCGCGGCTGCCGCGAACCAGCGGCGCAACGCCTCCTCCCCCGCCCGCAGGTCGGCCCGGCCGAGCATCGCCCAGCCGTCCAGCAGCAGGACTGCGCCGTAGCCGTCCGTCGCCACCGGCT
The DNA here is from genome assembly GCA_025465145.1 of Frankiales bacterium. GTDB lineage: Bacteria > Actinomycetota > Actinomycetes > Mycobacteriales > SCTD01 > RYN-124. The sequence goes on from JAODNS010000294.1 coordinate 14,233, forward strand.
CCGCCCCCGGGGTCGCGACGACCAGCGCCGGCGCCGCGGGGACCGTCGGCAGCACCTCGTCGCGCCCGCTCGTGCGCACCGAGGTGCCGGGGAAGGCGCGGCCGAG
>JAODNS010000003.1 GCA_025465145.1 Frankiales bacterium
CAGGGCATGGGGATGGGCGACGCGACCAGCGCGCTCGAGGAGCTGGCCGACCTCGAGGACCTGGAGGCGTCGCTGGGCCAGGACTACCCGGGCGCCTCGCTCGAGGACATCGATGAGAGCGCGGTGCAGCGGGCGCTGGGACGCGGCGCGGTGGACGACGTGGCCGCCCTGCGCCGGATCCAGCGCGAGCTGCACGAGCAGGGGTACCTGACGCGCGACGCCCACGGCCGGCTCGAGCTGAGCCCGCGCGCCGTCCGGCGGCTCGGCGCGACCGCGCTGCGCAAGGTGTTCTCGGACCTCGCCTCCCGCGGCCGCGGCGCGCACGACGTGCAGGACGCCGGCGCGGCCGGCGACCTCACGGGGGCCAGCCGTGGGTGGGAGTTCGGCGACGAGCAGCCGCTCGATGTCGTCCGTACGGTCCGCAACGCCGTCCTGCGCACGGGGCCAGGCTCCGTCCGCCTGCAGGTCGAGGACTTCGAGGTCGTCGAGACCGAGCGCCGCACGACCACCGCCGTGGCGCTGCTCGTCGACCTGTCGTTCTCGCTGGAGCTGCGCGGCACGTGGGGCGCGGCGAAGCAGACGGCGCTGGCGCTGCACTCGCTGGTCACGACGACGTTCCCGCAGGACTCGATCGAGGTCATCGGCTTCAGCGACTACGCGCAGGTGCTGCGGCCCGAGCAGCTCGCGGGGCTGGACGCGCAGCGGGTGCAGGGGACGAACCTGCAGCACGCCCTGGTGCTGGCCGGACGGCACCTGGCCAAGCACCCGGACGCGGAGCCCGTGGTCCTCGTGGTCACCGACGGTGAGCCGACGGCGCACCTGACGCGGGAGGGGTACGCAAAGTTCTGCTGGCCGCCGCTGCCGGAGACGCTCGCGCTGACGATGGCGGAGGTCGAGCGGATCACCCGGCGCGGCGCCACCATCAACGTGTTCATGCTGGACGACGAGCCGCGGCTGGTGGAGTTCGTCGAGCACCTGGCCGCGCGCAACGGCGGGCGGGTGTTCGCACCGGACCCGTCGCGCCTGGGCGAGTACGTGGTGAGCGACTACCTGCGTGCGCGCCGCGGCCGTCGGGGCCGCTGATCACCCGGTTGACGGGCAGGAGATCATCGGTACGCGTCGAAAGAGTCCGGCAACCTAGCGCGGAAGAGGGCAGCGATGAACCCCCAGTTCGGCAAGTTCGGCGGCAAGGCGGGCATCCTGCTGGCCGCGATCGGCCTCATCGCCATCGGCGTCGGCTGGAACGGCGCCGCCGGTCAGCTCACGCTGCTGGGCCAGATCCCGTACATCCTGTCCGGCGGCCTCATCGGCCTGTCGCTCGTCGTGCTCGGCGCGGCGATGCTCGTCGTGCAGGGCGCGCGCGAGGACCGCGCGCGGCTCGAGGCCAAGCTCGACCTGATGACCGACGCGCTGCTCGTCAGCGGCACCGGCACCACGTCCGCGCCGGCACCGCAGGACGTGTCCGGGCTGGTCATCGCCGGCACGGCGTCGTACCACGTGCCCGGCTGCCGGCTGGTCGACGGCCGCGAGGAGACGTCGTACCTGACGCCGGCCGAGGCCCGCGCCAACGACCTCAAGCCGTGCCGCGTGTGCGCCCCCGAGGACGTCACGAACGTCGTCGTCCGCTAGCCGTTCGACGAAGGCCCGGTCCCGCTGGGGCCGGGCCTTCGCGCTGCCCGCCCTCGGCGGTTGATCATCGCCGTCCGGACGACCGTCCAGCTCGCGCTGGTCACGGTCGCGCACGTGACGTTGCGCACCGGGAGGTGGCGCACGACCGACCGGATCCGGGGCTACGGCTCCTCGGTGTCGCCGAGGTAGGTGCGCTTGAGCTCACCGGACTTCTCGAGCTCCTCGCCGCGGCCGTCGAAGGTCAGCGTGCCCTTCTCCATGATCAGCGCCTGGTCGGCGTACGGCAGCACACCGACGTTCTGCTCCACGATGATCACCGTCGTGCCGTCGTCGTTGATCTTCGACACGACCTGGAACACCGTCTGCGCGAGCTTCGGCGACAGGCCCAGCGACGCCTCGTCGATCATCAGCATCCGCGGCTTGCTCATGATGGCGCGGCCGATGGCGAGCATCTGCTGCTCACCGCCGGACAGCGTGCCGGCGAGCTGGTCCTTGCGCTCGTCGAGCCGCGGGAAGTAGCTGTAGACCTGCTGGACCGTCTCGTCGATGTTCTTGCGGTCCTTGCGGCTCCACGCGCCGAGCTCGAGGTTCTTCAGCACCGACAGGCCAGGCCACACCCGCCGGCCCTCGGGCGACAGCGAGATCCCGGCCTTGACCACGCCCGGCGCGTCCTTGCCGGAGATCTTCTTGCCGTCGAACCGGACCTCGCCGCCCCACGTCGGGAGCAGTCCGGCCAGGCAGTTGACGGTCGTCGTCTTGCCCGCGCCGTTGAGGCCGAAGATCACCGCGGTCTCGCCCTCCTCGACCGAGAACGAGATGCCCTGCAGCACGGGCAGCGCGCCGTACCCGGTGCGCAGGCCGTCCACCTCGAGCAGGCTCATGACGTCTTCTTCCTCGTTCGCCGCGGGCGGCTGACTGGTGCGCGCTCGGCACGCTCCTCGGCGGCGGTACGGGCCTTGCGGCGCGTGCTCAGCGCGACAGTCGGGCTGTCGTCGCCGGGCAGCTCGTCGTCCGCCAGCCCCCCGACCACGATGGGATCGGCCGCCGGCTCGGACAGCTCCACCACGTCGTCCTCGAGCGGCTCGGGCTCCACGACAGCCGCTGCCTTGCGGCCCCGGCGGGTCGGCGCCTCCACCGGCTCGTGCACCGCGTCCTCGAGCTGCGCGTCGAGCGCCGCGTCCTCCTCGGTCTCGTGCGTCGCGGCCAGCGCCTCCGGGTCCTCGCCGCCGAGGTACGCCGCCACGACCTCCGGGTGCGTCTGGATGAACGACGGCTTGCCCTCGGCCAGCAGCCGCCCGAAGTTCAGGACGTACACGTGGTCGCACACCCGCAGCACGAGCGGCACGTGGTGCTCGATGACGAGGATCGTCAGCCCGAACTCCTTGCGCAGCACCAGCAGGCGCTCGCCCAGCTCGTCGGACTCGTCCGGCCCCATGCCCGACGTCGGCTCGTCCAGCAGCAGCACGTCCGGGTCGGTCGCGAGCGCGCAGCCGAGCTCGAGCAGCTTGAGGGTTCCGTACGACTGCCCGCCGACGCGCCGGTCGCGGATGTCGGCGAGCCCGAGCAGGTCGAGGATGGCGTCCGCCTTGGCGGTCAGCTCCCTCTCGGCGCGGATCGAGCCGGAGGTGCCGAGCAGGCCGCTGCCGACGTCGTACCCGGCCTTCGCGTGCTGCGCCGTCTTGAGGTTCTCGAGCGCGGTGGCGCTCTTGACCATGCCGACGTTCTGGAAGGTGCGGCCGAAGCCCATGCGCGCCTTGACGTGCGGCGGCGCCTTGGTGACGTCCTGGCCGCGGTACGTCACCGTGCCGGTGTTGGGCTTGTAGAAGCCGGTGATGCAGTTGAAGGCGGTCGTCTTGCCGGCACCGTTCGGCCCGATCAGGCCGACGATCTCGTACTCGTTGACCTCGAGGTTCAGGTCCTGGAGCGCCTGCAGTCCGCCGAAGCGGATGGACAGGTCGCGTACCTCAAGCACGGACACTGGAGCCCTCCACACTGGCCGGGCCGGCCTCCTTGTCGCCGTGCAGCGAGAACGGCTTGCCGGACAGCCACCGCGTGATGGGCGAGATCTGCTGGGCGATCCCGCCCGGGTTGAGCACGATGGTGAGCAGCAGGCCGAGCGCGCCGATGAAGCCGACGATCGCGCTCTCCACGTTGGTCTTCGCCGTCTCGTTGCCGAACGAGAGCACGTTGATCAGGAAGCTCTGAACGCTGTGCACCCAGGTGCTCTCGAGCAGGAAGCCGAGGCTGGCGAACAGCGACGCCCCCAGCACGACGCCGAGGCGGGAGCCGAGCCCGCCGACGACCGTCATGAGCACGAACGTCAGAGCGAGGTTGAAGCCGAGGCCGGACGCGGTGACGATGCCGATCCGGTAGGCGAGCAGTGCGCCGGCGACGCCGGCGAGCGTCCCGGACAGCACGAACGCCAGCAGCTTGAAGGCCGTGACGTTGATGCCGAACGCCTCCGCCACCCGCTCGTTCTCCTTGAGCGCCAGCAGCGCACGGCCGGCCTTCGACTTGAGCAGCCGGTAGTCGATGTAGAGCGCGACGAGCAGGAAGCACAGGCAGAAGTAGAAGAAGTTGCGGTCGTCGAACAGGAACTCCGGCCGGTCGGCGGGCTGGCCGGCGCCGGCGTTGGTGAGGAACTTGACCTCGAACAGCGACTCCTCGAGCGTCAGCCCGAACACGAGCGTGATGAGCGCGAGGTACAGGCCGGTGATGCGCAGCGCGACCACACCCATGAACAGGGCGAACAGCGCCCCGCACAGCGCCGCGACCACGAAGGTCGCCGCGAAGGGGACGTCCCGGACCGTCAGCGAGTACGCGGCGGCGAACGCGCCGATGCCGAAGAACCCGTTGTGCCCGAGCGACAGCTGCCCGGTGTAGCCGATGAGGATGTTCAGGCTGAGCCCGACGATGGCGTAGATGCAGGCGTCCGCGGCGATGGGCGCCGCAGCCTCGTTGCTCGGGATCCGGTACAGGAACCAGTAGACGAAGGGCAGGAGCACGAGGATCCGCGGGAGCCAGCGGATCGGCCCGAAGCTCCGACCGACGCGGTGCCGCCCGGCGGGCGCGACGGCCGCGTCCTCGGCGGGTGGTGCGTAGACCGACATCAGGTCTCCTTGCCGAGCAGGCCGGCCGGCCGGAACAGCAGGACCACGAGCAGGGCCACGAACAGCACGACCTTGCCAGACCCGGGGATGATCGTCTTGGGGATGTTGCTCGCGGCGAACGACTCGATGACGCCGATGACGACACCCCCGACGAAGGCCCCAGGCAAGGCGGTGATCCCGCCGAAGACGGCCGCCGTGAACGCGGGGACGAGAGCGAGGCCGGTGAGCAGCCCCGGTGCGATCACGCCGTTCGTGCCGGAGAGCAGGATGCCGGCGATCGCGCCGAGCAGGCCGGCCAGGCCCCACGTGAACGCCGCGGTCCGCTCGACGCTGATGCCGACGAGGCGCGTGGCCGTGGGCTCCTGCGAGACCGCGATGATCGCGGTGCCGGTGCGCGTCCGGCTGAAGAACAGCGCCGACGTGGCGGCCAGGGCGGCGAGGACGAGGACGATGACGCCGCCGAGCTTGGTGACACGCAGGCCGCCGCTCTGCAGCAGGTTGCCGTCGATGATCCTCGTCGCGCTGCGGGGGCCGGGGCCGTTGAGGAAGCCCTCGATGGCGAAGAGGAACAGGAACACGCCGGCGGTGGCGACGACGACCGTCACCTTCGGCGCGTTGAACAGCGGCCGGATGACGACCCGCTCGACGAGCAGACCGAGCAGGACGCCGGTCACCAGCCCGAACAGCACTGCGGCCCACACAGGCATGTCGGGCAGGAAGCCCGAGCCCTGGTCGGCGAAGGCGGTCATGAAGGCGGCGAACGCCCCCATCTCCGCCTGCGCGAAGTTGAAGATGCGGCCGCTCTTGTACAGCAGGACCAGGCCCAGGCCGAGGAGCCCGTAGACGCAGCCCTGCACGGCCCCCGACACCACGGGCACGACGAACTCGATCGCGATCACGTCCATGACGGCCCCCTTCTCAGTGGGCGCCCATCACTTCTTGTAGTTCGCGATGGTCTTGATGGCGCCGGTCGTACCGTTGCACGTGATGCGGTTCACGTACGCACCGGTACCACCGAAGCGCGAGCCGCCGTTGTAGACGGCCGGGTTCAGAACGCCACCGGGCGCACCGGCCTTGGCGAGCGCCGCCGTGAAGGACTCGCGGCTGAGCGGGCCCTGGACGAGGTTGAAGGCCTGCTCGAGCGACTGCATCGCGCCCCAGATGCCGGCCTCGATGTCGTCGGTGAACGCCGGAGCGCCCTTCGCGAGGCCCTGCGACATCGCCTTGTCAGGCGTCGGGTGCAGGTAGAAGCCCTTGAAGCCGGCAACGCCGGTGCGGCAGGCGAGGTCGGCGACGGACTGGATGCCGAAGGACGGGCCGGGGCCCGTGTAGGTGGCCGAGGGGTACTGCTGGACGCACTGCCCGAAGAACAGCGGCTGGCCGAGGAAGTAGACGCTCTCGTAGCCGCCCGCGCGCAGTTTGTTGCCGACGTCGACGCAGTTCTGCGGCGCCTTCTCGGTGAGGAAGATGTCCTTGTCGCTGAAGTCGCCGACGGCGCCCTGGGCACGGACCTTCTTCAGCTCCGCGGTGAAGGACTCGCGCGCGTCGTCGAAGTTGGGCGTCCCGGTGATGACGATGGCCCACTTCTTCTTGAGGAAGCCGTTGTCCTGCGCCATCTTGATCACGAGCGGTGACTGCTGGCGGTAGGTCAGCGAGGTCGCGAAGTAGTTCGGCAGCGAGCCGAGGCCGGTCTCGGTGACGCCCGAGGACAGGTACGGCACGTTGGCGCGGCGGAGCACCTGGCTCTGCCCGCACGCCTGGATCTGGTCGGTGCCGGCGCCGCCGAGGATGAGGAAGGCGGTCTTCGAGGCCGCGTTGCAGGCGCGCAGGGCGTCCTGGGCGTTGTACTTGTCGTCCACTGCCTCGGCGATGACCTTGTAGCCGCCGAGGATGAGGCGCGGGCCGCCGCCGGGGCCGCTCTGCTCCCAGTACTTCGGGCCCCCGGACTTGAAGCTGTTCTGCGGAACGCCGGCGCCCGTGAGCGGCCCGTGCAGGACCACTCGGATCGTCTTGTTCTTGAAGTCGATGCCGGTCGTGGTGCCCTGCCCCTGGACCGGTGCCGCCGCGGCGCCGGTGGAGCCGCCGGTGGAGCCGCCCGCGGCCGAGCCGCCGGTGGAGCCGCCCGTGGTGAGCGAGGTCCCGCCCGTCGTCCCGCCGGTGGAGCCGCCCGCGAAGCCGCCGGTGGTCCCGCCCGTGGTCCCACCCGTCGTGGTCGCGTCCGTGCCACCGGTGGTGCCACCGAGCCCGGAGTCGAGGCCGCCGGTCGTGCCGCCGCCTCCGCCCGTGCCGCCCTGGGCGAGCTGGTCCTTCACCTCCGGCTTGAGACCGCAGGCGGACGTGAGCAGAGCTCCCGCGAGCACGGCGACGACGAGGCCGCGGCGCTTGCGGACGGTACGGGCGAGCGACATGGCGATGGCTCCAGGGTCAGGGTGCTGGGGTGGTGGAGCGGGGGACGGTCAGGCGGGCAGCGCGCGACCGAAGGCCGGGCGGCTGGTCGTGCCGCGCTGGCGGTCGGCCAGCGCCCGCGAGAGCCGGCTCGGCTTGGTGGACGCCGCGGGAACGGTCGGGTCGCCCATGATCAGCGACAGCAGGACGAGCACGGCCGCCAGCAGGATGCCGCCGAGCCAGAACGCGGTCGTCGGCTGCAGAGACTCGAGCGAGACCGGGACGGCAGCGGTGTTGGCCGGCGCCGTCACCGGCGCGGCGACGGGAGCGGCGGCCGGAGCGGGCGCGGGCGCGGCGTCCGTGACGACGGGCGGGCTGACGGCGCCGAAACCGGCGTCCGCGGGCGGGGCCGGGATGCTGCCGCCGGTGAAGCCGCCGCCGAGGTCAGTCGTACCCGAGCCGACGTCGACCTGCGGCGTCGAGACGACGGGCGGCAGGACGTCGGTCGCGGCCGGGGTGTAGGTCAGGGCGAGCTTCGCGGTCTTGGCCGGGCCGAAGACGACCTGGAACGGCGCGGTGGCCGCACCCTCGGAGGCGGTCAGCGCCACGCCGTCGTTGGCCTCGTCGACCCACTTCTGCGCGAGCCCGGTGATGTCGAGCTCGTACGACTTGCCGTCCGCGCTGATCTTCGCCGGCTTGGACGAGTAGACGTCGCACTTGCGGGCGGGAGCGTCCTGGATGGCCGTGCCGTCGTCCCCGCCGAAGCCCTCGTCACCGGACATGCACCCGCGGACCTTCACCGGGTCCTGTCCGTAGCTCATGTTGTTGGCATCGTTCGGGACGGTCGGCAGCGTCAGCAGCGCCTTCGTCACGGTGCTGCCGGGGAGCACGTCGAACACGTCGAACAAGAGGAAGGACACCTTGTCCTCCCGGCCGGCCTGCCCGGCGACTGCCAGGTTCCCAGCCTCGACCCGGTCCGCGGCCAGGTTGGTGACGTTCGGCGGGGCCTGGGGGGACTCGTCGGGCTTGCGGATGCCCTCGGCGTAGAAGTAGGCGCCGGTCGTGGGCGTCAGGGAGGTGTCAGCTGCCATGGCCGGGCTGACGCCGAGGAACGGGACTGTTGCGCCCGCGATCGCGACCGCACCGAGGAACCGCAGGACCTTGCTCACGACCGACCTCCCAGTCCGCGGGCAGGCATGCCCGGGTGTTGGTTTCGCCACAGTTGCGCCAACTCCTGCACAACAGGCGCACAGAGAACGACAGCCGCCATTGTGGGGTTCCCCACATCCGCGCGTCCAGGCAGGGTCAGGCGGGCGGGGCGTCCAGCGTCCAGCCGCGCACCTCGTCGCCGGCCACCTGCGGGGTCTGCGGCCCGTACGGGCGCTGTCCGCGGGTGATCGCGTGCGCGTAGTAGCTGGCGTACCGCAGCGCCTCGCCAGCCGTCACGCGACCGTTCTTGTCGGCGTCCGCGGCGCCCTGTCCGGTGCCGATGTCGAACAGCAGGCCGGTCCAGACCGACTCGCCCCACTGCGGGTACTCGTACGACTTCTGCGCGGCCGTCGAGCTGCCCGAGAACAGCACGCGGCTGCTCGGCAGCGAGCCCATGAAGCCGCCCGCCTCGCAGCCCGCGATGTCCACCCAGAGCTTGCCGGTGCCGCGGGACAGGATGCTCGCGACCTCGCTGTCCGGCACGAACGCGCGGTCCACCGGCCAGAGCTTCTCGGTGGAGCCGCTCTGCTTCACGTGGCCGGAGTAGTGGAAGAGCGTGAACGTGCCGGGCGTGCTCTTGCCCGCGAGCCAGGCGAGGCCGCTGCGGACGGCCGAGCCGGTCGCCTGCGCGTCGGTGACCATCCGGATGTTCTGCGGCAGCCAGCCGTTCTGCTCGAGCATCCCGGCGATCAAGCGCACGTCGTTGGCCGCGCCGATCGTGTCGTGCGTGGGCGAGCGGTAGTCGGTGACGCCGACGAGGAACGCGTACCGGTCCTCGGGCGCGGCCGTGCGGGCCGGCGGCGGGTCGTACTGCGGTCCCGGCGGCGGGCCGAGCTCGGGCACTCCCGCGGTCGCGCGCTTGCGCACGGGAGCGGGCGCCTTGCGGCCAGGGACGTACGTCGTCGTGGGTACGGGTACCGCCGTGGTCACCGTCTCGTCGCTCTGCACCGTTGGCGTCTCCGCGTACGCGACCTGGCGGGTGTCGTAGCCGCGGATGCTCCACGCGCCGACGAGGCCGGCGAGAAGCACCAGTGCGCCGGCCCACGCGGTCGCCTCGGCGAGCCAGCGGGGTGGACGACGGGTCATGACGGCTCCAACGCGGACGAGCTCGGGAGGTGACGCGTCAGACGGAGGCGAGCGCCGCGGACAGGTCCTCGAGGAGGTCATCGGCAGTCTCGATGCCGACACTGAGCCGGACGAGGTCGGCGGGCACCTCCAGCTGGGATCCCGCCACCGAGGCGTGCGTCATCCGGCCGGGGTGCTCGATGAGCGACTCGACGCCGCCGAGCGACTCGCCGAGCGTGAAGACGCGCGTCGCCTTGCACACGTCGAGCGCCGCCTGCTCGCCGCCGGCGAGCCGGAAGCTGACCATGCCACCGAAGTCCTTCATCTGCTTCGCGGCGACCTCGTGGCCCGGGTGCTCGGCAAGCCCGGGGTAGAGCACCTCCGCCACCTCGTCGGACGACTGCAGCAGCTCCACCACGCGCTGGGCGTTGGCGCAGTGCCGGTCCATCCGCACGCCGAGCGTCTTGGCGCCGCGCAGCACCAGCCAGGCGTCGAACGCGCCGGGTACGCCGCCCATGGCGTTCTGGCTGTACGCGAGCTCGTCGCCGAAGCCGCTGTCGGCCGTCACCAGCGCGCCGCCAACCACGTCGCTGTGGCCGCCGAGGTACTTGGTCGTCGAGTGCACGACGACGTCGGCGCCGAGGGCGAGTGGCTGCTGGAGGTACGGGCTGGCGAACGTGTTGTCGACGACCAGTCGCGCGCCGCCGTCCGCGGCGATCTGCGCCAGCCCGGCGATGTCGGCGATGTTGAGCAGCGGGTTGGTGGGCGTCTCGCACCAGATGAGGGCCGTCTCCGGGCGCACCGCGGCGCGGACGGCGTCCAGGTCGCCCAGCGCGACCGGCGTGTAGTCGACGCCCCAGCGGGCGAGCACGCCGGCGAACAGCCGGTACGTCCCGCCATAGGCGTCGTCGGGGATCACCACGTGCGCCCCCGGCTTCGTCACCGTGCGGAGCAGGCAGTCCTCCGCGGCGAGGCCGCTGGCGAAGGCGAGGCCGGTGCGGCCGCCCTCCAGCGCGGCGAGGCAGGACTCGAGCGCCGTCCGGGTCGGGTTGCCACTGCGGCTGTACTCGTACCCCTTGTGCAGCCCGACCTCCGACTGCACGAACGTGGACGTCTGGTAGATCGGCACGACCACCGCGCCGGTCGTCGGGTCCGGGTCCTGCCCGGCGTGGATCGCCAGGGTCTCGAAGCCGAACCCGCCGTCCGCCCAGCGGTCGGCTTCGCCGTGGACGTCACTGCCGAAGTCGTCGACGCTCATCCCCCGACGGTACGACGCCGGCGCGGCTGGGCCAGGACGGCCGCGAGCGAGCGGTGGGCCACCTCCAGTCCGGGAGCGAGAGCACGGGGTAGTCGACCCCCTCGCTCACGACGTGGACCAGCCGCGGCAGTGGGGCGTGGGCGACGGCGGGGGGGCACCCGCCCCTGGGGGACCTGTGCGCCGGGTCCCGCTCGCCGTCCTGACCGTTGCCGCCGCGCTTGACGGGTCCGGGCGCCGGCCTCAGGCGTGGGTGAGGAAGCCGAGCACGTCCTGCCGCGTGATGACGCCGGTCGGGCGTCCGTCGGCCACGACCACCGCGGCGTCGGCCGTCTCCAGCGCGGCCATCGCCGCCTGCACCGACTCGCCCGCCCCGACCAGTGGGAGCGGCGGCGAGAGGTGGTCGGCGAGCCGGTCGGCGAGCTGCGCCTTGCCGGTGAACAGCGCGTCCAGCAGGTACCGGTCGTGGACGGCGCCGACGATCTCTGCCGTCATGACGGGCGGCTCGGCCCGCACGACCGGCATCTGCGAGACCCCGTACTCGCGCAGGATGTCAATCGCCTCGCGGACCGTCTCGGTCGGGTGCGTGTGCACGAACGACGGCAGCGAGCCGGTCGTGGTCTTGCGCGCCATGACGTCGCCGACGGTCTGGCCGCCCTCGGCCTGGAGGAAGCCGTAGTCGGCCATCCACTCGTCGTTGAAGATCTTGCTCAGGTAGCCCTTGCCGCTGTCCGGCAGCAGCACGACGACGACCCCGTCCGGTCCCGCCTCCGCCGCCACGCGCAGCGCGGCCACGACGGCCATGCCGCACGAGCCGCCGACCAGCAGGCCCTCCTCGCGGGCCAGCCGGCGGGTCATCGCGAACGAGTCCCGGTCGCTCACCGCGAGGATCCCGTCCGGGATCGAGCCGTCGTAGGTGGTCGGCCAGAAGTCCTCGCCCACGCCCTCCACGAGGTACGGCCGGCCGTCTCCGCCGGAGTAGACCGAGCCGACCGGGTCGGCGCCGTAGACCTTCACCGCGCCGTTGCTGACCTCCTTGAGGTACCGCCCGCAGCCGCCGAGCGTGCCGCCGGTGCCGGCGCCGGCGACGAAGTGCGTGATCCGGCCGTCGGTCTGCTTCCAGATCTCCGGTCCGGTGCCCTCGTAGTGCGATCTCGGGTTGGCGGGATTGGAGTACTGGTCCGGCTTCCAGGCGCCCGGGATCTCCTTCGCGAGCCGGTCGCTGTCGGAGTAGTACGAGCGGGGGTCCTCCGGGTCGACGGCGGTCGGGCAGACCTCGACGCGCGCGCCGTTCGCCCGGAGCACGTCGATCTTGTCCTTCGCGACCTTGTCGGGGCAGACGAAGACGCAGGAGTACCCCTTCTTCTGCGCGACGAGGGCGAGGCCGACGCCGGTGTTGCCGCTCGTCGGCTCGACGATCGTGCCGCCGGGCAGCAGCGCGCCCGACCGCTCGGCGTCCTCCACCATCGCCAGCGCGATGCGGTCCTTCACCGAGCCGCCGGGGTTGAAGTACTCGACCTTCGCGAGCACCTGCGCCGCGATCCCCTCCGTCACCCGGTTCAGCCGCACCAGCGGTGTGTTGCCGACCAGGTCGATCATGTGCTCGCTCACCTGCATGGCCGCGAGGCTACGGCGATAGGCTGGTTACCCACGAGTAGCGAGGGGGCGGCATGGCGGCGGTGCAGCTCGCGCCCGGTCTCTGGCGCATCCCCACGACGCCGTTCGACCTCGTCAACTCGTTCCTGCTGGCCGACGACGACGGCTCGCTGACGCTCGTCGACGCCGGCCTCAAGGGCGCCGACAAGAAGGTCCTCGCCGCGCTGGCCGGCATCGGCCGGGCGCCGCAGGACGTGCAGCGGATCGTCCTCACGCACGCGCACCGCGACCACGCCGGCGGCCTCGCCGCGGCGCAGGCCGCCACCGGCGCGGCGGTGTCCAGCCATGACCGCGACGCCACGTACCTCCGTACGGGCAAGCCGCCCCAGCTGGACCAGTCCAGGACACGTGGCCGGCTGCTCAACCGGACGCGCGGCAGCTTCGCCAAGACGGAGGTGGCGTCCACGTTCCAGGACGGCGAGCTGCTGCCGGTCGGCGGCGGCCTACGCGTCGTGCACACGCCCGGTCACACGCCCGGCCACGTCTCGCTGCTGCACGAGCCCAGCAGCACCCTCATCACCGGCGACTCGGTGTTCAACGTGCGCGGGCTGCGGTACGCGCCGGCGTCCTTCTGCACCGACGTCCGGCTCTCGCGCGAGACGGCGGACCGGCTGGCCGACCTCGACTACGACCGCGTCGCGTTCACGCACGGCGCCCACATCGACCGCGGCGGCCGCGAGGCGGTGCGCGCCTTCCTGCGCGGGCGGCCCCGGTGACGACGATCCCGCGGCCCGGCCGGCTGGCCCGCGTCGCTGCGGTCACCGGTGGCTCCGGCATCGGCCTGGCCGTCGCCGCAGCCGGGCTGGTCATGACAGAGGCCAAGCTGGCCCGCCGGACGATCGGCGAGCCGAGCGAGCACGCACCGGACCCGAGCGGGTCGTACGGCAAGCCGCGGCGCGGGGTGAAGCCGCTGCACCTCGCGGTGCTCGGCGACTCGAGCGCCGCCGGGCTCGGGGTCGATGACGCCGCGGAGACGCCCGGCGCGCTGCTGGCCGGGATGCTCGCGCGCGACCTCAGACGCCGCGTCGAGCTGGACGTCCAGGCCGTCACCGGCGCGCAGTCGAAGGACCTCGACATCCAGGTGCAGCGCGCGCTGCGGCACCCGGTCGACGTCGCCGTGATCATGGTCGGCGCCAACGACGTGACGCACCGCGTTCCGCCGGGCACGGCCGCTCGCTCCCTCGGACGCGCGATCGCGACCCTGCAGCAGTCCGGCGCGAAGGTCGTCGTCGGCACCTGCCCCGACCTCGGCAGCGTCGCGCCGCTGCTCCAGCCGCTGCGCAAGATCGCGCGGATCAAGAGCCGGCAGATGGCGCAGGAGCAGACGGTCGTGGCCGTGGAGGCCGGCGCCGTCGCGGTGTCGCTGGGCGACCTGCTCGGCGAGGAGTTCTCCCGCAACGAGCACCTGTGGAGCCCGGACCGGTTCCACCCGTCGCCGGCCGGCTACCTGCGCGTCGTGAGCGCACTGCTGCCGTCGGCGCTGCAGGCGCTCGGGGTCGAGGTGGCGGGCATCGAGGTCGTACGGGACAGCGTCCAGGACATCGACGTCGCCGCCGCCGTCGCGGCCAGCACGCCCGGCCTCGAGGTCGAGACGCTGCCCGGCGGCGAGGGCGCGGCCTCCGCCGGGCCGGGCCGCCTCGCCCGGCTGGTCCGCCGCGTGCCGCTCGTCGGCGACCGAGGCGCACCTGCCGCCCGTACCTCGGACGAGGACCTCGCCGTCGAGGCGCTCGCGCCCGAGGGCTAGCGTTCTGGAGCAACACAGACCTGAGGAGAAGTCCATGCCCGAAGCAGTGATCGTCTCGACCGCGCGCTCGCCGATCGGCCGCGCCTTCAAGGGGTCGCTGACCGGTCTGCGCCCCGACGACCTGGCCGCGACCATCATCCAGGCGGCGCTCGACAAGGTGCCGAACCTGGACCCGAAGGACATCGACGACCTGATGCTCGGCTGCGGCCTGCCCGGCGGCGAGCAGGGCTACAACATGGGCCGCGTCGTCGCGGTGCGCATGGGCTACGACTTCCTGCCCGGCACCACGATCACCCGCTACTGCTCCTCCTCGCTGCAGACCACCCGCATGGCCTTCCACGCCATCA
>JAODNS010000006.1 GCA_025465145.1 Frankiales bacterium
CTGCTGCTCGCGGCCTGCGGCGGCGGCAGCGCGGGCGGCGCCACGACGAAGGCCGGGGGTGGGAGCAGCCCCAGCCTGCCGACGGGGCCGGTCACCCTGACCTTCGTCAACGCCCAGGACCCGGGCACCTTCGACAAGGTGATCGCAGGCTTCACCAGAGCCCACCCCAACATCACGATCAAGCAGCAGGTCGTCCCCTTCGACGACCTGAACACGACGGTCCAGTCGCGCCTCCAGTCCAAGGACGCCGGCATCGACCTCTACGACGTCGACCAGCCGCGCCTGGCGTCGTTCGCCGTCCGCGGGTACCTGGCCGACCTAGAGGACATCGCCTCGTCGCCGGCGGCCGCCAAGGTGGACCCGAAGGCGATGGAAGCCACGAAGTACAACGGCAAGCAGTACGCCATGCCGCGCTGGACGTCGACGCAGCTCCTGTACTTCAACAAGGCCCTGCTGAAGAAGGCGGGGGTCCCTGCGCCGAGCGGTGACCCGGCCGCTCGCATGACCTGGGAGGACGTGGCCGCGGCAGGCAAGAAGGCCCAGGCCGGGGGCGCGAAGTGGGGGCTGACCTTCGAGCAGGTGGACCGGTACTACCAGCTGCAGCCGCTGCCTGAGTCGCTCGGCGCGGGTCCCGGTCTCAAGGGGGAGGGGCTCCTGACGCCCGACGTCACCAACCCGGGCTGGGTCAAGGCGTTCCAGTGGTACCGCTCCACGTTCGCCGACGGCCTCTCCCCGCGCGGCATCACCGCGGAGCAGACAGCCCCGCTGTTCGCGCAGGGCAACACCGCGTTCTTCGCCGGCGGTCCGTGGAACGCGCAGGCGTTCGACCAGGCCAAGTTCGACTACGGCGTGGCGCCCTTCCCGATGTTCTCCGGCGGCAAGCCGGCGTCGTCGACGGGCTCGTGGGCGACCGGTGTCAGCCCGTTCTCGAAGAACCAGGCCGCGGCCAAGCTGTTCATCAGCTACATGACGACCGACCCGACCGGCGCCTGGGAGGCCAACAGCAACAACATCCCGGTGCAGCAGGACGCCTTCCAGCAGTACATGACGACCACGAAGGCGAAGGGGTCGACCGCCACGCAGATGGCTGCCATCGTCGAAGCCGAGCTGGCCGAGGGGGCGGTGTCCCGACCGACGACCGCCGGCTTCGTCGACTTCGAGACGGACATGAACAAGGCGTTCGCCGACATCCGGAACGGCGCCGACCCGGCCGCCCGGCTGCAGCAGGCTGCACAGCAGCTCGACCGTGACCTCGCCAAGTACCGCTGACACAGGCAGGCGACGGGGCCGGCAGGGTGACCTGCCGGCCGCCGTCGGCTTCCTGCTGCCGGCGGTCCTCGCCGCGGTCGTGCTGCGGCTGTGGCCGACGGGACAGGCGGTCTGGGACAGCCTGCACAGCACGCCGCTCGGCATCATGCCGACGCACTGGACGGGCCTCGCGCAGTACCGCGACCTGTTCAGCGACCCTGCGTTCATCAACGCCCTGAAGGTCACAGCTGTCTTCGGCTTGATCATCAACCCCGTGCAGATCGCGGTCGCGCTCGCGCTCGCGTGCCTGTTCAACGAGCGGATCCGCGGCGTGGGGCTCATGCGGACGCTCGTCTTCCTGCCGGTGGCCATCCCGCAGAGCGTCTCGGCCGTCATCTGGGCGATCATGTTCCGGCCGGACGGCCCGCTGAACGGCACGCTGGCGCGGTTGGGACTCGACCCGCTCCGCTTCACCACGTCGCCCGGTCAGGCGCTCTGGTCGATCATGCTCGTGGTCTCCTGGATCGGCATCGGCTACTGGATGATGTTCCTGGTCGCCGGCCTCAAGGAGATCTCAGCCGACCTGTACGAGGCGGCCCGAATCGACGGTGCCGGCCGTTGGCAGCGGTTCAGGTACATCACCCTCCCGCAGCTGCGCCGCCAACTGGGGTTCGTCCTCGTCGCCGACACGATCTCCAACCTGCTGCTGTTCGCGCCGGTGCAGATTCTCACCAAGGGCGGACCCAACGGACGTACCGACGTGATCATGAACGACATCTTCGAGCGGGCGTACACGCGCGGCGATGTCGGAGGAGCCGCCGCGGCGACTGTGGTGCTCGTCGCGGTCGCGCTCGTCATCGTCATCGTGCAGTTCCGCCTGCTGGCCGAGAGCAAGAACTGACATGGCCGCCGACCAGGCCGTCGCACCTCTGCGCCCGGGCTCGCGGCGCGCGCTGGAGCGCGACGTGCGACGCCGACGCCGCGGTGGGGTAGGGACGCTCCTGCTCGCGACGCTGATCGCGCTGCTGTTCGTGCTCCCGCTGTGGTGGACCGTCGCGAGTGCGCTCCGCCCGCAGAGCGAGACGTTCCGCACCCTGTCGCCGGTGTCGCTGTGGACGCTCGTGCCGCGGCAGCTGACCTTGCACAACTTCGCCGAGCTCACCGAAGGTGACTTCCTCCGGGCCATGGGCAACAGCACGGTGGTGACGGTCGCCACACTCGTCATCGGCCTGGCGATCTGCTCCACAGCGGCCTTCGCCCTGGCGGTGCTCGAGTTCCGCGGCCGCGCGGCGGTGTTCGCCGTGATGGTCGTGTCCTTCCTCATCCCCTTCGACGCGATCGCGATCCCGCTGACCACGATCTTCCGCGACGCGCACCTGCAGAACAGCTACCTCGGGCTGGTCCTGCCGGGGGTGGGGAACGGCTTCGCCGTCTTCCTGCTCCGGGGCTTCTTCCTCGGCATCCCCAAGGAACTGTCCGAGGCTGCCCGGATCGACGGGCTCGGCTGGTGGGGTGTGTTCTGGCGGATCTACCTGCCGCTGTCCCGACCAGCCATGGTCGGTGCCGGCCTGATCCTGTTCGTCTTCCAGTGGCAGGCCTACCTCTGGCCGCTGCTCATCGCGCCCGACGCGTCCAAGCGGGTCGCCCCGGTGGCGATCGCGCAGTTCGCCGGCGAGCACGGTGTCGACTTCGGCGCGATCTTCGCTGGCGCCGTCGTGACGGCCGCGCTGCCGCTGCTCGTGCTGCTGTTCTTCCAGCGCTACTTCACCCAGTCGCTCGCCGCCACGGGCGTGAAGGGGTGAGCTGGACGGCAGCCGGCCGTCGTGACGACGCCTGCGGCGGAAGGGTTTTGTCGGACCCCGGCGTTAGCCTGGGAGGGGCGACTTCTCAGCCCGAGAACCCGACGCCATGCCCAGACAAGAACGGACCCGATGGCCGACCGCCTGGTCGTGCGCGGCGCGCGCGAGCACAACCTCAAAGACGTCTCCCTCGACCTGCCGCGCAACGCGCTGGTCGTGTTCACCGGGCTGTCCGGGAGCGGCAAGTCCAGCCTCGCGTTCGACACGATCTTCGCGGAGGGCCAGCGCCGCTACGTGGAGTCGCTGAGCGCCTACGCCCGCCAGTTCCTCGGCCAGATGGACAAGCCGGACGTCGACTTCATCGAGGGCCTGAGTCCTGCGGTCTCCATCGACCAGAAGTCCACCAGCCGCAACCCCCGCTCCACCGTCGGCACGATCACCGAGGTCTACGACTACCTGCGCCTGCTCTACGCCCGCGCCGGCACCCCGCACTGCCCCAAGTGCGGCCGCGTCATCGCCCGCCAGCAGCCCAGCCAGATCGTCGACCGCGTCCTCGAGCTGGAGGAGGGCGCGAAGTTCCAGGTGCTCGCGCCGGTGATCCGCGGCCGCAAGGGCGAGTACGTCGACCTGTTCGCCGAGCTGCAGACCAAGGGCTACAGCCGCGCCCGCGTCGACGGCGTCGTCCACTCGCTCGCCGAGCCGCCCAAGCTCAAGAAGCAGGAGAAGCACACGATCGAGGTGGTCGTCGACCGCCTCACCGTCAAGGACTCCGCCAAGCGCCGGCTCACCGACTCGATCGAGACCGCGCTGCAGCTCGGCGGCGGGCTCGTCGTCCTCGACTTCGTCGACCTGCCGGAGGACGACCCGCACCGAGAGCGCACCTTCTCCGAGCACCTCGCCTGCCTCTACGACGACCTGTCGTTCGAGGAGCTCGAGCCGCGCAGCTTCTCGTTCAACTCCCCGTACGGCGCCTGCGTCGAGTGCCACGGCCTGGGCACGCGCAAGGAGGTCGACCCGGAGCTGGTCATCCCGGACCCGGACAAGAGCTTCGCCGAGGGCGTCATCCAGCCCTGGTCGAGTGGCCACAACATCGAGTACTTCGGCCGGCTGCTCACCGCCCTCGGCGACGCCCTCGGCTTCACGCTGACGACGCCGTGGAACAAGCTGACCCGCAAGCAGCAGGACGCGGTGCTGTACGGGCACGACACCGAGGTCCACGTCCGCTACCGGAACCGCTACGGCCGCGAACGCAGCTACTACACCGCGTACGAGGGCGTCGTGACCTTCCTCGAGCGCCGGCACGGCGAGGCCGAGAGCGAGGCCAGCCGAGAGCGCTATGAGGGCTACATGCGCGAGGTCCCGTGCCCCGCGTGCAAGGGCAGCCGGCTCAAGCCGGAGGTCCTCGCCGTCACCCTCGGCGGCCGGTCGATCGCCGACGTCGCCGCCATGTCGATCGCGGAGTGCGCCGACTTCCTGCGCAACCTCGAGCTCGACCAGCGCCAGCGGATGATCGCCGAGCGGGTCGTCAAGGAGGTCAACGCCCGGCTCGGGTTCCTCCTCGACGTCGGCCTCGACTACCTGTCGCTCGACCGCGCCGCCGGCACCCTCGCCGGTGGCGAGGCGCAGCGCATCCGGCTCGCCACGCAGATCGGCTCCGGCCTCGTCGGCGTGCTCTACGTCCTCGACGAGCCGAGCATCGGCCTCCACCAGCGCGACAACCGGCGGCTCATCGACACGCTGCTGCGACTGAAGGACCTGGGCAACACGCTGATCGTCGTCGAGCACGACGAGGACACCATCGCCACCGCCGACTGGGTCGTCGACATCGGCCCGGGCGCCGGCGAGCACGGCGGTCAGGTCGTGGTGAGCGGCCCGGTGCAGGAGCTGCTCGACAGCCCCGACTCGATCACCGGCATGTACCTGTCCGGCCGCCGCTCCATCGCGGTGCCGGCCACCCGCCGCAAGCGGGACAAGAAGCGCGAGCTCGTCGTCGTCGGCGCGCGCGAGCACAACCTGCGCGACGTCACGGTCAGCTTCCCGCTCGGCCAGCTCGTCGCCGTCACCGGCGTCAGCGGCTCCGGCAAGTCCACGCTCGTCAACGACATCCTGGCGGCGGTGCTGGTCAAGCAGCTCAACGGCAGCCGCGACGTCCCCGGCCGCCACACCCGCGTCACCGGCCTGGAGCACCTCGACAAGGTCGTGCGCGTCGACCAGTCGCCGATCGGCCGCACCCCCCGCTCCAACCCGGCCACCTACACGGGCGTCTTCGACCACGTCCGCAAGCTGTTCGCCGAGACGACCGAGGCCAAGGTCCGCGGCTACCAGCAGGGCCGCTTCTCCTTCAACGTCAAGGGCGGCCGCTGCGAGGCGTGCGCCGGCGACGGCACCATCAAGATCGAGATGAACTTCC
>JAODNS010000034.1 GCA_025465145.1 Frankiales bacterium
GTCGTCGACAAGCCGGTCGGCGTGGCCGCGCACCCGAGCCCCGGCTGGGAAGGTCCCACCGTCATCGGCGGGCTCGCCGCCGCCGGGCACCGGGTCAGCACCAGCGGCGCGGAGGAGCGGCAGGGCGTCGTCCACCGGCTGGACGTCGGCACCAGCGGCGTGATGGTCGTCGCGAAGAGCGAGCACGCCTACACGGTGCTCAAGGACGCGTTCCGGCAGCGGACGGTCGACAAGCGGTACTCCGCGCTCGTCCAGGGGCATCCCGACCCGATGACGGGGACGGTCGACGCGCCGATCGACCGGCACCCGACGTCTGCGTACAAGTTCGCCGTCGTCGCGGGTGGCCGGGACAGCGTCACCCACTACGAGACGATCGAGGCGTTCCGGCACGCGACGCTGCTCGACGTGCACCTCGAGACCGGCCGCACGCACCAGATCCGCGTGCACATGGCCGCGCTCAAGCACCCGTGCGTGGGCGACGTGACGTACGGCGCCGACCCGACGCTGGCCAAGAAGCTCGGCCTCACCCGCCAGTGGCTGCACGCCCGCAGGCTCGGCTTCGCGCACCCGTCGGACGGCGGCTGGGTCGAGTTCGAGAGCCCGTACGCCGCCGACCTGCAGGACGCGCTTGACGCGATCGCGGCGATGTCGTGAAGCTCGACGATCTCGACGACAGGGTCGTGCCGCGCGCCGCCGAGAAGCTGCGCGACCTGCTCGACCGCACGGGCGACGGCCGCAGCAAGGTCAGCGGTGCGCTGCTCGAGCCGAGCCCGCGCAGCCCACTGCGCCGGCTGGACGACCGCTACGCCTCCTCGGGTCCGCTCGCCCTGCTGCGCGACGTGCCGCAGCTCGGGCTGCTCCTGGTCGCCGCGGTGTTCCTCGCCGGCGCCGGCGTCGCCCTCGCCCGCTCCGGCGGCGAGCAGCGGCAGGCCACCGCGCAGCAGCAGATCGACGCGACCGCCCCCACCGCGCTGGGTCCGGAGATCGGCGCCAGCATCGACGCGTACGTCGCCGACGCCCGCCAGCGCGCCGTCCTCGTCTCGCAGACCTCGCCGGGCACGACGTACAGCGCCCTGGTGAGCTTCTCGACGTACCTGACGCCGGAGCAGGCCAGGCTGGCGCTGGGCGAGCTGCAGGTCAGCAAGGTGATCGTGCACGCGAAGCTGCCGACGAGCGACCTCGTACCCGCCGCGGTGACGAACCTCGTGCCGGACGTGAAGAAGCTGTACGCCGACCTCGCGAAGCGCAAGCGGACGGAGGCGAAGGAGTTCAGCACCCTCTCCGCCTCGATCACCGGCCAGAGCAAGGACGAGCTGCAGTTCAAGGCCTTCTACACCACGGCCGCGCAGCAGGCGGCGCGCGAGGCGAAGGCCTACTCCGGCGTCTGCCCGTGCCTCATCGGCGCGCTGGTGCGGGGTACGGCCGGCGAGCTGGCGGCGCTGCCGGCGGTCAGCGGCATCCGCGCGGTCGAGCTCGGCGGGCGCGAGGCCGACGACAGCGTCGTGATCCGGCCGCTGGCGCCCGAGCAGACCGGGACCGTGAAGAAGATCTCCACGCCGACGGGCGGCAACGGCGCGTGAGCCGCGAGGTACGGCTGGCCCGGCCGGACGACATGCCTGCCGTCTACGCGCTGCGGCACGTCGTGTTCGTCCTCGGCCAGGACGTGCCGGAGGAGATGGAGCGCGACGACCTGGACGAGGGGGCCGATCACGGCGTCGCCTTCTCCGACGGGATGCTCGTCGCGACCGGCCGGCTCCTGCCGCCCGCGGGCGACACCGCCGCGACCGTCGGACGGATGGCCGTGGACGGGGAGGTCCGCGGCCAGGGGTTCGGCACCCTCGTGCTCGAGCTGCTGGAGCAGACCGCGCGCGAGCGAGGCTGGCCGGCGGTGGAGCTGCACGCGCAGCTGCACGCGAAGCCGTTCTACGACCGGGCCGGGTACGTGCCGTACGGCGACGTCTACCTCGAGGCCGGGATCGAGCACCTGTCGATGCGGAAGGACCTCTAGATGATCCCCGACGACCTGCGCGCAGCCGTGGACCGCGAGCTGGCCGGCGCCCGCGCCGACCTCGAGCAGCTTGTCCGCATCCCGTCGCTGTCCTGCGACGCCGGGCACGCCGGTGACGTCGAGGCCGCCGCTGGGCGGGTGGCCGAGCTGGCGCGCGAGGCGGGGGCAGCCGACACGCAGATCGTCCGCGCCGGGGGAGCGCCCGCCGTCATCGCTCACTGGCCCGCTCCCGAGGGCGCGCCGACCGTCCTGCTGTACGCGCACCTCGACGTCCAGCCCACCGGCCCGTCCGACGAGTGGACGAGCCCGCCGTTCGAGCCGACCGAGCGGGACGGCCGGCTGTACGGGCGGGGCTGCGCCGACGACAAGGCGGGCGTGCTCATGCACCTCGCGGTGCTGCGCGCGTACGACGGGCAGCCGCCCGTCGGCGTCGTGCTGTTCATCGAGGGCGAGGAGGAGGTCGGCTCGCCGACGCTGACCACGCTGCTGCGCGAGCACCAGGACGCGCTGCGCGCGGACGTCATCGTCATCGCCGACTCGGGCAACGCCGCCATCGACGTGCCCTCGTTCACGACCAGCCTGCGCGGGCTCGTGGACCTGGTCGTCGAGGTACGGCTGCTGGACCGCCCGGTGCACTCCGGCGTCTACGGCGGACCGGCCGGCGACGCCCTGACCGGTCTGTGCCGGCTGCTCGCGACGCTGCACGACGAGAACGGCGACGTCGCCGTGAAGGGCCTGCACGTGGCGACGTCCGAGGCGCCCGACCTGGACCCGGAGCTGTTCCGCTCCGACGCCGGGTACTGCGGCGACCTCCTCGGCACCGGCACGATCCCCGAGCGGTTGTGGATGCGGCCGGCCGTCGCGGTCATCGGCATGGACGCCCCCTCCGTCGCAGAGTCGTCCAACATTCTCGTCCCGCGCGCCCGCGCGAAGGTCAGCCTCCGGATCGCGCCCGGTGACGACAGCGCCCGCGCCCTGGCCGCCCTGACCGAGCACCTCGAGGCGAACTCGCCCTGGGGCGCCGAGGTTGTCGTGACGCCGAACTCCGCCGGCGAGCCCTTCGCGCTCGAGGCGGAGGGGGACGTCTACGACCTGGCCCGCGCGGCGTTCTCCGAGGCCTACGGCAACGACGCCGTCGAGAGCGGCATCGGGGGCTCGATCCCGTTCATCGCCGAGTTCGCGCGGACGTACCCGGGGGCGACCGTGCTCGTCACCGGCGTCGGCGACCCCGCCTCCCGCTGGCACGGCATCGACGAGAGCCTGCACCTCGGCATGTGGGGCAAGGCCTGTCTCGCCGAGGCCGCGCTGCTCAACTCGCTCGCAGCGGAGTAAGGCCGGCCTGACTGCCGCGCGGGGCCTGGTCGGGCCATTCTCGGGTGGTTTCGGCTGCGGACTTCGCTTCGGGCGATTCGCCGACTGCCGCCGGTGATCGTCACCCGCGCGCCGGCCAGCCGCGTCATCAGATCCAGCCCAGCTCGCTGAACTCCGGGAACCCCTGCCAGTACAGCCCCCACCCGGCCAGCGCGACGACGGTGACCGCGAACAGCAGGACGAGCCGCGGGTCGCGCCGGCGGACGGCCACTGCGAGGAAGGCGAGCGCCACGGCGAGGGTGAGGTGCGGCGTGGCGCCCTCGATGGCGTTGGTGGCGAGGGTCAGCCCGACCAGCGCCGCGAGCGGCCAGCTCCAGCTGCCGCCCGGCACCGGGCGCACCACCCGTACCAGCGCCCACATCATCAGGTACAGCCCGCCGTACCAGAGGTAGTGGCCCACCACCTCGTCCCACAGGTGGACCGGACGGGCGTCGCCGCGCGCGTTGCCGATGCTGTTGGCGGCAAGGTGCACGCCGTGCCCCTGGACGTAGACCACCGTGCCGGGGGCGGCGACCAGCCACGTCCGGCGGTCGGCGCGGGCGCTCGCGAGTGCGCCCAGGGCGCTCCCGACCACGGCGTACGGGGTGATCAGGTCGACCCAGTCGGCCCACTCGGTGCCACCGGCGAGCCCGCCGGCCGGGCCGACGAGCGTCCCGACGTGGTGCCCGGCGACGACCGCGACGGCGAAGCCGGCCAGCCAGCGCGCGGGTCGCGGGCCGGCCGCCGCACCCGGGCAATCGGTCACGCGCCGAGTCTGGCCGGGGTTGATCTTCTGACCTCGGAGGAGGCGGCTCGGCGCGCCGGCGTGTCGGGCCGGGTACCCGGAGATCAGGTGATCGGCCGGAGGACGCGCCCGCCCGGGTTGCCGGATTCTGTCGGCGGGCCGTGGCAGAGTCGTGAGCCTGCACAGCACGGCCCGTCTTCCCCTCGGACCGACGCTTGCTCCACCGGCGTACCCGTAGGAAGAGAGCACCGTGAGCGACTCGTTCGTGCACCTGCACGTGCACACCGAGTACTCGATGCTGGACGGCGCTGCGCGGCTCGACGACCTGTTCGCGAAGACCGCCGAGATGGGCATGCCGGCGCTCGCGATGACCGACCACGGCAACGTGTTCGGGGCCTACGACTTCTGGAAGAAGGCCAACGCCCACGGGGTCAAGCCGATCATCGGCACGGAGGCCTACGTCGCGCCGGGCAGCCGGTTCGACAAGACCCGCGTCCGCTGGGGCGACGGCGGCGAGGACGATGTCTCGGGCGGCGGCGCCTACACGCACATGACGATGCTCGCGACGAGCACCGAAGGCATGCACCGGCTGTTCAAGCTGTCCTCGCTCGCCAGCCTGGAGGGCTACTACTACAAGCCGCGCATGGACAAGGAGCTGCTCGCCGAGCACGTCCGGCCCAACATCGACGTCATCGCGACGACCGGCTGCCCGTCCGGCGAGATCCAGACCTACCTCCGCATGGGCAACTTCGAGGCCGCCAAGCGCTCGGCGGGGGAGTACCGCGACATCTTCGGCGCGGACAACTTCTTCTGCGAGCTGATGGACCACGGGATCGGCATCGAGCGCCGCGCGCAGAAGGACCTCATCCGGCTCGCGAAGGAGATGGGCATCCCCTTCCTCGCGACCAACGACCTGCACTACACCTCGCCCGAGGACGCCAAGGCGCACGAGGTGCTGCTGTGCGTGCAGTCGGGCAAGACCATGGCCGACCCGGGCCGCTTCAAGTTCGACGCGCAGGACTTCTACCTCAAGAGCCCGGCGGAGATGCGGGCGCTGTGGAGCGAGTTCCCGGAGGCCTGCGACAACACGCTGCGGGTGGCCGAGCGCTGCGAGATGGAGTTCGTCGAAGGCCGCGACCTGATGCCGCGCGTCGACGTGCCGGCGGGCTACGACGAGCAGACCTACCTGCGCGAGCAGGTCCACGCCGGGCTGCGCGAACGCTTCCCGGCCGGCGTTCCGGAAGCTCACACGACGCAGGCCGACTACGAGGTCGACGTCATCTGCAACATGGGGGTCCCGGGCTACGTCCTGGTGACCGCCGACCTGTGCCGGCACGCGAAG
>JAODNS010000042.1 GCA_025465145.1 Frankiales bacterium
CGAGGAGCCGGGCGAGGCGCGCGTCGATGGCCACGCTGGTACCGGGCCGCGGCTGGCCCTCGGGCGGCAGCGCATAGGTCATGCCGGCGCTGGTGCGCACCTTGACCGCGCCGAGCTCGTCGAGATCGCGGCTCAGGGTGGCCTGCGTGACCTCGACGCCGGCGGCCGCGAGTAGCCGGCCGAGCTCGGTCTGGCTGGCGACGGGCCGGCTCTCCAGGAGCTCGCCGATGCGGGCCTGCCGGGCCGCCTTCGTCAGCGGTACGGACCGCTGGTCGGTCCGGCGGGGTGCACGCATGCCTAGCCCTGCTCCAGCAGCCAGGTGAGCAACGCCTTCTGCGCGTGCAGCCGGTTCTCGGCCTCGTCCCAGACGGCTGACTGCGGGCCGTCGATGACGGCGGCCGCGATCTCCTCGCCGCGGTGCGCGGGCAGGCAGTGCAGCACGACGGCGTCGGTCGCCGCGTTCGCCAGCGCCTTCTCGTCGAGGGCGTACGGCGCGAGGTCGCGAAGCCGTTCCTCGGCACCGGTCTGGCCCATGGAGACCCATACGTCGGTGCACAGAACGTCGGAGCCGGTGACGGCCTCGATCGCGTCGGTCGTGACGAGGATGTCCGTGCCGTACGCCTTCGCGCGGCGCACGACGTCCTCGTCCGGCAGGTACCCGGCGGGCGAGCCGATGCGGACGGACATGCCCGCCATGGCGGCGCCGAGCAGGTACGAGTGCGCCATGTTGTTCGCGCCGTCGCCGAGGTAGGTGAGCGTCAGCCCCTCGGTGCGTCCCTTGCGCTCCCGGACCGTCTGGAGGTCGGCGAGGATCTGGCACGGGTGGTAGCCGTCGGTCAGCGCGTTGACGACCGGCACCGTGCTGGCGGCGGCGAGGTCGCGGATCCGGTCGTCGCCGAACGTGCGGATGACGATGGCGCTGACGTACCGCGACAGCACCCGCGCAGTGTCCTCGATCGTCTCGCCGCGGCCGAGCTGCGTCGTGCCCGCATCGATGATGACCGGGTGCGCGCCGAGCTCGGCGATGCCGACCTCGAACGACAGTCGCGTGCGGGTGCTCGGCTTCTCGAACACCACGGCGATCGCCTTGCCCTGCAGCGGCATCGGCCCACCGAAGCGCTTCGCCTTCAGCTCGGCGGCCAGGTCGAGGACCTGCGCCTGCTCGGCGGGGCTCAGGTCGTCGTCGGCGAGGAAGTGACGGGTCATGCGGAGATCGGGCCGCCCGTCACGTCGCCGACGCGGGTGAGCAGCTCGGCGACGGCGAACGGCTTGACGAAGACGTTGTCCTCGCCGAGCAGCGCCCGCATCCCGGGCACGGCGTCGATCTTGCCGGTCACGACGATGACGGGGATGTCCGCCAGCTCCGGGTCGTCGCGCAGCTCCTCGAGGACGCGCACGCCGCCGAGGTCCGGCATCATCAGGTCGAGCAGGACCAGCGCAGGGTGGGACGCGGTGGCCTTCACCAAGCCGGCCAGCCCGTCGGAGGCGGTGGCGACCTCGTAGCCCTCGGCGGACAGCAGCGTGTGCAGCAGGCCGCGCACGCTGGGGTCGTCCTCGACGACCAGGACTCGCGTGGCACTCACGGTCGGGCTCCGTTCTGAGGGGCGGTCATGGCGCGACCCTAGCGGCGTACAGCAGGCCCGGAAGCGCCGCCACGAAAGCCTCGAGCTGCGCTCCGGTGACCACCAGCGGCGGAGCCAGCCGCAGCACGTCGGCGGTCGGTGCGTTGATCAGGAAGCCTGCCTCACGTGCGGCGCGCTCGGCGGCGACGGCCACCGGCTCGGTGAGAACGATGCCGCGCCACAGGCCGACGCCGCGGACGGTCGAGACGAGCGGGTGGTCGAGCCCCTCGATGGCCGCCGAGAGCTGGTCGCCGAGCTTCGTCGCCTGCTCCAGCAGGCCGTCCGCCTCGATCACGTCGAGGACGGCGAGGGCAGCGGCGCAGGACAGCGGGTTCCCGCCGAAGGTGGTCCCGTGGTCGCCGGCAGCCAGCGCGGTCGCGGCTGTGCCGTCGGCGAGCACGGCACCGAGCGGCAGGCCGCCGCCGAGCCCCTTGGCGAGGGTGACGACGTCGGCGCGCACACCCGGAGCGGTGACCCGGCTGGCCAGCCAGTCGCCGGCCCGGCCGATCCCGCCCTGGACCTCGACGAGGTGCAGCAGCGCACCGGTCGCGTCGCAGACCGTCCGCGCGGCCTCGAGGTACCCGGGCGGCGGCACAACGACGCCGCACTCCCCCATCACCGGCTCGAGCACCACACTCGCGGTCTCGTGGGTGACTGCCTCGGCCAGCGCGTCCGCGTCCCCGTACGGGACGAACGTCACCGGCCCGGGCAGCGGCTCGAACGGCGAGCGCTTGGCCGGCTGGCCGGTGATGGCGAGCGCGCCCAGCGTGCGGCCGTGGAAGGCGCCCTCCGCGGCGACCCAGCCGCCGCCGCGCCGGAGCCGGCGGCTGATCTTCAGCGCCGCCTCGTTCGCCTCCGCGCCCGAGTTGGTGAACAGCACCCGCGTTGTCGGGGTGCCGATGAGCTGCTGCAGCCGCTCGGCGAGCCGCAGCCCGGGCTCGTGCACGGCGAGGTTGCTGGTGTGGCCGAGCAGCCGTACCTGCGCGGAGACGGCGTCCACCACGGCCGGGTGGGCGTGGCCCAGGACGTTGACCGCGATGCCGCCGAGCAGGTCGACGTACTCGCGGTCGTCCTCGTCCCACACCCGCGCGCCCTCGCCGCGGACGAGGGACACCTTCGGCGTGCCGTAGTTGCCCATCATCACGGCGTCCCAGCGCCGCTGCATGTCACTCACAGGAACACGTCCCCTCGCTCCAGCAGCGCCGGGCACCGCCCACAGCTTCCGCTCATGTGGGCACCACCATCGTGCCGACGCCCTCGTCCGTGAACAGCTCCAGCAGCAGCGAGTGCCCGACCCGGCCGTCGAGCACGTGCGCCCGCGGCACGCCGCCGCGCACGGCCGCGAGGCACGCCGCCATCTTCGGGACCATGCCGCTCGTCAGGCCAGGCAGCAGCTGCTCCAACTCGTCGGCGGTCAGCGAGCTGATCACCTCCTCGCTCGCCGGCCAGTCCGCGTACAGCCCCTCGACGTCCGTGAGGACGACGAGCTTCTCCGCACGCAGCGCCACCGCGACGGCAGCGGCTGCGGTGTCGGCGTTCACGTTGTAGATCTCGCCGTGCTCGCCCCGCGCCACGGTTGCGACGACCGGCACCTTGCCCTCGTCGAGCAGCGCCTCGAGGATCGCCGGCTGCACGTCGACGACCTCGCCCACCAAGCCCACGTCGACCGGCTCCCCGTCGACGAGGACGTCCCGCCGCTCCGCCGTGAACAGGTGCGCGTCCTCGCCGGACAGGCCGACCGCGAAGGGGCCGTGCGCGTTGATGGTGCCGACGACGTCGCTGTTGACCTGCCCCACGAGGACCATCCGGACGACCTGCATCGTCTCCGGCGTCGTGACGCGGTAGCCGCCGCGGAACTCGCTGGCGACGCCGAGCTTCTCCAGGTGCGCGGTGATCTGCGGGCCGCCACCGTGGACGACGACGACGCGCACGCCCGCGTACCGGAGGAAGACCACGTCCTCCGCGAAGGCGGCCTGCAGCTCGGGCGAGGTCATCGCGTTGCCGCCGTACTTCACGACAACGGTCCGCCCGGAGAAGGACTTCAGCCAGGGCAAGGCCTCCACCAGGGCGCCGGCCTTGCCGAGGGCGGCGTGGCCGCGGGCGAGGGTCATGTGGAGTACGCCGAGTTCTCGTGCACGTAGGCCGTCGTCAGGTCGTTGGTGCGCACCGTGACGGAGGCGTCGCCGGCGTGCAGGTCGATGAGGACGTGCACGTCGCGGCCGCGGAACGGCACCGTCGCCGGGTCCTCGAACTGCTCGCCCGCCCTGCACACCTGGACGCCGTTGAAGTGCACGTCGATCGCGTAGACGTCGAACTCGGCGGACGTCGTGCCCACCGACGCAAGCACCCGGCCCCAGTTGGGGTCCTCGCCGAAGACGGCGCACTTGAACAGGTTGCTGCGGGCCACCGAGCGAGCGACCTCCAGCGCGTCCTGCTCGTCCCCGGCGCCGACCACCTCGATGGCGATGTCGTGCTCCGATCCCTCTGCGTCGCGCAGGAGCTGGTGCGCGAGGTCGGCGCACACGGACTGGACGACAGCCGCGAAGGCGATGCCGTCGGGCGCGGTGCCGCTGGCGCCGGAGGCGAGCAGGACGACGGTGTCGTTGGTGGACTGGCAGCCGTCCGAGTCGAGTCGGTCGAACGTCGTACGCGTGGCGGCGCGCAGGGCGCGGTCGCACTCCTCCGCGGTCACGTCGGCGTCGGTGGTGAGGACCACGAGCATCGTCGCGAGCGCGGGCGCGAGCATCCCCGCGCCCTTCGCCATGCCGCCGACGACGAAGCCTGGGCCTTCGTACGAGGCCGTCTTCGGCACGCTGTCCGTCGTCATGATGGCGACCGCCGCGTCGTCCCCGCCGGTCGAGGACAGGGCGGCGTGCGCGGCGTCGACGCCCTGCAGCACGCGCTCCCGGCTGAACAGCGGGCCGATCAGCCCGGTGGAGCAGACGACGACGTCACCAGCGCCGTCCGCGAGCAGCTCGCCGACGCGCTCGGCCGTCGAGTGCGTGACCTGGAAGCCGGCCGCGCCGGTGCCGCAGTTGGCTCCTCCCGAGTTGAGGACGACAGCGCGCACCTTGCCGTCCTTCACCACCTGTTCGCTCCACAGCACGGGGTTGGCCTTGAAGCGGTTGCTCGTGAACACGGCTGCAGCCGCACGGGACGGCCCGTCATTGACGACCAGCGCGACGTCCGGCTTGCCGCTGTCCTTCAGCCCCGCGGCGACGCCCGCAGCGCGAAAGCCCTGCGGTGCAGTGACGGTCACGGTGCGACCCCGGCGCTGGACAGGCCCGCAACCTCGTCGAGCCCCAGGACGAGGTTCGCGCACTGCAGCGCCTGACCGGCTGCGCCCTTGCCGAGGTTGTCAATCGCGCTGACGACGACGGCGCGGCCGGCGTCCGCGTCCACGGTCACCTGCAGCTGGCAGGCGTTGCTGCCCGCGGTGGCGGCGGTGTGCGGCCAGCGGCCGGCCGGCAGGACGTGGACGAACGGCTCGTCCGCGTACTGCTCGGCGAGCGCCGCCCGCAGCTCGTCCTCGGTAGCGGTCGTGCGCGCGGTGCAGGTAGCGAGGATCCCGCGCGGCATGGGGGCGAGCACCGGGGTGAACGACAGCGACACGTCCGCACCCGCCGCCCGGCCGAGCGTCTGCCGGATCTCGGGCGTGTGCTGATGCGCGCCGACCTTGTACGCGGCGAGGTCGCCCATGACCTCACTGCCGAGCAGGGCGGCCCTGGCACTCCGGCCCGCGCCGCTGGTGCCGGAGGCGGCGACGACGACGAGGTCGGCGGGGTCCACGAGCCGCGCTGCGAGCAACGGCGCGAGGGCCAGGGCGACGGCGGTCGGGTAGCAGCCGGGGTTCGCGATCCGCGTCGCGCCGCGCAGGTCGTCGCGGAACAGCTCGGGCAGGCCGTACGGCCACTGCCCGGCGTACGGCGTGCCGTAGAAGCGCTGCCAGGCAACGGGATCGGCGAGCCGGAAGTCGGCGCCGAGGTCCACGACCGGCAGGTCGGGCGGCAGCTGCGCCGCCAGTGGGCCGGACTCGCCGTGCGGCAGCGCGAGGAAGAGGACGTCGCTGCCGGCCAGCGCGTCCGCATCAGTCGCGGCGAACACGCGGTCGGCCAGGGCGGGCAGCTGCGGGTGCAGGTCCGTCACCGGCAGCCCGGCGGAGGACCCGGCGGCCAGGACGCCGACCTCGAGGCTCGGGTGCCCGAGCAGCAGGCGGAGCAGCTCGCCGCCCGCGTAGCCGCTTGCCCCCGCGACCGCTGCTGTCATGCCCACCCGGTCACCATACAGGAAGCCGTATGGCTATGCAGTCGGCAGCGGGACCAGGCGGAGCGTGCCGGCCTCGTCGTGGGGCACGGGCGCGTCCAGGTCGGTGCTCGTGCGCAGGAACCGGCCGGACAGGTCGTCGTGCCGGCCGGACGCCAGGGCCAGCGCCAGCTCCGCTGCCCGGTCCGGTGGCACGCCTTGGCGCCGGGCCATCCCGCGCCAGTCGGGGTAGTGCGCGAGGAACTCCTCCGGGAACTCGGTCATGTCGGTGGCCACCATCCCCGGGCTGATGGCGAAGACGCTGACGCCGGTGCCGACCAGCTCACCGGCCACGGAGTCGACGAGCCGCATGACGGCCGCCTTCGACGTGGCGTAGGCCGACGCGTACGGCATGGGCGCCGTACCGATCCCGCTGCCCAGCACCACGATCCGGCCGCGGCCGCGCTGGACCATGCCCGGCAGCGCGACGCGCAGGGCGAGCAGCGGCCCACGCACGTTGACCTCGACGTCCCGCCACCACGCGTCCGGGTCGCTCTCCCACAGCGGCCCCGCGACCGTGAACAACCCGGCGTTGGCGACGACCAGGTCGAGCGGCCCGAGGTCGGCCTCCGCCCGCTGCACCGCGGCGGCCATCGCCGCCTGGTCGGTCGCGTCGGCAACGACCGCGAGCGCGGCGTCGCCGGCAGCGACGGTCTCGTCCAGAACCGCGGCGGTGCGGCCGGTGATCGCCACGGCATAGCCCGCCGCCGTCAGCGTGGCAGCGATGGTGCGGCCGATGCCGCGGCCGCCGCCGGTGACGAGGGCGACGCTCACGAGCGCAGGGCCGCGCCGACGCGCCGACCGGCCTCGGCCACGGCGGCGTCGCGCGCGCCGAGCACCTCCACGTCGGTCAGCGTCCGGTCGGGGGCACGGAAGCGCAGCGCGTAGGCCAGGGACCGCCGCCCCTCCCCCACCTGCGGGCCGCTGTAGACGTCGAACAGCCGCAGGTCCTCCAGCAGCCGACCGGCCCCCTCGCGCAGCGCGGCCTCCACCTGCGCGGCCGGAGTGGCCGCCTCGACGACGAGCGCGACGTCGACCTGCGCGGGCGGGTACGGCGAGACGACCGGCGCGCGGACCGGTCCGGCCGCCTCGGCCGCAGCGAGCAGCACGTCGAGGTTCGCCTCTGCGGTGATCGTCCGCGCCGGCAGGCCGAGCGTCTGGACGACCCGCGGGTGCAGCTCGCCGGCGAAGCCGACCCGACGGCCCGCCAGCAGCAGCTCGGCGCAGCGGCCGGGGTGCCACGGGTCCTGCTGGACCGCCTGCAGGGTCAGCCCAAGCCCGAGGGTGCACCCGAGCGCGAGCAGCGCCTCCGCCGCGTCCGCCCAGTCGACCGGCCGCCCGCCTCGGCTGCCGGACAGCGCGAGAGCGACGTGCCGGGGCTGACCGGGCAGCGTGGCGTCGAGCGCCGCGAGCTGCTCGTCGGTCGGGCGGCTCGCAACGCCGGGCACCTCCGGCGTGCCGCCGCCGGGGGTCACGAACACGACGCCGGTCTCGTACAGCGCGACGTCCTGCAGACCGCGCCCGACGTTGCGCTGCAGGGCGGCGAGCAGCCCAGGCTGCAGCGACGGACGCAGCAGCTGCTCGGTCTCGGCCAGCGGGTTGAGCAGCCGCGGAGGGGTCATGCCGCCGCCCAGCGCGTCGAGCACCTGCTCGGACACGAACGGCGTGCTGACGACCTCGACCAGCCCAGCGGCCGCGAGCGAGCGGGAGGACCGGCGCAGCAGGAGCTGCCGCGGCGTGAGCCCGCGTCCGGCGGGAGCTACCGGCAGCACGACCGGGATGGAGTCGTACCCCTCCAGCCGCACCACCTCCTCGACCAGCTCCGCGGTGCCCGTCAGGTCGGGGCGCCAGGTCGGGGGCGTGACCTGCAGCGGGTCCTCGCCCTCGATCAGGCAGCCGACGTCCTCGAGCCGGCGGCGGACGACCGCGGGCTCGTACGGACGGCCGGCGACGCGGCCGGGCAGGTCGACCGGCAGCTGCAGCCGCGGCGGGTCCGGGGTCTCGTCGACGTCGGTGACGCTGCCGGCCGTCCCGCCGCCGAGAGCGACGAGCAGCCGTACTGCCGCCTCCGCCGCGGCGTCGGCGACGTCCGGGTCGACGCCGCGCTCGTACCGCTTGCTCGCCTCGGACGGCAGCTTGTGCCGGCGGGCGGTGCGGGCGATGGCCAGCGGCAGGAAGTGCGCGGACTCGACGAGTAGAGATGTGGTGGCGCTGCCGACCTCCATGGCCGCGCCGCCCATGACACCGGCGAGCGCGATCGGCCCGCTGTCGTCGGTGATGACGAGGTCCTCGGGGTGCAGCGCACGGCCCTGTCCGTCGAGCGTCTGCAGCGTCTCCCCCGCGGCCGCGCGGCGTACGACGAGGTCGCCGGACAGCTTGTCGAGGTCGAACGCGTGCAGCGGCTGGCCGAGCTCGAGCAGCACGTAGTTCGTCACGTCGACGGCCAGCGAGATCGGCCGCATGCCGCACAGCACCAGCCGGCGCTGCAGCCACTGCGGCGAGGCCGCTTTCGGGTCGATCCCGGTGACGGTGCGGGCGACGTACCGGTCGCAGCCGGCCGTGTCGTCGATGCGGACCCGGTACCCGTCGGCCGGCTCCGGCACGTCCACGGGCGCCGGGTCCGGGAACTCCAACCCGAAAGCGGTGGCGGCCTCGCGCGCCATGCCGCGCATCGACAGCACGTAGCCGCGGTCCGGCGTGACGGCGATGTCGAGCACCTCGTCGCGCATCTCCAGCAGGTCGACGACGTCGACGCCCAGCGGGCTGTCCGCCGGCAGCACGAGGATCCCGTCGTGCTCGTCGCCCAGGCCGATCTCGCGGCGGCTGCAGATCATGCCGTCGGAGGTGTGGCCGTACGTCTGCCTCGTCGCGATCGCGAAGCCGCCGGGCAGGACCGCCCCGGGTACGGCGAAGGCCACCCGGTCGTCTGCCGAGAAGTTGGTCGCGCCGCAGACGACCTCGTGCACGCGGTCGCCGGTGTCGACGTGGCAGTACCGGATCGGCTTCTTGAACTCGGTCAGCTCCTCCACGTCGAGCACGCGACCGACGACGACGCCGTGGACGTCCTCGCCGAACCGCAGGACCTGCTCGACCTCGAGGCCGGCGCGGACGAGCGCCGCGGCGATGTCGTCGGCGGACGCGTCGAGCCCGGGGACGAGCGCGCGCAGCCAGGACACGGGAACGCGCACGTCAGGCCTCCATGCCGAAGGGGAGGGTGAACCGCTGGTCGCCCTCGTAGAAGTCGCGGATGTCGGTGACGCCGTGCCGGAACATCAGTGTCCGCTCGATGCCCATGCCGAACGCGAAGCCGCTGTACCGCTCGGGATCCACCCCGCAGGCGCGCAGCACCGCCGGGTTGACCATGCCGCAGCCGCCCCACTCGATCCAGCCCTCGGACGAGCAGACGCGGCAGGGCTCCCCGCCCGGCTCGGCCGAGACACCGCGGCACTCGAAGCACTGCAGGTCGAGCTCGGCGGACGGCTCGGTGAACGGGAAGTAGGACGGGCGCAGGCGGGTGCGCATGCCCTCGCCGAACATCGCCGCCGCGAAGTGGTCCAGCGTCCCGCGCAGGTGCGCCATCGTGATGCCCTCGGCGACGCACAGCCCCTCGACCTGGCTGAACACCGGCGAGTGCGTGGCGTCGAGCGCGTCGGCGCGGAACGTGCGGCCCGGGCAGACGACGTAGATCGGCAGCTCGCGGGTCAGCATCGAGCGCACCTGCACCGGCGAGGTGTGCGTGCGCAGCACGAGTCCGCTGCCCTCGGGCGCGACGAACAGGGTGTCCTGCATCTCGCGTGCCGGGTGGTCGCCGCCGAAGTTGAGCGCGTCGAAGTTGAACCACTCGTGCTCGACCTCGGGCCCCTCCGCCACCTCCCAGCCCATGGCGACGAACACGTCCGCGATCCGCTCCTGCAGCGTCGTCAGCGGGTGCCGC
The DNA here is from genome assembly GCA_025465145.1 of Frankiales bacterium. GTDB lineage: Bacteria > Actinomycetota > Actinomycetes > Mycobacteriales > SCTD01 > RYN-124. The sequence continues at coordinate 9,859 of JAODNS010000042.1, forward strand.
GCGCCGACGGGGAGCCGGCCGGGCAGCACGGTGACGTCGACCGCCTCCTCGACCAGCACCCGGGCGTCTCGGTCGGCCTCGAGCTCGACGCGGCGCGCGTCGAACGCCGCCTGCACGGCCTGGAGAACGACGTTGACGCGCTTGCCGGCGTCGGCGCGGTCGGCGGTCGGCAGCGTGCCCAAGGCGCGACGGGCCAGCGCGATCGGTGAGCGGTCACCGAGGTGCGCGGTGCGGGCAGCCGGCAGCTCGTCGAGCGAGGGCAGGGCGGCGAAGGCCGCCAGCGCCTCGTCGCGGGCCGCCTCGAGAGCGGACGGGTCGAGCAAGGACGGGTCGGGCGCGGACACAGCAACAGCTCCAGGGGTCTCGACGGGTTCCAGTCTGCAGGAGCGCCCGCCGGGACCTACACCTCGAAGGGAGGCTTCCCGGCGGGCAGCAGAAATCGGAACTGGGCGCCACCGCTGGGCGAGCGCCCGACCTCGATGGTGCCGCCGTGCGCCTCGACCAGGCCCTTGACGATGTACAGCCCGAGCCCGGTGCCGCCCCGGCGGTTGCCGCCGCGCCAGAAGCGGGTGAACACCCGGGACGCGGTCTCCTCGGGGATGCCCTCGCCCTCGTCGCCCACGGTCACCTCGGCGCCGCCGTCCGCGGGGCGCACCTGCACCGTCACCGTCCCGTCGCCGTGCCGGAGGGCGTTCTCGACCAGGTTGCCGACGACCTGCTCGATCTTGTCCGGGTCGAGCCACATCTCCGGCAGCTCGCCCGCGACGGAGACGACGAACCGGTCCGCCGGCTCGCCGCTGGCGACGCGTCCGGCGACGCACTTGTTGACGACCTTCTCGAGGTCGACGACCTGCTTGCGCATCTCGAGCCGGCCGGCGTCGATGCGGCTGACGTCGAGCAGCTCGGACAGCAGCCGGGTGACGCGGTCGGCGTCGGCGTTGACGGTGGTGAGCATGAGCTTCTTCTGCTCGTCGTTGAAGCGGTCCCACTTGGCGAGCAGCGTTGCTGTGAAGCCCTTGACGCTGGTCAGCGGCGAGCGCAGCTCGTGGGCCACGGTGGAGACGAGGTCGGCGCGGCTGCGCTCGATGCGCTCGCGGGTTCGGGTGTCGCGCAGCGCGATGACGAGGTGGGTCAGGCGGCTGCCGTCGCGCACGTACGCGGCCGTGACCAGCAGGTCGCGGTGCTCGGCCGGGCCGCCGGACACCTGCAGGCGGCGCTCGGGCTGGCGGGTGCGCGTGGCAAGGCCCTCGTACGGGTCGGTGCAGGCCCACCAGTCGCGGCCCTGCTCGTCGACCAGGGGCAGCACCTCGCGGAAGTCGCGCCCGATCGCCGTGTCCGCCGGGGTGCTCAGCAGCCGTTCGGCGGCGGGGTTCAGGACGACGACGGTGCCGCTGGCGTCGGCGACGAGGACGCCGTCCGGGAGGACGTCGTAGGCCGCCTTGTCCAGGTCGGTCACGGTTCCTCCCTCCAGCCCGTGCAGCAGCGCCACACTCTAGGGCTGAGAGAGCCTGTTCGTGCGGGTAGAGCGGTGTGCGCGCGCCGTCGCGTACAGGCAGACGGCGGCCGCGGCAGACAGGTTCAGCGACTCAGCGCGGCCGGGGATCGGGATGCGCACCTGCCGGTCGGCGAGCGCGAGCGCCTCCGGTGACAGGCCGGCCGCCTCGGGTCCGAACAGCCAGGCGGTGGGCGCGGCGAGAGTGCCGTCATCGGCGAGGTCGTCGAGGTCGCTGTCGCCGCCGCCGCTGGTGGCCAGCACCTGCAGGCCGTGCGCACGCAGGTGCGCGACGGCCTGCTCCAGCGGCACGTCGCTCACCACGGGCAGGTGCCAGAGGCTGCCGGCGGTCGCGCGCACGCACTTGCCGTTGTGCGGGTCGACGCTGCCCTCGGTGAGCACGACCGCGTCGGCGCCGGCCGCGTCGGCCGTACGGATGACCGTCCCGGCGTTGCCCGGGTCGTTCACCCGGTCCAGCACGGCCACGAGGCGCGGTGCGGCCACGGCGGTCAGCGGCGCGTCGAGCAGCTCGGCCACGCCCAGCACCCCCTGCGGCGTCACCGTCTCGCCCATCGCGGCGAGGACGGTCGCAGTGACCTCGGTGAGCGGCGTACCCGTGGCGCGGGCGGCCTCGACGAGCTCGTCCTGGCGGCTGGGCTCGTAGAACAGCTCGAGCAGGTGCCCGAACGCGAGTGCCTCCCGGACCGCCTGCGGCCCCTCCACGACGAACCGGCGCTCGGCCGCACGGGCCGAGCGCCGGGTGAGACGTCGTACTGCAGCGACCCGCGGCGAGCGGGTCGAGGTGATGCTCAGGCGGCCGGGCTCTCGACCGGCTTGGTCGCGCCGCGCGACTCGGGCACGGCCGCCTTGGCGACCGCGACGAGCGCGGCGAAGGCGGGCGCGTCGGTGACGGCGAGGTCGGCGAGGACCTTGCGGTCCACCTCGACGCCCGCGGCCTTGAGCCCCTGGATGAGCCGGTTGTAGGTCATGCCGTTCTCGCGCGCCGCGGCGTTGATGCGGGTGATCCACAGCTGCCGGAAGTCGCCCTTGCGCTTCTTGCGGTCGCGGTACTCGTACGTCGCGCTGTGGAGCAGCTGCTCCTTGGCCTTGCGGTAGAGGCGGCTGCGCTGACCGCGGTAGCCACTGGCCTTCTCGAGGACCTCACGGCGCTTCTTGTGGGCGTTGACCGCCCTCTTGACGCGTGCCACAACTGCACCTGTTCCTGTCGGTCGATCTGGGGTTGGAGGCTTAGAGGCCGAGCAGCTTCTTGACGGCACCGCGGTTCGCCGGGGCGACCTCGGTCGTGCCGGTCAGGCGGCGGGTCAGCTTGGAGGGCTTGCGCTCGAGCAGGTGGCGCTTGCCGGCGTGCTCACGCAGCAGCTTGCCGCTGCCGGTGACCTTGATGCGCTTCTTCATCCCGCTGTGCGTCTTCTGCTTGGGCATGCTGCCGTCGTCTCTCTCGTAGGTCGTGCGGGTGCTAGCTCTGACCGGTCGCGATGGCGACCTCGTCCGCGATGTCCGATGCCGGGTCCGGAGCCGCCGCCTTGTCGCTCTGCGCTGCCTTCTTCAGGTCGGCCGCGTTCTTGTGCGGAGCCAGGACCATGATCATGTTGCGGCCGTCCTGCTTCGGCGCCGACTCCACGAAGCCGAGCTCCGAGACGTCCTCGCCGAGGCGCTGCAGCAGCCGGAACCCCAGCTCGGGGCGGGACTGCTCGCGACCGCGGAACATGATCGTGATCTTGACCTTGTCGCCGGCCTTGAGGAAGCGGACCACGTGGCCCTTCTTCGTCTCGTAGTCGTGCGGGTCGATCTTCGGGCGGAGCTTCATCTCCTTGATGACGGTGAGCACCTGGTTCTTGCGGCTCTCACGCGCCTTCTGGGCCGTCTCGTACTTGAACTTGCCGTAGTCCATGAGCTTGCACACCGGTGGCCGGGCCATCGGAGCGACCTCGACGAGATCGAGGTCGCTCTCCTGGGCCAGCTTGAGTGCCTCGTGGATCGCGACGATGCCGACCTGCTCGCCTGCGGGACCGACCAGCCGTACCTCGGGGACGCGGATCCGGTCGTTGATGCGGGGTTCAGCGCTGATGGGGCCTCCTGGTCAGGACTTCTGGGCTGGACCCGGAGCCCTCCACGAAGAAGGACCCCGCGCTCAGCGC
>JAODNS010000084.1 GCA_025465145.1 Frankiales bacterium
CGCGGAAACTGTCATGAGCCTATACAAGCACTTATTAAGATTTATTAATAATAAGGCAGGCTTCGCCCGGTTCCACCGTAGAGCTCGTCTCCCACTAAAGTGACGCTGTGCCAGGCCAACCCGATCAAGAAGAACTCCTGCAACGAGATGGACGGCGTCCGCCTGCAGGCCAAGCGGCTGTTCGAGCTGCAGAACTACATCGACGCGCAGTACGGCGGCCCGGGGGAGGGCTGGCTGCGGATCGTGACCACGCCCGCGCAGGCGCGGCAGGCCATCAACGCCGGTCGGCTCGCCCTCGTGCTCGGCATCGAGATCTCCGAGCTGTTCGACTGCCGCGAGGTGCTCGACATGCCGCAGTGCACCACCGCGCAGATCGACGAACGCCTCCAGGAGGTGTTCGACATGGGCGTGCGCCAGATGGAGCTGGTCAACAAGTTCGACAACGCGCTGTCCGGTGTGACCGGCGACAACGGCACCACCGGCGCGGTCGTCAACTCCGGCAACCGCCAGGTCACCGGCCACTTCTGGGACATGCAGACGTGCCCGGACAAGGCGCCGCCGAGCCACGGCGACCAGGAGCCGGGTGCGCAGCACGACCGCACGCACTCCAACATCGGCGACGCCACCCCCGGGAACGGCGAGGGCGTCGACGCCCTGGCCGGCCGCGTGCTGGACGTCTTCGGCGGCACGACCAAGGGCTACGTCGCTCCCGCCTACGGCCCCGGCCCGCACTGCAACTCGCGCGGCCTGACCAAGCTCGGCGAGCACCTCATCCGGGCGATGATCAAGAAGGGCATGATCTTCGACCCGGATCACATGAGCGCGCAGGCCCAGCGCGAGGCGCTCGACATCGTCGAGGACATGAGCACCGCTGAGGCCCGCGCGGCCAAGAAGCAGCACCGCCCGGCCGTGCTGCCCGCGGTCATGTCCAGCCACAGCTGGGCCAACGACGTCGTCTACCAGCGCATCTACGAGCTCGACGGCGTGGTCGCACCGCGCACCGACGACGCCGCATCGTTCGTCAAGGACTGGCAGCGGCACCGCTCCTGGGCGGCGACGCAGGCGCCCAAGGGCTACGACTTCGGCATGGGCTACGGCGCCGACACGAACGGCCTCGGCGGCCAGCCTGGTCCGCGGTCGAAGGCCAAGACGAAGCTGGACTACAGCAAGCCGTTCGCGGCGCCGATCGGCGGCGTCACGCTGACGCAGCAGAAGAGCGGCGTGCGCACGTTCGACATCAACAAGGAGGGCGTGGCTGAGTACGGCATGTTCGCCGACTGGTTCCAGGAGCTCCGGCTGGCGGCCGACGAGGTCAAGCCCGGCCTCGGCGCGGACATCACCCGGGACATGCTGAACGGCGCGGAGACCTACCTTGGGCTGTGGGAGCGGGCGGCGTACGGCGGCAACAGCTGCGTCAAGGACGGCTCAAGCCTGCAGGTCGAGGACCTGCACGCCGCGCTGGGCCGCAACATGGAGGGCTTCCTCGACGCCGTCGGGCAGCCGGCCGACCGCAGCGACGACGCGTACGTCTACTGCGCCACCGCGGCGAGCGGCAAGACAGTCGCGGTGGACGTGACGTTCGACCGCGCCGGCAAGGCAGTGACGGCCCGCGAGGGCCGCACCCCGCTGGGCGCGCTCGTCCGGTAGCGACCAGACCACCCGCTTGATCACGTACCGGGGCACCGACTCCTGGGGCTTGCATCTCGGGTTGCAGGTTTCCTATACTCCGAGCAGCAGCCCGCGGAGGGGCCCGGGCTGACGTACCGCCTGGAGGTGTTCTGACATGCGTGCAGGTGCTGACCCGTTCCTCGCCGAGTTCGACCGACTCGCGCAGCAGGTCTTCGGCACCGCCGAGGGCGCCGGCATGCCGGTCGACGTCACCCGTCGCGGCGACGAGCTGGTCGTCCGCTTCGACGTCCCCGGTGTGCGCGGCGACGCGATCTCGCTGAGCCTGGAGAACCACGTGCTGAGCGTCACCGCGACCCGGCACGCCGACTACGGCGAGGACGAGAAGGTGCTCGTCCAGGAGCGCTTCGACGGCACGATGACGCGCCGGATCCGGGTGCCGGAGTGGGTGGACGCCGAGCGCGTCGCCGCCGAGCACGCCGACGGCGTCCTCACCGTCGTGCTGCCGGTCGCGGAGCAGGCCAAGCCGCGCCGGATCGAGATCCGCTCCACGTCCAGCCAGCAGTCGATCTCGGCTGCCTGACCCTGCGGTGGGGCGGCGCGCCCGCCGCGCCGCCCCACCCGGGAGTCCTCATGACCCTGCCCTTCGACGACGCCTCCGCGCCGCTGTTCTCGGTCGGCCAGGTCGCCGACATGCTCGGCGTGCAGCAGGCGTTCCTGCGCCGGCTGGACCGCGAGGACGTGGTGAGCCCGGCCCGCTCGCAGGGGCAGCAGCGCCGGTACAGCCGCGACGACGTCTCGCAGGTGCAGGAGGCCGTCTCGCTCATCGGCGACGGGCTGACCCTGAACGGCGTGCGGCGCGTCCTGCTGCTGCAGGAGGAGGTCCGCCGGCTGGAGGCGGAGCTCGCCGAGGAGCGCCGGCGCCGCACCTAGACACCCCACGCCTGTAGCGCGTCAAGCGGCGGCGCGCTGGGATTCAGTCCTGATCGGCCAAGCGAGGGTCTCGTCGTAGGGGGGCGTGTTCGTCCAGGCAGTAGTGGAGCTGGCCGAGGAGTTTGTTCGCTAGCCGTCTCAGAGCCTTGTTGTGCGTGTCGCCGGCGGCGCGTCGAGCGTCGTAGTAGCCGCGGGCGCCGGGGCTCTTGGTGAGGGCGCTGAACGCCCAGAGGTAGCAGGCGTCAGCGAGGCGCCGGTTGCGGACGTGGCGGGCGAGGACGACGCGGCCTTTGCCGGAGGCGCGGGTGATGGGGGCGGTGCCGGCGTAGCAGCGGCGGCTGGCAGCATCGGCCCAGCGGGTGCGGTCGTCACCGAACTCGCCGAGCACCCGGGCGCCGAGGACGAGACCGAGTCCGGGAAGACTGTCGATGATCTCGGCGTCCGGGTGCGAGTCAAAAGACGGTTCGAGGGCCTTCTCCAAGTCGCGGACCGCCTGGTCGTCGGCGGTCAGCGATGTGACCAGCGCCCGGACCGCGACGCCCATCGCGGTCTCGACCGCGGTGGGCTGGTGCAGCTGCTCGCGCGCGAACAGCTCGGCGCAGGCTAGGAAACGCTTGCAGGGCAGCGGGGAAGAACTCCCGCAGCAGTGACCGCAGCCGGTTTCCGGTCTGCTGCCGGGTCCAGATCGCGTCCTGATGCGCCCGGGCCAGCACCCGCAACGCCATCGCCGCTTCGGTGTCGGCAGGCAACGCCCGGTGCACAGCCCGGTCCGTGCGCATGATCTGGGCGAGGACCAGCGCATCACCTGGGTCGGACTTGGCGCCCGAGACCGCATGCCGGTCCCGGTAGCGGCTGACCGCCCGCGGGTTGATCGGCACCACCACATGACCCGCGGCGACGAGCAGCCCGCGGTCGGTCTCGATCCCGATGTCGACCGGCACGAACACTGCGGTGTCGGTGTGCTCGGCCAGTAGCGCCGAGAGCTCGCTGAACCCGGTCAGATCGTCACCGATCCGCCGCTTGGCCAGCAGCGCGCCGTACTCGTCGACGATCGCGACGTCGTGATGGTCCTCCGCCCAGTCGATCCCGCAGAAGATCTCTCCCATCCTGCGCTCCCTTCCTCGAGTTCTCACCCAAGCCAGGAGACTGCGGCGGCGCCCTAATGGACAGCGCTCGGGGCGCGACACCCCACCAGCCGACGCGCAGCCTCCAGCGACCGGCGGGGCCACCCTCTAGGCGTAGCGATCAAGATCGCAGGCTGTGTCAGTGGTCATCCCGCCGGCGGCTCGAAACGCACTCAACCCCAAGATCAACAAGCTCCGGAAGCTGACTGCCCTCCCATTAGGCTGGCGGCGTGAAGCGCCGCGCCAAGATCGTCTGCACCCTCGGTCCGGCCACCCACTCGTACGAGGGCGTCCGCGCGCTCGTCTACGCCGGCATGGACGTCGCGCGACTGAACTTCTCGCACGGCACCCACGAGCAGCACCGCGAGGCCTACCTGTGGGTGCGGCAGGCGTCGGACGAGTCCGGCCGCGGCGTCGGCGTGCTCGCCGACCTGCAGGGGCCGAAGATCCGCCTCGGTCGCTTCGTCGACGGACCGACCGTCTGGGCCAACGGCGAGACGGTGACCATCACGACGGAGGACGTCCCGGGCACGCACGACCGCGTGTCGACGACGTACGCGGGCCTCGCCGGCGACGTGTCGCCGGGGGACCGGGTGCTGGTCGACGACGGCCGCGTCGCGCTGAAGGTCCTCGGCGTCGACGGACCCGACGTGCGGCTGCTGGTGACCGAGGGCGGCCCGGTCTCGAACAACAAGGGGCTGTCGCTGCCGGGCGTCGGCGTCAGCGTGCCGGCGCTGTCGGACAAGGACATCGCCGACCTGCGCTTCGCTCTCGGCCTGCGGGTGGACCTCGTGGCGCTGTCGTTCGTCCGCACGCCCGAGGACATCGTGGACGTGCACGCGGTCATGGACGAGACGTCCACGCGGCTGCCGGTGCTGGCCAAGATCGAGAAGCCGCAGGCGGTCGACAACCTCGACGCCATCGTGGAGGCGTTCGACGGGATCATGGTCGCCCGGGGCGACCTCGGCGTGGAGATGCCGCTCGAACGGGTGCCGCTGGTGCAGAAGCGCGCCGTCCAGGCGGCCCGCGAGCGGGCGAAGCCGGTCATCGTGGCGACGCAGATGCTCGACTCGATGATCGGCGCCAGCCGGCCGACCCGCGCGGAGGCGAGCGACGTCGCCAACGCGGTCCTTGACGGCGCCGACGCGGTGATGCTGTCCGGCGAGACCAGCGTCGGCGCCTACCCCGTCGAGTCCGTCGCCACGATGGCGCGCATCGTCGTCGCCGCGGAGGAGGAGCTCGGCAAGGTGCCGGCCGTGCACAACGAGCCGAAGACCGTCAGCGCCGCGATCGCCAAGGCCGCGGCCGAGGTGGGCGGCAGCGTCGGCGCCTCCGCGCTGGTCGCGTTCACGCAGTCCGGCGACACCGCGCGCCTGCTGGCCGAGCACCGCTCCCCGATCCCGCTGCTCGCGTTCACCCCGACCGCCGACGTCCGCAGCCAGCTGGCGCTGACGTGGGGCGTCGAGACGTTCCTCGTGCCGTCGGTGAAGCACACCGACGAGATGGTGAAGCAGGTCGACAGCGCGATGCTCGACCTCGGCCGCATGCAGAAGGGCGAGCTCATCACGATCGTGGCGGGCAGCCCGCCGCAGCAGAGCGGTTCGACCAACGCCATGCGCGTGCACCGGCTGGGCGGGTGGGTGTCGCCCGCTCCGGAGGCGCCCGCGGCCCCGCCCGCGACGTAGCCGGGTGCGGACCGGTGCCTCTGGGAGCCTGGGAGCAGGATCAACGCGCCCGGCGGTGACGCACCGGGCCCGACTCGCAGACGGGAGCAACGCCGGGCTGTTAGACAAGCCGGATGGAACGGGCGGAGTTGGCGGGGCGGCGGCGGCAGATCGGCGAGAGCATCCAGGACTGGGGCGCCACGGCGGAGGTGGGCGAGGGCTACTGGGTCGCCCTGATCGGGCTGCCCAGCGCCGACGCGAACATGGCGCTCCTGAGCACGAGCGACTCGGTTGCGACGGCGCGGGTGCTGGAGCTGATCGAGCAGGCGGACGTCCCGGCGCTAGTCCTCCTCGCAGGAGACGGAGCAGACGCCGCCCTGCCATCGCCCTGGCAACGCGTCGGGTCGATGCCGTTCATGTCAGGGGAGCTGGCCGGGATGACACTGATGCAGGACCCCCGTGTACG
>JAODNS010000013.1 GCA_025465145.1 Frankiales bacterium
CTGTCGGGCAACCGCAACTTCGAGGGCCGCATCAACCCCGACATCAAGATGAACTACCTCGCCTCGCCGCCGCTGGTCGTCGCCTACGCCCTCGCCGGCACGATGGACCTCGACCTGACGACCGAGCCGCTCGGCACCGGCACCGACGGCGAGCCGGTGTTCCTCGCCGACATCTGGCCGACCCAGAAGGAGGTCAGCGACGTCGTCGCGTCCGCCATCACAGGCGAGATGTACGCCGACTCCTACGCCGACGTGTTCGCTGGTGACGACCGCTGGAAGGCCATCGAGGTGCCCGGCGGCGACGCGTTCGCCTGGGACGCCGAGTCGACCTACGTCCGCAAGCCCCCGTACTTCGAGGGCATGGAGCGCGAGCCGAAGGCGCTCACCGACATCACCGGCGCGAAGGTGCTGGCGGTGCTGGGCGACAGCGTCACGACCGACCACATCTCCCCCGCCGGCTCCATCAAGGTCGAGTCGCCGGCCGGCCAGTACCTGAAGGAGCACGGCGTCGCGCCGAAGGACTTCAACTCGTACGGCAGCCGGCGCGGCAACCACGAGGTGATGATCCGCGGGACGTTCGCCAACATCCGGCTGCGCAACCAGCTCGCGCCCGGCACCGAGGGCGGCGTCACGACGCGCAACGGCGAGGTCGTGAGCATCTACGAGGCGTCGCAGGCGTACCAGGCCGAGGGCACCCCGCTGGTCATCCTGGCCGGCAAGGAGTACGGCTCCGGCTCGTCGCGCGACTGGGCGGCCAAGGGCACCGCTCTGCTCGGGGTGCGCGCGGTGATCGCCGAGTCGTACGAGCGCATCCACCGGTCGAACCTGATCGGGATGGGCGTGCTGCCGCTGCAGTACACCGGCGGCGACACCGCGGCCTCCCTCGGCCTCACCGGCCAGGAGACGTTCAGCATCGAGGGCATCGCCGCGGGCGACACGGTGCCGCGCGAGCTGACGGTCAAAGCGGACGAGAAGGAGTTCCGCGTGACGGTCCGGATCGACACCCCCGGCGAGCAGGCGTACTACCGCAACGGCGGGATCATGCCGTTCGTGCTGCGCTCGCTGCTGGGCCAGTAGAGGGGTTCCGGCGCGGGGACGGGCCGCCGGGCGGGAGAGGCGCGATACTGGTGTCCATGCCTCTCCCGCACCGGCTCGCGCAGCGGCCGTCTTGGAGAGAGCACCAGGTCCCGCCCTCGTACGACAAGGACTGCACGTGACTTCTCGCGCCCGCACCGACGTCGGTGCCCAGGCTGCTGACCCCGCTCCCCGCAAGAAGGTCGCTGCGGCGGCCGGCACCGCGGCGCGGACGACGGCGAAGCTCGACGAGGACGCCCCGAAGACGCGCGCGAAGAAGGCCCCGGCCAAGAAGGGCGCCGAGCCCGAGGTCGCCGTTGCCGGCGACGAGCCGAGCCCGGACGAGCTGGTCGAGGAGGTCGTCGACGTCGACGTGGACCCCGCGGTGCTCGCGGCCGCCGACCCGGCGCTCGCCACGGCCGTGGCGGGGGCGCCCGTCGTGGCCGACGACGACGACGAGGACGACGAGGACGACGACTCGCCGATGCCGCCGTCCGACGACGACGACGAGGACGACCCGAAGCCGATCGCGGCGGAGGGCGAGGTCGGCATCTCGACCGACTTGGTCCGCGCCTACCTCAAGGAGATCGGCAAGGTCCCGCTGCTGACCGCCGAGCTCGAGGTCGAGCTCGCCCAGCGCATCGAGGCCGGCCTGTTCGCCGCCGAGAAGATCCGCCAGGCCGACGAGGGCGAGGGGCCGAAGATCGCGACCGCGCTGCGCCGCGACCTCGAGTGGCTCGTCGTCGACGGCGGCAAGGCCAAGCGCCACCTGCTCGAGGCCAACCTGCGCCTCGTCGTCTCGATCGCCAAGCGGTACCTCGGACGCGGCATGCTCTTCCTGGACCTGATCCAGGAGGGCAACCTCGGCCTGATCCGCGCGGTCGAGAAGTTCGACTACACCAAGGGCTACAAGTTCTCGACCTACGCGACCTGGTGGATCCGGCAGGCGATCACCCGCGCGATGGCCGACCAGGCCCGGACGATCCGCATCCCGGTCCACATGGTCGAGCAGATCAACTAGCTCACCCGCGTGCAGCGCGAGATGCTGCAGGAGCTCGGCCGCGAGCCCACGCCGGAGGAGCTCGCCAAGGAGCTCGACATGACGCCCGAGAAGGTCGTCGAGATCCAGGGCTACGCGCGCGAGCCAGTCAGCCTCGAGACCACGATCGGCGACGACCAGGACTCGAACCTCGGCGACTTCATCGAGGACGCCGACGCGCCGATCGCCGCCGAGGTCGTCTCGTACGGGCTCATGCAGGAGCAGCTCAACGAGGTGCTCCGCACGCTGACCGACCGCGAGGCCGCCGTCGTCAAGATGCGCTTCGGCCTCGTGGACGGCCAGCCGCGCACCCTGGACGAGATCGGCCGCGAGTTCGGGCTGACCCGGGAGCGGATCCGGCAGATCGAGAGCAAGACGCTGTCGAAGCTGCGTCACCCGTCCCGCTCGCAGAAGCTCCGCGACTACCTCGACTGAGTACGGCAGGTATGCCGCCCGGCTGGTCGTCCTCGACCCGGACGGGCGCGTGCTGCTGCTCCGGTACGACGGGCCGCCGCCCCTGGGCGTGCACTGGCTGACGCCCGGCGGCGGCATCGACCCCGGCGAGACCGCGCGGGTCGCCGAGCCGCGCCGGCCGCTGTCCGCCGCCGGTCACGTCGCGGACAGCATCCCCGCGTGGGAGTGGTTCTCCGAGCTGCCGGCCGAGCCGGTGTGGCCGGCCGCGCTGCCTTCGTACCTGCAGCTCCTCCGGCGGCCCGGCTAGCGTCGCGGCCGTGCAGCCGGTGTCGCCGCAGGAGTTCGAGGAGCTGGTCTCCGACGCGCTCGACACGCTGCCGCCCGAGCTCGCGGCCCGGTTCGACAACGTGGTGGTCGTCGTCGAGGACGAGAACGAGGCCGAGCCGGACATCCTGGGCCTGTACGAGGGCGTCTCGCTGACCGAGCGCGAGCAGTACAACGGCGCCCTCCCGGACCGGATCAGCCTCTACCGGATCCCGCTGTGCCTGATGGCGGAGGACCTCGACCACCTCGTCGAGGAGATCGCGGTCACGGTCGTCCACGAGTTCGCACACCACGTCGGGATCGACGACGACCGCCTGCACGAGCTCGGCTGGGACTGAAGTTCATCCGTCGAAACAGGAAGACGGACGACCCTGGCGGCGCTAGCGTCGGCAGCGGACGCGAGAGCACCGAGGGGTGAGACGTGACCACAGTCGACGCACGGCCGTCTCTGCTCGTCCGCGTCACCCCCCGCCTGCTGTCCGCGGCGCGCGAGATCGTGCTGCTGTCGTCGGTCTTCGTGCTGTACGAGCTGGGCCGGCACGTCGTGCGAGACCGGGCCGGGCTCGCCTTCGCCGACGCGAGCAGCGTCCTGTCGCTGGAGCGCAACCTGCCGTTCCCGGGCGAGGCCTGGCTGCAGCACCTCCTGCTGCAGTCCGAGGGGCTGACCAAGGCCGCCAACGTCTTCTACGTGTCCGTGCACTTCCCGGCCACGATCGCGTTCCTGATCTGGATGTGGCTGTGCCGCCCCCGCGCGTACACCTGGGTTCGCTCGGCCCTGGTCAGCGTGACGCTCGTCGCGCTGATGCTGCACGTGACGTTCCCGCTCGCTCCCCCGCGGATGCTCCCGGGCGAGGGCTTCGTCGACACGATGGCGTTGTACGGGCCGTCTGCGTACGGCGAGGGCACCGAGAGCGTGACGAACCAGTACGCGGCGATGCCGAGCCTGCACGCCGCCTGGGCCATCTTCATCGGCGTCGCGCTGGTGGCCGTGCTGCGCAGCCGCTGGCGCTGGCTGGCCGTGCTGCACCCGGTGCTCACCGTCTTCGTCGTCGTCGGCACCGGCAACCACTACTGGCTGGACGTGGTCGCCGCCGGCGCGTTGATCGTGCTGGCGATGCTCGTGCACGGCTTCGGGCCGGCGGTCGCGGGGCCTGTCTCCGCTCCGCGGCAGAGGGTGGCCAGCGACTGAGGCGTCGTGTTGTACTGAGATGTCCGTTGTCTCCCCCTCCGCTGTGAGGGACCTCACCCGGCCGAGTGCTGTCGGAATCTCGGCTGGTGCTGGATCGTTCAACCCACGTCGGGCCTGCACGCGGGGCCCGCTCCGGGACGCCGACCTCCGTCGCCGTACGGCCGGTACGCGCAGCACGACAGCGCCACCTGCGCCCCGTAGGCACGGCCCGCAGTCCCCGAAGCCCGCACGACCACCGATCTCAGGAGAACCGCCATGCCCGCCCCCGCCAAGCCCCTCGACGTCGTCGAGGCGCTGGTCGAGCGCTCCCGGACCGAGGGACGCCTGTCCCTCGACCAGCTGCGCGCCGCCTTCGACGAGGCCGGCCTGTCCGCGGCCAAGGCCGACGCGACGCTGCGCAGCCTGACCGAGGCCGGTGTCGTCCTCGACGCCGCCGAGAAGCCGGCCAAGCGCAAGGCCGCCGCCAAGGGCAAGGCCGCTGACCGCCCAGCGGCCCGCCCGGCCGCCAAGCAGGCGACCCGCC
>JAODNS010000095.1 GCA_025465145.1 Frankiales bacterium
GGGTCTGCTGCAGGTTCGGTTGACACCCGTTCTGTGGGGCGCAGCCCCGCAGGGAGGATGTCCCCGTGCCGAAGAAGTTCCCCGAGGAGTTCAAGCGTGACGTTGTGCGGGTCGCCCGCCGCGGCGACCTGACACACGCGGAGGTCGCGGCCGACTTCGACATCAGCGTCGAGTCGGTGCGGCGCTGGGTCCGCCAGGCTGACGTCGACGACGGCGTCGTGGACGGGCAGACCAGCAGCGAGCAGAACGAGCTCGTCCAGCTGCGCCGCAAGGCCCGCCGGCTGGAGCAGGAGAACGAGATCCTGCGCCGCGCCGCGGCCTACTTCGCACAGGCGTCGCTCCCAAAATGAGCTACCCGCTGGTCCGTGACCTGGCCGCCGAGGGCATCCCCGTGCGGTTGACCTGCGGGGTCCTCGGCCACTCGACCCAGGCGTACTACGCCTGGCTCCGTCAGCCCGTCAGCCAGCGCGACCTCGACGACGCCTACTTCACCAACCTGCTCGTCGACGCCTACGTCGACGACCCCGAGTTCGGCTACCGGCTCCTCGCCGACGAGCTCGACAAGCTCGGCCACGCGGTCGGCGAGCGACGGGTCTGGCGGCTCTGCAGCCAGCAGAAGCTCTGGTCAGCGACCGTGCGCAAGGGCCGCAAGGGCAAGACGCCGGGGCCGGCAGTGCACGACGACCTGGTGCAGCGTGACTTCACCGCCGCGGAGCCGGACCGGGTCTGGGTCACCGACATCACCGAGCACCCGACGGCTGAGGGCAAGCTCTACTGCTGCCTGATCAAGGACCTGTTCAGCAACAGGATCGTCGGCTACGCGCTCGACGAGCGCATGACCGCCCAGCTCGCCGTCACCGCGCTCCGGACCGCGGTCGCCCGGCGGCAGCCCAAGAACGTCGTCATCGTCCACTCGGACAGGGGCAGCCAGTTCAGAGCAAGATCCTTCCGGGCGGTGCTGACGGCCGCGGGCCTCAAGGGCTCGATGGGCCGGGTCGCGTCCGCGGGCGACAACGCGGCGATGGAGTCGTTCAACTCGCTGCTGCAGAAGAACGTCCTCGACAGAAGGCGGTGGAGGACCCGCGACGAGCTCCACAACGCCGTCGTCCACTGGGTCGAGCACACCTACAACAACAGGCGCCGGCAGCGAGCACTGGGCAAGCTGACGCCGGTCGAGTACGAGCTCGCCTTCACCAGTCAGGCCGCACTCGCGGCATGATCCAACTCAAGCAGTGTCAACCAGACCTGCAGCAGACCCCAGCGGCCTGCTCGCAGCAGCCCGCGAGGTCGGCCCCGGCGACACCTTCGCCCACCACGGCATCGACTACACGCGTGGTGTCGCTGAAGGCAAGCACCGCCGGTCCGACCAGCAGGTCATGCCGCTCAGCGTGCGAGACGCAGACGGCCAACTAATCCGAGTGTCGCTTGACGAAGACAAGGACTTCTGGGCTTACGTCCTCATCGAAGTCCTCTACCAAACCGGCATTCGCATCGAGGAAGCCCTCGAAATCTGCGTCCAGTCCATTGAGAACTGGCAATCCGCCACCGGCTTCGCCATGCCCGTACTGCGCATCGCGCCCAGCAAGATGGACAAGGAACGCCTGGTCCCTCTCAGTCCCGAGGCTCTCGCAGTCCTCGCGCAAGCGAGCGCCCGGCTGAAGAAGCAGCACAACGGCCAAGTCCCCCTCGTCCCAGCCGTAGACGGACACGAACGTACAGACCTCCCGGCCCTCGCCTACCTGTTCCAGCGCGCGCCGTTCGGCCAGAGCGTCCGCATTGGGTACAGCGGAGTCGCAGGCATCTTCCGCCGCGTCGTCAAGGTCGGCAACGTTCGGGATGCCAGCGGCCACCGCGTTCACTTCACACCGCACGACTTCCGCCGCCTGTTCGTCAGCCGGACCGTCAACAGCGGCTTGCCCATTCAAGTCGCACAGGTCATCTGTGGCCACGACAGCATCACGACCACACAGGGCTACTTCGCCATCGACGAAGACCGCGCCATGCTCGCCTACAAGAAGTACCTCCAGGCACAACGCCAAGAACGGCCAGCCGAGGAGTACGCGCCGCCGAGTGAAGCCGACGTCGCAGCAGGTCAGAACTTCATCGCGCGCCGCCAAGTCCGGCTTGGACGCTGCGACCGTGGCCACGGCCAGGACTGCGAACGCGGACATCAGTGCGTCGCCTGCCCGGCCCTTCGACTCAACGACGACGCGGAACCGCTCCTAGCAGCGGAAGCCGCAGCCAGTCAGGCCCGCCTCCTGGACGCAGAAAAGGACGGGTTCCTTTGTGAAGCCGAAGGGCTGCGCGAACGGCTCCAAGCCATCCAGGACACTCGCGAAAGCCTCGCTGTGCGGGAGGAGATCCGGAGCGCCGGACCCGGCGAGGACCCCAACACCTTCACCTCCGTCACCACCACCTGATCCTGGTGGTGCGGGGGGTGGGTCTAGATAACCTTGCTGAACCGCACGTCGCGGTAGGGACGGAACAGCTTGCCGCTGCCGAACTCGGGCTCGAGCCGGGCGAGCAGCGCCTCCATCGGCGCCTTCACGCAGCTGTCGTAGACCGCCTTGTGGTCGGTCCAGTACGCCTTGGTGTTGTCGGCGCGCAGCCCCTCGTAGAAGACGAGCGCCTGCTCCGGGAAGCCCTCGAACATCATGCGGACAGGTCCGTGTGCAGGCGCACCTGGCGCTCGACGCGCGGTCCGGTGTCGAGCCCGCGGGCGGAGCCGTCGAGCTCCCAGCCGGCGCTGGTGAGGAACGCACGGGTGGCGGCGTCCCGCTCCCACGCCCAGTGCCGGGCGGTGCTCGCCCCGTCCTCGCGCC
Organism: Frankiales bacterium; assembly: GCA_025465145.1. Taxonomy (GTDB): domain Bacteria; phylum Actinomycetota; class Actinomycetes; order Mycobacteriales; family SCTD01; genus RYN-124. Next base: position 2,823 of record JAODNS010000095.1, read on the forward strand.
AGTGGTCGACTGTGGCGGCGACCAGCCGGGAGCCGTGGCCGCGCCGGCCCCAGCGCGGCTCGACGAGCAGCGCGCTCAGCTCGACGGCGTCGTCGGCGGGCTCGCTCGCTGCGAAGCCCACCAGCTCGGCGCCGTCCATCGCGACCAGCACGCGGTGCTGTGCGCTGGGCGGCAGCTCGACCGCGCGCAGCCACAGCGCCGCCGCCTGCTCCGCCGGCACGTCCAGCGCCTCGGCCGGCAGGAACGACGCGTACGCCGTCTTCCACGTCGACAGCTGCACGCGCGCGATGCGCTCCGCGTCCTGCGGGCGCGCCGGCCGCACGCTGACGTCTGCCACCTGCTCAGGCTAGGCGGAGGTGCTTGCGGCGCTGCGGGATACGCGGTATGCATACGCCGTATCCAAAGGGGGTCACATGTCCATCCGACAGGGACTGCTGGCGCTGCTCGCGCAGGAGCCGATGTACGGCTACCAGCTGCGGGCCGAGTTCGAGCAGCGGACGGGAGCGACCTGGCCGCTGAACGTCGGGCAGGTCTACACGACGCTCGGCCGGCTCGAGCGGGACGGGTTCGTCCAGGCCGCGGGCGACGACGGCGAGGGCCACGTCGTCTACGGCATCACCGACGCGGGGCGCGTCGAGGTGCGCGGGTGGTTCGACACCCCGGTCAGTCGTGAGGCGCCGCCGCGGGACGAGCTGGCCATCAAGCTCGCCATGGCGGTGACGGTGCCCGACGTCGACGTGCGCGCCGTCGTGCAGCGGCAGCGCACGGCGACGGTGCGGGCGCTGCAGGACTACACCCGGCTCAAGCAGACCGGCAGCGACGGCGAGCTCGCCTGGCTGCTCGTCCTGGAGTCGCTCATCTTCGCGGCGGAGGCGGAGGTGCGCTGGCTCGACCACTGCGAGGCGCGGCTGGCCCGCGCGTCAGCCGGACCCGCTGCGAGACCCACTCCGACCCGGAAGGCGGTCCGTCGATGACGGCGGTGCTGGAGATCGAGAACCTCAGCCGGGTGCACAGCGCCGGTGCGACGGCCGTGCACGCGCTGCGGGACGTCTCGCTGACGGTGGCCGCCGGCGAGCTGGTGGCCGTGATGGGGCCGTCGGCTTCGGGCAAGTCGACGCTGCTCACGTGTGCCGGCGGTCTCGACATGCCGACGTCGGGGACGGTCCGGGTCGAGGGGACGTGCCTCGGCGACCTCAGCCGCAAGGGCCTCGCGGCGCTGCGACGCCGAGCCGTCGGGTACGTGTTCCAGGACTTCAACCTCATCCCGGCGCTGACGGCAGCGGAGAACGTCGCACTGCCGCGCGAGCTGGACGGCGACAGCGCCCGGGCAGCGCGGGTGCTGGCGCTCGCGGCGCTGGAGGAGGTCGGCATCCCGGAGCTGGCGGACCGATTCCCGGACGACATGTCGGGTGGTCAGCAGCAGCGCGTCGCCATCGCCCGGGCGCTGATCGGTGACCGCCGCCTGGTGCTGTCCGACGAGCCGACCGGTGCGCTCGACAGCGAGACCGGGGAGCAGGTGCTGCGCCTGCTCCGCCAGCGCTGCGACGCCGGCGCCGCGGGAGTCCTGGTCACGCACGAGGCCCGGCACGCTGCTTGGGCCGACCGCGTCGTGTTCCTGCGGGACGGCCGGATGATCGACGAGACGGGTCCCAGCGGCAGCATCGAGACGCTGCTCGGCGAGCCGGTCCGATGAGCTGGCGGCCGCTGCTGCGCATCGCGCGTCGGGACGGGCTCCGGGCGCGCGGGCGCAGCCTGCTCGTCGTCCTGATGGTGATGCTGCCCGTCGCCGGCGTCGCGTTCATCGACGTGATGCTGCGGACCGCCGCCATCGACGGGACCGAGCGGCTGGCCGTCGAGCTCGGGCCGGCTGCCGATGCCAAGGTCGTTCCGCAGAGCGACGGCGCGCCGGTGGTGCAGGAGCCGACGGCCACCTTCGCGAGCGGCGCCCAGAGCGGCGCCCCGCCGGCTCCCACACCGCGTACCGACCCGACCACCCTGTTCCCCGCCGGCAGCCGCTGGATCACCGACGACCGCGAGCAGGTCACGGCGAAGACGACGGACGGGCTGACGTCCGCGACGTTCCGCGAGCTCGACTACCGCGATCCGCTCGCAGCTGGCACCGTCCGGCAGACGACCGGTCGCGCCCCGCGCAGCACGTCGGAGGTGGTCACCAGCCGGCGCCTGCTCGCCACCCTCGGCTTGCAGGTCGGCGACGACGTGACCCTGACCAGGCCGGCTCGGACCCTGCGCATCGTCGGCACGTACCGCTCGCTCGGCGACGTCGGCAGCAGCACCTTCATAGGCCTGCCGGGAACCGCTGTCGCGGCGGTGCGCGAACTGCAGCACGGCGAGCACATCCCGCAGCTGACGTACCTCGTGGACACCCCGGCGCCGGTGACCTGGCAGCAGGTGCTCGGGTACAACGCCCGCGGACTCGCCGTCTACTCGCGGTTCGTCGTCGAGAACCCGCCGCCGCGGTCACAGGTGCCCTACTACGCGGACCAGCCGGACAGCGGCCGCAGCGGGTTCGACTTCCAGACCGTCGGCGCGATCGCTCTGGTGGTCGGGCTGGCCGTGCTGGAGGTGGCGCTGCTGGCCGGAGCCGCCTTCGCGGTCGGTGCGAGACGGCAGCGGCGGGCCCTCGGCCTGCTCGCCGCGACGGGAGGCACCGGCCGGCACGTCCGCGGGGTCGTCCTCGCGCAGGGCCTCGTGCTCGGCACCGCCGGCGGCATCGCCGGGGTGCTCGCCGGGCTCGGCAGCGGGTACGCCGCCATCCCGCTCGTCAACCGGTTCACCACCCGCGGACTGCTCGGTGCGGACGTGCGTCCGCTGGAGCTGTCCGGGCTCGTGCTCATCGGTGTCTTCACCGGCCTGGTCGCCGCCGTCGTGCCGGCCCGCGCCGCTGCGCGCCAGGACGTCGTCGCGGCGCTGCGCGGCCGGACCGGGATCACCCAGACGCGCAAGCGCCTGCCCATCCTCGGCCTCGGCGTGACGGCGGTCGGCGTCGCGATGGCCGTCGCCGGCGGAGCCCTGGCCCTGCGGCTCAACAGCGCGGACGCCGGTGGCCAGGGCCGGTTGCTGACCCTGGCCGTCATCGGGATCCTCGGCGGCGCGGTCCTCACCCAGCTCGGGCTCATCGTCGCGACACCCGCTCTCGTCGGCGCCGTCGGCCGGCTCGGCCGCGTCCTGCCGCTGGCGCCTCGCCTCGCGGTGCGGGATGCCGCGCGGCACCGGACCCGCACGGCTCCTGCGGTCGCGGCCGTGCTCACCGCGGTGGCCGGCTCGATCGCGCTCAGCCTGTTCGTCAGCGCGTTGTCGGACCACGACCGCCGCAACTACCTGCCGCAGCTCGGGTATGGCCAGTTCGCCCTCAACGCGCAGTCGCCGCCGGTCGTGAGCGGCCTGCCGCAGAACGACGTGCAGGCACACCTCGCCGCCATCTCCCGGATCGCGCCGCCGGACTCGACGATCCCCGTGCGCACGCTCGCACCGCGCTGCCTGGCGACCGCCAAGACCTGCCGCTACGTCGCGCCGGGCGCACCGCGCGCCCAGCTGTGCCCGCCGACCGCCGTCCAGCTCTACGAGGGGGTGCAGCCCACGAACGAGCAGTTCGCGGCGTCGCAGGACGACCCCCGGTGCTCGGATGCCGAGAGCGGGTACAACTCGCGATTCGGCGGCCCGGTCGTCGGCAGCTACGACGACTTCGTCCGGCTCACGGGGATCCGCTCGGAGGACGCGCGCCGCGCTCTCACCCGCGGCGGGATGGTGGTGTTCTCGCGACTGCAGGTCCGCGACGGCGTAGGGGTCCTCGACGTCACCGACAGCCCGACGTCCGGCGACGTGCTGACGCCGCCGCCGGTGGCACGGCCGGTCCCCGTACCCGCCGCCTACGTCGATGCCCGCGGCAAGCGCTTCCTGTCCGCCTTCGTCGCTCCTGAGGTGGCGCAGCGCGTGGGAGTGCAGCCCGTCCTGGACGCGCTGCTGCTGCAGTACCGCACCCCGCTGAGCGACAACACGGAGGAGCGCGTACGCGCAGAGCTGGCGAAGCTCGGGACCGGCGACACGTACTTCCAGGTCGAGCGCGGCTACCGCGACCGCTATGGCATCGGGCTGCTTGCCCTGCTCCTCGGCAGCGCCGTCATCACCCTCGGTGCGGCCGGCATAGCGACCGGGCTGGCGCAGGCCGATGCACGGGCCGACCACGCCACCCTCGCTGCCGTCGGCTCGCCGCCGCGGGTCCGTCGCTCGCTCGCGGCCTGGCAGGCGGCGACGGTGGCCGGGCTGGGCGCGGTCCTGGGCATCGCGAGCGGCTTCGTGCCGATGACCGCGTACCTGTACGCAGACCCCGAGATGAACCTCGTCGTGCCGTGGCGCAACGTCACGACCATCGGGCTGGTGGTGCCGGCGTTCGCGGCGGCGGGTGGGTGGCTGCTCACGCGGTCGCGGCTGCCGCTCGAGCGCCGGATGGAGGCATGAGCCCGCTGGCGCTCCGACGCGAGCAAGGGGTGATGCGCCGACGCATCCGGCTGGTCATGGCCGTGCGGCGGGCCGCTGGTAGCGCACCTCCGGCGGCGAGCCCGGGATCCGGTCGAGCAGCGTGCGCGTGCCGTCGTACGTGAACCCGTGCCGCTCGTAGAAGCGGCGTCCGGCAGCGTTGCCCTCCAGCGTCCACAGCGCCTGCTGCGGCTGGGGCATCCGCGCGAAGCCCGCGGTCAGCAGCGCCGAACCGATGCCTCCGTACCTCAGCCCGGGCCGGACGTAGAGCGCCGCGAGCTCAGCGGTGTCCGTCAGGTCGTCGCCGCGGTAGGGGAGCAGGAACGCCACACCGACGACGCCGCGATCCACCCCCGCGACGAGCATCACCTCGCCCGGGACGGGGTCGGCGAGCCAGCCCTCGCGCTGCGCCACCAGGGCGTCGTCCACCTCGAGGTCGTCCAGCAGCTGCTGGACGAGCAGGCCGACGTACGCGGCCTTCCGCCCGGACACCCGGATCTCCTCGAACCGCCGGCCGTCGCCCGGCCGCGCGTCGCGCACCTGCACGCCTGACAGGATGCCGGACGTGCCCCGCGAGCGCCTGTCCCTGCCGGTGGCGCGACGGATCGCCCTTGCTGCACAGGGGTTCAGCGACCCGCTGCCGGCGGGCACTCCGGACCGCAGGCACCTGCGCCGGGTGCTGGGCCGCACGAACCTGCTGCAGATCGACTCGGTCAACGTCTTCCAGCGTGCCCACTACCTGCCCGCGTTCAGCCGGCTCGGCCCGTACCCGATGCAGCTCGTCGACGACCTGGCGTTCCGGCACCGGGAGCTGTTCGAGTACTGGGGCCACGAGGCATCGCTGCTGCCCGTCGCGCTGCACCCGCTGCTGCGTTGGCGGATGGAGCGCGCGCGCAACCTCGAAGAGGGCTGGGGCGGCCCGCTGCGGGCGATGCGCGACAAGCCGGACTTCGTCGCCGAGGTGCTGCGGTTGGTGCGCGAGCGCGGGCCGGTCGGCGCCGGCGACATCCGCGAGGGCGAGCGCAACCGGGGCGCCTGGTGGAGCTGGGACGACACGAAGGTCGCGCTGGAGTACCTGTTCTGGAGCGGACAGGTCACGACGGCGGGCCGGCGGTCCTTCGAGCGGCTGTACGACGTGACGGAGCGGGTCCTGCCGGCGCACGTGCTGAACGCGCCGACGCCGAGCCGCGAGGACGCGCAGCGCGAACTGGTGCGGCTGGCCGCGCGCGCGCACGGCGTGGCCACCGAGCGGGACCTGCGGGACTACTTCCGGTTCGGGGTCGAGGACGGGCGAACGGCGGTCGCCTCGCTGGTCGAGGCGGGCGAGCTGCTGCCGGTCGAGGTCGAGGGCTGGGGGAAGCCGGCGTACCTCTGGCCGGACGCGGCGGTGCCGCGCCGGGTGCGTCGCGCTGCGCTGCTCTCGCCGTTCGACCCGCTGGTGTGGGAGCGGTCGCGCACCGAGCGGCTGTTCGGGTTCTCGTACCGCATCGAGATCTACGTGCCGGCGCCCAAGCGCGTGTACGGCTACTACGTGCTGCCGTTCCTGCTGGACGAGCGCATCGCGGCCCGGGTGGACCTGAAGGCCGACCGCAAGGCGGGCGTGCTGCGAGTGCTGGCGTCGTGGCTGGAGCCCGGCGGCGACGCGGGCGAGGTCGCGGCCGCGCTGGCCGCCGAGCTGCGGCGGGCGGCGGACTGGCAGGGGCTCGGCGACGTGGTCGTGGAGCCGCGCGGGACGCTGGCGGCGGCGCTGCGGCAGGTGGCAGTCTCCGGAGCATGACGTCCTGGGACTACGTGATCGTCGGCGCCGGCTCTGCCGGCTGCGTGCTCGCCGCGCGCCTGAGCGAGGACCCGTCCGTACGGGTCCTGCTGCTCGAGGCCGGCGATCGCGACACCGCCAAGGAGGTGGCCGTACCGGCGGCCTTCTCGAAGCTGTTCCAGACGCGGCACGACTGGAACTACCGGACCGAGCCCGACCCGGCGACGGACAGTCGGCCGATGTACTGGCCGCGCGGCAAGATGCTCGGCGGCTCATCGAGCATCAACGCGATGATCTACATCCGCGGCGCGCGCAGCGACTTCGACGGCTGGCGCGACGGCGGCTGCGAGGGCTGGGGCTACGACGACGTCCTGCCGTACTTCACCCGGTCCGAGGACAACACCCGCGGGGCGGACGCCTTCCACGGCGTCGGCGGTCCGCTGACGGTGGCCGACCAGCGTTCGCCGAGCGCCCTGACGCTGGACTACCTCGCTGCCGCCGAGCAGGCGGGGCTGCCGCGCAACGGTGACTTCAACGGCGCCGAGCAGGAGGGCGTCGGCCTGTACCAGGTGACGCAGAAGGGCGGCCGGCGGGCGAGCACGGCGGCCGCATTCCTGCGCCCGGCGCTGAAGCGCCCGAACCTCGAGGTCCGCACGCTGGCGCACGCGACGCGCGTCCTCGTGCGCGGCGGCCGCGCCGTCGGGGTGGAGGCGGTCATAGGCGGACGGGCCGAAGAGCTCCTCGCCGACCGCGAGGTGCTGCTGGCCGGCGGCGCCATCAACACGCCGCAGCTGCTGCTGCTGTCCGGCATCGGCCCGGCCGACGAGCTGCGGGCGCTCGGCGTCGACGTCGCGGTGGATGCGCCGAAGGTGGGGCGCAACCTGCAGGACCACCTGTCCGTCGGCACGGCGTTCAACGCCAACGGATCGGTGAGCTACTTCGAGGCGGACAAGCGGATCGGCAACGTCGCCAGCTGGCTGCTGCGCCGCCGCGGCCCGTTCAGCAGCCCGATCGCCGAGGCCGGCGGCTTCGTCCGTACCGAGGAGGGGCTGGCGGCGCCCGACCTGCAGCTGCTGTTCGGTCCGGCGATGTTCGTCGAGCACGGCCAGATCGACCCACCCGGGCACGGCTTCTCGCTGGGCACGTACCTGCTCCAGCCGCGCAGCACCGGCCGGATCACCCTGCGCAGCCTGGACCCGCTTGCCCCGGCGCGGATCGAGCCCGGGTACCTGTCCGACCCGTACGACCTCGCGGTGCTGGTGCGCGGCCTGCGGCTGTCGCTGCAGATCGCCGAGCAGTCGCCGCTGGCGCGGCACGCCGCGGGGCGGTACCTGCCGGAGGCGGCGCAGGTCATGGACGACGACCGGCTCGCGGAGGCGTACGTGCGGGCGCGCAGCGAGACGATGTACCACCCGACCAGCACGGCGGCCATGGGTCCGGCGGACGACGACGTCTGCGACCCGGCGCTGCGGGTGCGCGGCGTCGACGGGCTGCGGGTGGTCGACTGCTCGGCCTTCCCGGCGGTGACCCGCGGCAACACGAACGCGCCGGTCATCATGCTGGCCGAGAAGGCGGCCGACCTGCTGCGCGGGACGGTGCCGCCGCAGCGCTCCGCGGTCCGCAGCGCGGAGGTCGCGCGCCCGTGATCGGCTGGTCGCTGCAGGTCCGGCGCGACGACCTGACGGCGACGCGGGTGGTCGAGGTCGAGGAGCCGCAGGCGGGTCCGGGGGAGGCGGTGCTGCGGGTCGACCGGGTCGGCCTCACCGCGAACAACATCACCTACGCGGTCATGGGCGACACCATGGGCTACTGGCGGTTCTTCCCGGCCGAGGACGGGTGGGGGCACGTGCCGCTGTGGGGCTTCGCGGACATCACCTCTTCGGAGGTCGACGGCGTCGAGGTCGGCCAGCGGTACTTCGGCTACTACCCGACGGCCAGCTCGCTCGTCGTGCGGCCGGCTCCTGGCCCGACCGGCTTCCGCGACGTCAGCGAGCACCGCGCGGACCTGCCGTCGCCGTACAACGGCTACCAGCGAGTCGACCTCGACCCGGCGTACGAGCAGGAGCGCGAGGACCTGCAGGCGCTGTTCCGCCCGCTGTTCTTCACCTCGTTCATGCTCGCGGACTTCCTTCAGGACAAGGAGTTCTTCGGCGCGCAGCGGGTGCTGCTGTCGTCCGCCTCGAGCAAGACGGCCTACGGGACAGCGTTCCTCGTGGAGGGGGTCTCCCGGGTGGGGCTGACGTCGGCCGCGAACCTCGCGTTCACGCAGCAGCTCGGCTGCTACGACGAGGTGGTGGCGTACGACGACCTCGACGCTCTCGCGACCGACGTACCGACTCTGTACGTCGACCTGTCCGGCAGCGGTCCGCTGCGGCGGGACCTGCACAGCCGGCTCGACCTCGTCCACGACGCGATGGTCGGCGTGACGCACGTGGACGAGCTCGGCGGAGCGGGCGAGCTGCGCGGGCCGCGGCCGGAGCTGTTCTTCGCGCCGGACCAGATGGTCAAGCGGCGCGAGGACTGGGGCGCGAGCGGGATCGAGGAGCGGTACGGCGAGGCGTGGCGGCGGTTCGTGCCGCACGTCGAGCAGTGGGTGGACGTCGTCGTCGGGCAGGGGCCGCAGGCGCTGGAGCAGGTGTGGCTCGAGGTGTACGGGAACCGCAGCGTGCCGCGGGCCGGCCACGTGCTGCAGCTCTAGAAGACGTCCGGCTCGATCAGCTCCTCCAGCCAGCCGGGCACCGCCTCGGCGTCCTCGCTGTCCGGCGCCTCGGCCAGCGCCCGCTGCCACGACAGCGACCGGCAGACCTTGGTGACGCGGGTGGCGAGCAGGGCCAGCAGCTCGAGCTCCTCGCGACTGTCAACGTCGGTCCACGCCTCGAGGTACGCGTCGCGCAGCCGGCGGAGCACCGGGTCCTCCGCGGGCAGCTCCCAACGACGGGCGGCGCTGCGCAGCACGACGAGCAGGGACCCGAACGGCGTCGAGAGGCAGGCGTCGCCCCAGTCGAAGAACAGGTCGTCGTCGCGGCCGGCGAACACGTTGCCGTCGTGCAGGTCGTCGTGCTGCACGGTCGCCTGCACCGCGCACGTGTCCAGCTCGGCGCACCAGGCCGCGTACCGCGGCTGCAGCGCGCGCAGGTGCGGCAGCTGCTCCGGCGAGACGCCGGCGGTGTCGAGCAGCAGCGGCAGGCGCTGCGGACGCAGGTGCTCTGCGCCGGGCAGCAGCCGCCCTTCGACGGAGCGCTGCAGCTGCGCGTACCGCGGCAGCACGCGCTCCCAGTGCGCCGGGCTCGGGGTCGGCGTCGAGCTGCGTGCGCAGCGTCCGGCCGCCCTCGGGCAGCAGCAGCCAGCCGCGCTCCGGGTCGACCGCGATCGGCCGGAGCAGGTGCGGCGCCCTGTGATCGACGAGTGCAGCGAGCAGTCGTGCCTCTGTGGACGAGCTGCCGGCCTTGAGCCAGACGAAGCCGTCCGCGGTGGGGATGCGCAGCGCCGTCGACCACGGCCGGACGTGCGGCGTGGTGACTTCGGCGGTCGGCTCGGCGCCGTGCGAAGCGGCCCAGGACAGGGCGGCCTCACGGTCGAACCAGGTCATGGCGGCTGTCTACTACGGCTGCCAGCACCCCCGGGTCGGGCACCTCGCCAGACCTTCAGGCGGGGACATCGAGCACCGCGGGCGCGACGCGCAGGTCGCCGCTGCCAGTGCGCAGGTGCACGCGCAGGTCGGCGCCGCCGGCGGGGGCGCCGGACTCCATCGGCAGGTCGCACCGGACGTCGCCCGATCCGCTGCTGAGGTCCATCTGCACGGTGGTGCCGGAGGCGACCGCGATCGACGCGCTGCCGGCGCCCGTGTCGAAGACGACCTCGCCGGAGCGGGCGTCGCGGACGGTGAGCGTGACCATGCCGCCCTTCACGAGGACGTCGCCCTCGGTCGTGCCGAGGTCGGCCGAGCCGTGTCCGGTCTTGAAGGCGACGTCGCCGACGTGGTCCGCCCGCAACGAGCCCTGACCGGTGGTGGCGTGGACCGCGCCCGCCGAGCGGACCACGAGGTCGCCCTGGCCCGTCTTGACCACGAGCGTGTCCGTGACCGTGTCGAGGTCGACGTCGCCCTGCCCGAGCTTCGCCTCGAGCCTCGACAGGCCGTCCCGCACCCGGATCGAGGCCTGGCCGGCCTTCACCGCCAGCTGCGACTCCGCCGGCAGGCCGAGCGAGACGACCACCTCGCCGCGCCGGAAGACGCGGCCCTGCTCCGGCACGGTGACCGTCAGCCGGTCTCCGTCGAGGCTGACCTCGGCGCTGGCGGCGAGGCGGACGGACGGCTCGTGGTCCTGGTCCCGTGCGCGGACCTCGACCGTCGCGGTGCCCGCTGAGGCGGCCGCGGCGTGCACGGCTCCGCTGCCGACCTTGACGGTCACGTCCAGCGGACCGCTGACGTCGTACGACTTCTGGACCATCAGGCTCTCCCGAATCCGGTGATGCGCCGCGGCCCGGGCGGCCATGAGGTGGTGGGCGGTGCAGAGGGCTCCGACAGCGCGCGGTTGACGGCGCGGACGAGCCAGGTGTTGACCGAGACGCCCTCGCCCGCGGCGGCCTGCTCGGCGCGCGCCTTGAGGCCCTCGGGCAGGCGGAGCGTGAGCCGCGACGTGCCCTCGTCGTCCGCGGGCGGTGGTGGTGGCGGTGGCGGAGGCGGCGGTGGGACGTGCGGCACGTGGTCGCGGACGACGAGCTCCGGCTCGCGGCCGCGCAGCCGCACCTCGACGGTCGGCCCGTCGAGGGCGGCGGTCACCTCGTCGGCGGCCGCGCCGAGCAGGTCCAGCAGGACCAGCCGCAGCGCGGGGTCGAGGGCGTCGGCCACGAGCTCGGCCGCCCGGGCGACGTTCCCACCGCCGACCGCTGCCGCCGCCGTGACATCAATGCGCACCGACTCGACGTACGAGGAGAGGTCCATCAGCCGAGCAGGTACAGGCGGCGGAGGGCGTGGTCGGCGAGGGGAGAGCCTGGTGGACGGCGGCGGCAGCCTGCGTCGCCCGTGGCCGGCTTCTTCGTGTGCTTCGGCGTCTTCATGACGTCAATCTGACGTCAAAGAGGCAGCACGTCAAGCACCTCCACCCAATCGGGTGACGTCATGCGCGCGTCGGGGCCGCCGCTGGGCCGGCCGCGGCTACCCTTCGACCAGGCCCGGCTTCCCCCGCCGCAGAGGGCCCATCCCGTACGGAGAACCGCTCGTGCCCGAGCTCGCGCCGCTCAAGGTCCAGGTCATCGGCTACACGCACTTCGAGCCGCCGGCGGACGTGCCGTGGGAGACCGACACCACCGGCGGCGAGGCGCTGGCGGAGTTCGCCGGCCGGGCCTGCTACCAGTCGTGGAGCAAGCCCAACCCCGCGACGGCCACGAACGCCGGGTACCTGCGGCACATCCTCGAGGTCGGGCACCTGTCCGTGCTCGAGCACGGGTCGGTGACCTTCTACCTGTCCGGCATCTCGCGGTCGCTCACCCACGAGCTGATCCGCCACCGGCACTTCTCGTACAGCCAGCTCTCGCAGCGGTACGTGCCCGAGCGCGACGCCGCGATGGTCGAGCCTGCGGTCATCGCCGAGGACCCGGAGCTGCACGCGCAGTTCCTCGAGGCGAGCGAGCAGGCGCTGGCGTCCTACACGAAGCTGCTCGAGGGGCTCGAGAAGAAGTTCGCCGACGTCGAGAACGTCACCGCCCGCCGCAAGCAGGCGCGCCAGGCCGCGCGGGCGGTCCTGCCGAACGCCACCGAGACGCGCATCGTCGTGACCGGCAACTACCGCGCGATGCGGCACTTCGTCGCCATGCGGGCCAGCGAGCACGCCGACGTCGAGATCCGCGAGCTCGCCATCGCCATGCTGCGCGAGCTGCAGCGGGTGGCGCCGAACGCCTTCGCCGACTTCGAGATCACGCCGCTCGGCGACGGAACCGAGGTCGCCTCCAGCCCGCTCGTCGGCGAGGGCTGAGCCCCGCTCGTGTGACACCGCAGTGACATGTCTGCGGTCGTGCTGTCATACTCAGGGGTATGTACACCCAGGGGCTGGACCAGGCCGACGCGCTGCCGGACGAGGAGCTCAGCGAGCGCTTCGAGGCGAAGGTGGCGGCCGAGGAGAAGGTCGAGCCGACGGACTGGATGCCGGCGGCGTACCGCACCCTGCTGACCCGGCAGATCGCCCAGCACGCGCACTCCGAGATCGTCGGGATGCTGCCCGAGGGCAACTGGATCAGCCGCGCGCCGAGTTTGCGCCGAAAGGGCATCCTGCTCGCCAAGGTGCAGGACGAGGCCGGGCACGGGCTCTACCTCTACAGCGCCGCCGAGACCCTCGGCGTCACGCGCGACGAGCTGGTCGACCAGCTGCTGTCCGGCAAGGCGAAGTACTCCAGCATCTTCAACTACCCGACGCTGACGTGGGCCGACTGCGGCGCGATCGGCTGGCTCGTCGACGGCGCCGCGATCATGAACCAGGTGCCGCTGTGCCGGTGCTCGTACGGCCCGTACGCGCGGGCGATGGTGCGCATCTGCCGCGAGGAGTCGTTCCACCAGCGGCAGGGCTTCGAGATCATGACCGTGCTCGCCCAGGGCAGTCCCGAGCAGAAGGCGATGGCCCAGGAGTCGTTGGACCGCTGGTGGTGGCCGGCGCTGATGATGTTCGGGCCGCCGGACGGCGAGTCGGTGCACAACGACCGCTCCATGCGCTGGAAGGTCAAGCGGTTCACCAATGACGAGCTGCGCCAGAAGTTCGTCGACATGACCGTGCCGCAGGCGCACTTCCTCGGCCTCACCCTCCCGGACCCGGAGCTGTCGTTCGACGGCGAGCACTGGACGTTCGGCGAGCCCGACTGGGCCGAGTTCAAGCGGGTGCTCGCCGGAGACGGCCCGTGCAACAAGGAGCGGCTCGCCGCGCGTCGCGACGCGCACGCCGACGGCGCCTGGGTGCGAGAGGCCGCCCTCGCCCACGCGGAGAAGAAGCGTGGGTAGGGAGGCCTGGTCGCTCTGGGAGGTGTTCGTCCGCTCCCGTGCCGGGCTGGCGCACCAGCACGTCGGCAGCCTGCACGCCGCCGACGCGGAGATGGCGCTCGAGAACGCGCGCGACGTCTACACGCGCCGCGGTGAGGGCGCGTCCCTGTGGGTGGTGCCGGCCACGGCGATCGTCGCGAGCGACCCGGCCGACTCGTCCTCGTTCTTCGCTCTGGACGAGGAGTTCCGGCACCCGACGCACTACGTCGTGCCCGACGGGGTCACGGGGATCTGATGGGTGACCACTCAGTCGAGGCGCTGCTGCGCGTCGGCGACTCCTGCCTCGTCCTGGCCCAGCGGCTGACCGGCTGGTGCGGGCACGCGCCCGCGCTGGAGGAGGACATCGCGCTGGCCAACATCGCGCTGGACGTCCTCGGTCACGCCCGCGGGCTGCTGACCCGCGCCGGCGAGCTGGAGGGCGCCGGCCGCGACGAGGACGCGCTCGCGTACCTGCGGGGCGCCGAGGAGTTCCGCAACCTGCTGCTGGTCGAGCAGCCCAACGGCGACTTCGCTCACACGGTCGTGCGGCAGTTCCTGTTCGACGCCTGGACCGCCGAGCTCTGGAAGGGGCTCGCGGAGTCCTCCGACGAGGTCGTCGCCGGCATCGCGGAGAAGGCGGCGAAGGAGTCGGCCTACCACGTGCGGCACTCCTCCGGCTGGGTCGTCCGCCTCGGCGACGGCACCGAGGAGTCGCACCGCCGGATGCTCGCCGCGCTCGAGGACCTCTGGCCGTACGCCGGCGAGGCCTTCCTCGACGACGAGGTCGACGTCGCCGCTGTCGAGGCGAGGCTCGTCCCGCTGCCGTCGTCGCTCGAGAAGCCCTGGCGCGCAAGGGTTTCCTACGTGCTCGAGGAGGCGACGCTGCCCGTGCCGCCCGACCCGTGGTGGCAGCGCGGCGGCCGGCAGGGCCGGCACAGCGAGCACCTGTCGTACCTGCTCGCCGAGATGCAGGTCGTCCACCGGGCGCACCCCGGCGTCCAGTGGTGACGGTCGAGACGGCCTGGGAGCTCCTCGCCGAGGTACCGGATCCGGAGCTGCCGACCGTCTCGGTCGTGGACCTCGGGATCGCCCGCGACGTCACCGTCGACGGTGACGCCGTGGTCGTCACCATCACGCCGACCTACAGCGGCTGCCCGGCCATGCGCGAGATCGAGCAGGACGTACGCGCGAAGCTCGCCTCCCGCTTCGCCTCCGTCGACGTGCGGACGGTCCTGTCGCCGGCCTGGACCACCGACTGGATCACGCCTGGAGGCCGGGAGAAGCTCGCCGGGTCGGGCATCGCGCCGCCGGGGGCACGGATGCTGCCGCTGCTGGTCGAGGGGCGTCCGGACCGCTGCCCGCACTGCGGCTCGACCGAGACCGAAGAGCTCGCCGGCTTCGGGTCGACCGCGTGCAAGGCGCTCTGGCGATGCACGTCCTGCCGTGAGCCGTTCGACTACGTCAAGGCGCACTGATGTTCACGCCCATGCGCGTCGCGGACGTCCGGCGCGAGACCGATGAGTGCGTGTCCATCGCGCTGGAACGGCCGGCCGGGTTCACGTACCTGCCCGGCCAGTACCTCACCTTCCGCACGACGCTGGACGGCGCCGAGCTGCGCCGGTCGTACTCGATCTGCACCGCCCCCGGTGACGACGAGCTGCGCGTGGCGGTCAAGCAGGTGCCGGGCGGCGCCTTCTCCTCGTACATCGCCGCCGCCGTGCACCCCGGAGACCTGCTCGAGGTCTACGGACCCGAGGGCCGCTTCACGCCGCTGCCCGACCCGAAGCCGAATCGCCACGTCGTCGGGTTCGCGGCGGGCAGCGGGATCACGCCGGTGCTCGGCATCGTGCGGCACGTCCTCGCCACCGAGCCGACGGCGCGGGTCACCGTCGTCTACGGCAACCGGTCCGTGAGCTCCGTCGTCTTCCGCGAGCAGCTCGCCGGCCTGAAGGACAGCTACCTCGACCGGCTGCGCGTCGTGCACGTCCTGTCCCGCGAGGGCACCGACATCCCTTTGCACAGCGGCCGGATCGACGGCCCCAAGGTGCGCCAGCTGCTCAGCACCGTGCTCGACCCGGAGGACGTGGACGAGGTCTTCGTCTGCGGTCCGCAGGAGATGAGCAAGACGGTCCGGGCCGCGCTGCTCGAGGCGGGCATCGACGCGCACCGCGTGCACGTCGAGCTGTTCGGCACGCTGACCCCACCGCCCCCCCCGCCGCCGGACCCCACGGCGGGCGCGATCCGCGCGAAGGTCGTCCTGCACGGCCGCACGAGCGAGATCGAGGTCGCGCCGGGGGAGACCGTGCTCGACGCGGGCCGCCGCGCCGGTCTCGAGCTGCCCTGGTCCTGCGCCGCCGGGGTGTGCGCGACCTGCCGGGCGAAGGTGGAGGGGCCGGTCGACATGGCGGTCAACCACTCCCTCGAGCCGTGGGAGCTGGACGCCGGCTACCGGCTGACCTGTCAGAGCCGCGCGCGGAGCGCGGACCTGCTCGTCGACTACGACGCGTAGGGGCACGATGTCCGCATGACCGACCGTGCGGCGCTCGTCGAGGAGACGGCGCAGCTCGGTACATCGGCCGGCCCGACACGCGCAGCCAACGGCTCTGCCCGTCCTTGCGCAGCTCCATCAGCTCGCCGTCGACGAACTTGCCCTCGAGCGCGACCCGGTGCGGGCGCTCCTCCAGTGGCCAGGGCCAGCCGTCCTGTGCGCGCGGGAGGGCGGGGAGCGCCCGTACGCCGCCGTCGGCACCTTCCGCGACGTGACGCGTCAGCGCGCGGGGCAGCTCGCGCTGGTGGCGTGGGAGGCGCACTTCCGGCTGCTGGCCGAGAACGCGGGCGACCTCATCACCCGGCTCACCGTCGCCGGCATCTGCACCTACGCCTCACCCGCGGCGCGTGACCTGTTCTCCAAGGACCCCGAGGAGCTGCTCGGCGACTGGCGCAACTCCGCGGCAGTGCACCCCGACGACCTTCCCGCGTTCGCGGTCTCGCACCAGCGGCTGGTCGAGCACGCCGAGCCGTACACGCTGGGGTACCGCGCGCCGCACCGCGAGGGCCGGTGGATCCGGGTCGTGACGGTGAGCCGGCCGGTGACCGGTCCGGACGGGACTGTGGTCGAGATCCAGTCCGCGACGCGCGACATCACCGCACGCATAGAGCAGGAG
>JAODNS010000020.1 GCA_025465145.1 Frankiales bacterium
CGAGCGCCACCAGGTCCGTCGGCAGCGCGGTGTCGCGGGCGGCGCTGTGCACGGCCAGCGCCAGCGCGAGGTCGGTCGCGGGCTCGGTGACCCGGATGCCGCCGACGGTGGACGTGTAGACGTCGGCGCTCGCCAGCGGCACCCCGCCGCGCCGCTCGGCCACCGCCAGCACCATCGCCACCCGGCCGGCGTCGAGGCCGGACACGGCGCGGCGCGGGTTCTGCAGCTGGCTGCGGGCCACCAGCGCCTGCACCTCCGCGAGCATCGGCCGGCGGCCCTCGACAGTGACGGTGACGCAGGTCCCGGCGACCGGCTCGGACCGGCGGGACAGGAACAGGCCGGACGGGTCGGCGAGCCCGACGATGCCGTCGCCGGTGAGGGCGAAGCAGCCGACCTCGTCGGCGGGCCCGTACCGGTTCTTCACGGCGCGCACCATGCGCAGGGTCGAGTGCCTGTCGCCCTCGAAGTGCAGGACGACGTCGACGAGGTGCTCGAGCAGGCGGGGGCCTGCGATGGAGCCGTCCTTCGTCACGTGCCCGACCAGCACGGTGGCGATGCCGCGCTCCTTGGCGATCGCCACCAGCGCGGCGGTCACCGCGCGGATCTGCGTGACGCCGCCGGCGGAGCCCTCGACGGCCGCGCTGCCGATCGTCTGGACGCTGTCGACGACCAGCAGCCCCGGCTTCACCGCGTCGACGTGCGCGAGCAGCGCGCCGAGGTCGGTCTCGGCCGCGAGCCACAGGTGCGGGTCGACGTCGCCAGTGCGGCCGGCCCGCAGCCGGACCTGGGCGGCGGACTCCTCGCCGGTGACGTACAGCGTCGGCGCGGCCGCGGAGGCCGCGCGGGCGGCGACGGTCAGCAGCAGCGTGGACTTGCCGACGCCCGGCTCACCCGCCAGCAGGACGACGGCGCCGGGGACGAGGCCACCGCCGAGCACCCGGTCGAGCTCGTCGACGCCGGTGGGGCGGGAGCGGGCAGCCTCGACGTCGACCTGCCCGATGGGCCGCGCGGGCGCCGACACCAGCCCGGCCACGAGCGGCACGCGGGTGGCCCCGGCCTCGGTGATCGAGCCCCACGCCTGGCACTCCGGGCACTGGCCGACCCACTTGCCGACCGTCAGCCCGCACTCGCCGCAGCGGTGGGAGGGGCGTTCCTTCGGGGCGGGGCGGGCCATGCGCGGGACGCTAGCGGCGCCGTCCGACAGCGGCGGGTTGCCCCGCCGCGGGTCAGCCGTGCTCGCCCTCGGTCTCCGCGAACGGGTTCTCCTCCGGCTGCGCGGCGGGGCTCCGGTACGTGCCCACCGGCACCAGCACCGTCTTGCGGCCCCCGCGCACGAACGTGAAGGTCATCTCCACGTGCTCGCCGGGGCGGATCGCGCGGGTCAGGCCGCGCAGGTCGAGGGAGAAGTCGCTGGCGCCGAGCGAGCCGAGGCCGGGGATGTCGATCTTCGGCACGACGTTGCCGTCCGCGTCGAGCAGCTCGACCGACGTCGCCGCGGGAGTGCTGACGCCGGTGAGGCGGTCCGAGCCCTCGCCGACGTTGACGACGGCCATGGTCGCCGTGGCCTCGCCGCCGACGGTCAGCTCCTCCTCGCCGGCCTCCGGCGGCGCGATGGTGACGTTGCGCAGCTGCAGGTCGCCGACCGACGCCTGCGCGGCGTCGACCGTCGGCCGCTCCTCGTAGGTGTGCGGGCTGCGCGGCGAGCCGCAGGCGGTGAGGGCGAGCGGCAGGCAGAGGGCCAGTACGGGAGCGAGACGGCGGGCGGACACGGGGCTCCTCGGATTCAGGTACGGGCCAGGGCCGGCAGGTCGGCCGCGATGTCGGAGGGCGTGATGCCGCCGGGGTAGACGACCGGGAGCCGGTCCTTGGCGTCGTACGCGTAGATCACCGCGGAGTGCGCCACAGAGTATCCAAGGGGTCCGAAGTGCTCGTGCGGCGCGGTACCCGGTTCGTGCGCGTGCGCGTCCGGCTGCCCCGGCAGCGTGCTCGGCGACGGCCCGACCCGGCCGGGAACGACGCCCGAGGCCCGGGCGGCCTGGTCCAGCTCGGCCTGGGTGCCGACCAGCCCGACGTACGTCGTGGACCACTGGTCGAGGAACTGCCGCACCACGGGGCCGGTGTCGCGCGCGGCGTCGGTCGACACGAACACGACGCGCACCTTCTCCCGCAGGTCGGGCTCGACCTTGCGCAGCGCGGCGGCGATGTCGGCCATCGCCGTCGGGCACTCGTCCGGGCAGTGCGTGTAGCCGAAGTAGACGAACGTCGGCCGGCCGCTCGTCTCCTTCTTGAAGTCGAACGGGTTGCCGGCGGTGTCCCGCAGCACGAACGAGGGCCGCGGCGGCACGGGGAGGGGCTCGACGCCGTGGTACGAGGCGTTCTCCGCTAGCGCCTTCGGCGCCTCCGCCTTGCCGGCGCAGCCCGCCGTCAGCACCGCGAGCGCGAGCAGGGCGGGTAGGCAGGCCCGTCGGTGCATGGGCACCATCATGTCAGCGCACTGCCCCGGGCGAGCAGCAGCGCGACGTCCACCGCGGCCACCAGCAGCACCGCGCGGAACGGGGCGCGCGAGCCCGACCGCCGGCCCAGCGCCAGCCCGGTGGCGGTGATGAGCGCGGCCAGGACCAGCGCCGCGGCGAC
>JAODNS010000119.1 GCA_025465145.1 Frankiales bacterium
GAGGGCCCGGTGCTCGCGCACCCGCTCCGCGGGCAGCCCGGGCGCCGGCAGCCGGCCGGCGACGCGGCGGGACACCTCCAGCAGCTCGGCGCCGGACCGACGGCAGGTGCGCAGCGGCACGACGGGAGCGGGTGAGCCGTCGCCGCGCGGGAACCTGTCGGGGAACCCGAGGATCCCGCGCACCTCGGCGCCGCGGAAGGCGTAGATCGACTGGTCCGGGTCGCCGACGACCACCAGGTCGCGCCCGCCGCCGGCGATCGCCTGCAGCAGCCGCTCCTGCGCCGGGTCGGTGTCCTGGTACTCGTCCACGAAGACGGCGCGGTACCGGCTCTGCAGCTCGGCCTGCACCGACGGCGTCTCGGCCAGCAGCACCGCCCGGTGCACCAGCTCGGCGTAGTCGACGGCCCCCTGCGCGTCGAGCACCTGCAGGTACTCCTCGAAGAACCCGGCGAGCGCGCCCCAGTCGCCGCGCCCCTCCCGTGCGGCGAGCGAGGCGAGATCGGCCGGCTCGAGCCCGACCTCGCGCGCGCGCGACAGCAGGCCGCGCACCTCCTCGGCCAGGCCGCGGGTGGTCAGGCAGCCGCGCAGGCCGGCCGGCCACTGCTGCAGCGAGCCGCGCAGCATCTCGCGCAGCGCGACGTCCTGCTCCGGTCCGGACAGCAGCCGCAGCGGCTCGGCGAACACCTCCGGCGACTGCTGCTCGCGGACCAGCGCGTAGCAGAAGGCGTGGAACGTCCACGCCGACGGACCGGCCGTCGTGGTGCCCAGCCTGCCGGTGATCCGCTCCCGCAGCTCCTGCGCGGCCTTGCGGCTGAACGTCAGGACCAGCACCTGCTCGGGCGTCAGCCCACCCTCGACCCGGCGCGCGACGGCCTCGACCAGCGTCGTCGTCTTCCCCGTGCCCGGGCCGGCCAGCACCAGCAGCGGGCCACCTGGGTGCGCGAGGACCTCCCGCTGCGCCTCGTCGGGGACGAGCGGCAGCACCGGCGGAGGCGGCGTGCGGAGGAGCCGGTACGGGGACGGCCGTACGGCAGGAGCGGTCTTCATCGACGACCACTCCACCACGCAGGTCCGACAGTTCGGGCGCGAACGCCGGCGCGATCATGTGGCCTCGGGGCGAGCGGTACGACACGCCGGCGGGTCTGACCACCTGCTCCGAGACGGGAAGATCGGCGGCCCCGAGGGGCGCTACAGCCCGCCGGTGAACGCCTCCGTGCCGGGCACCAGCGCGAGGCCGCCGAACCCGTGCCCCTGTGCGTAGGTCAGCTCGCGGGCGAGATCGCCGACCCCGTTGCTGCCGGCGAGCGGCGCGATCGCCACCGTGGACAGCGTGCCGAAGGCCTTGCCGCTGTCGTCGAGGAAGCCGCTACCCGAGTCACCGGGGATGCCCGGCGTGACGGTGTAGACGGTGTGGTTCCAGCCGCCCGCCGAGTCGCCGAGCGACCGGCCGTACTTCGGGCTGAACGGCGAGAGGCCGAAGCGCAGCGACGAGTTGCCGTACGACTCGACGGTGTCACCGAACGCGAGCGCCGACGTGCGCAGCGCGGTGGGGCCGCCGAAGACGGGCACCGACGGGTTGGTGCGCGCGACGTCCGCAGGATCGAGCTTGATCAGCGCGAAGTCGTTGTACGCGCAGGTGTCGGCGTCCTCCTGCTCGGGCGTCGCCTGCATGCGGACCCAGGAGTTGTAGACCATGACGCCGGGCTTGGACGCACCGGTCACCTCGACCGGCGTCCCCTCGGGCAGCGACTGCGCGAAGCAGCCATCGGTCTCCGTGGAGCCGCCGGTGCCGGAGCAGTGGGCAGCCTGGCCGAGGTAGGTGGTGACGCCGTCGGTGAAGACGAAGTTGGCCGTGCTCTGGGCGCCGTCGGTGTAGGTCTGCACGCCGGGGTGGACCGTGGCTGTGCCGGCCGGAGCCCACGTGGGGGCGGCAGAGGCCGGGGAGCCGAGAGCACCCAGCAGGACGAGAGCGGACGCGGAAACGAGCAGGCTGCGCAGACGCACGGGGGCCTCCAGAGGCATCGGGTCTTCACCCGGTACAGCAGACAAACCGGGCAGGTCGTTACCCGTACTACGGACGAGTCCGCCGGACCTCGCGCCCGTCCCAGCGGCAGCTCGCCAGCTGCACCCGCTCTGCCGTCACCGGGCAGCCCTCGTCGGCCAGCCGCTGCAGCGCGTCCGCGTGCGGCTCGCCGTTCGCGCGGACGACCCGCCACCACGGAACCTCCGAGCCGTACCGGCTCATGACCGTGCCGACCGTGCGGCCGCTGCCCGAGCCGAGGTACTCGGCCACATCCCCGTACGTCATGACCCTGCCGCGCGGGATCGTCGCGACGACGTCGAGCACCGTGCGGGCGTACGCGGTGGGCTCGCCACCGCCCGAGGTGCCCGGTCGCGTCGAGAGCCCGGCGGAGACGCTGGCAGCCCGGAGGTTCGGCACGCGACCATCCTGCCAACCCGTACGCTTCCACCTCCACGACGGGAAGGGCGGGTTCGGCAGTGAGCTGCTACCGCGTCCCCGGCGCCGTGCCCGCCGAAGACGTCGTGGAGTCCACCGAGCACCTGCACCTGCAGCCGCTCCCCCGCGTCGTCGGCCAGGCCCGCGGCTTCATCAAAGCCAACCTGCCGGCCGTCGTCGACGACGTCGTCGAGACCGCGCTGCTGCTGACCAGCGAGCTCGTCACCAACGCGGTCATCCACGCCCGCACCGACATCGAGGTGGGCATCACGATCACCGACCGCTCCGTGCTCGTCACCGTCCACGACGAGGACCTCGGCCGGCCGTCGGTCAGCTACCCGGGTCGGGACGGCGGGCGCGGCCTCGGCCTCGTCGGGGCGCTCGCGGAGGCCACCGACACCGAGCGGCACCCGGGTGAGGGCAAGACCGTCTGGTTCCGGCTGTCGCGCGGCGGTGTCGGAGCGGCCACGTGACCCCCGACACCGGCGGCGTGCCGAAGCTCGCCACCGGCATCCCCGGCTTCGACGAGATCTCGCTCGGCGGCCTGCCGCTGCGCCGGGCGACCGTCCTCGCCGGGCAAGCCGGCAGCGGCAAGACCGTGTTCGCCGCGCACTTCCTCGCCGAGGGCGTCCGCCGCGGCCAGCCCGGCGTCTTCGTCTCGCTGGAGGAGCCCGCCGCGGACCTGCGCGCCAACATGGGCACGCTCGGCTGGGACGTGTCGGCCTGGGAGGCCGCCGGAGACTTCGCCTACGTGGACGCGTCGCCGCTGGCGCGTGACGACGACGCGACGCCCTCGTACAACTTCGACACCCTCTCCGCGCAGATCGGTCACGCGGTGGACGCCACCGGCGCCGACCGGCTCGTCCTCGACTCGCTCAACACCGTGCTCGCCTTCGAGCAGAACCCGGCGATCGCCCGCCAGCGGCTGCGCGGTCTCATCAGCGCGCTGCGCGCGATGGGCCTGACGATCCTGCTGACCGTCGAGACGCCCGGCGACCCCGGCACGACCCTGTCCCGCTACGGACTCGAGGAGTTCGTCGCCGACGGCGTCGTCCTGCTCCGGCACATCCACGAGGGCGTGGTGCGCCGCCGCAGCATCGAGGTCCTCAAGATGCGCGGCGCCCTGCACCGCAAGGGGGACTACGGGTTCACCGTCGTACCCCGGCAGGGAATCGTCGTCCTGCCCCAGCCCGTCATCGAGGACCAGGAGCCGGACGCGCCGCCGCGCATCCCGACCGGCAACCGGGGTCTCGACGGGATGACGAAGGGCGGCTGGTTCGCCGACAGCACCGTTCTCGTCATGGGTCCGCCCGGGTCCGGCAAGACCCTGCTCAGCTCCGAGTTCCTGTCCGCCGGCGCCGCGGCCGGCGAGCGCACCATGCTCTTCGGGTACGAGGAGAGCGCCGGGCAGCTCGTCCGCAACGCGTGCGCCTGGGGCGTCGACCTGCAGCGGCACCGCGACGCCGACCTGCTCCGGATCGTCGCGCGGTACCCGGAGATCGCCAGCCTGGACGACCACCTCGTCGAGATGATGGAGCTGGTGCAGGAGTACCGGCCGACACGCATCGCCATCGACAGCCTGACGAGCCTGCAGCGGATCGGCTCCCCCGCGTCGTACCGCCGCTTCCTCACCGGGCTGACGGCGTTCGTGAAGAACTCCGGCATCGCCACGATGATGACCCTGAACAGCTCCACGCTCCTCGGTGGTGCGACGTCGAGCGAGGGCGAGGTCGCGACCATGAGCGACGGGATGGTGCTGCTGCGCTACGCCGAGGTCTCCGGCCGGGTGGAGCGCGCGCTCACGCTGCTGAAACTGCGCGGCACCGGGCACGACCTCGACGTGCGGCGGTACGAGATCACCGACGACGGGCTCGTCCTCGGCGACTCACTGCACGTCTAGTACGTCGGCAGGCTCGGGTCGACCTGGGCCTGCCAGGCCAGCACGCCGCCCTGCACGTGCACGCTGTTGGCCAGGCCGGCCGCCTTGAGCGCGGCGAGCGACTCCGCCGACCGGATGCCGCTCTTGCAGTACAGAACGATCTCCCGGTCCTGCGGCAGCTGCGACAGGGCGGAACCGTTGAGGATCTCGCCCTTGGGGATGAGCACAGCGCCCGGGATCTGCAGGATCTCGAACTCGGCCGGCTCGCGGACGTCGACGAGCAGGAAGTCCTCGCCCGCGTCCATTTTCGCCTTGAGCTCGGTCGCGACGATCGTCGAGCCCGCGGCAGCCTCGACCGCCTCGTCGCTGACGACGCCGCAGAACGCGTCGTAGTCGATGAGGCCGGTGATCGTCGGGTTCTTCCCGCACAGCGGGCACTCCGGGTCCTTGCGGACCCTGATCTTGCGGTACTCCATCTCGAGCGCGTCGTAGACGACGAGCTCGCCAACGAGCGGCTCGCCGATGCCGGTGAGCAGCTTGATGGCCTCGGTCGTCTGGATGGCGCCGATGGACGCGCACAGCACGCCGAGGACGCCGCCCTCGGCGCAGCTGGGGACCATGCCGGGCGGCGGCGGCTCCGGGTAGAGGCAGCGGTAGCACGGGCCGTGCTCGGCCCAGAAGACGCTGGCCTGGCCGTCGAAGCGGTAGATCGAGCCCCAGACGTACGGCTTGCCGAGCAGCACGCAGGCGTCGTTGACGAGGTAGCGCGTGGCGAAGTTGTCGGTGCCGTCGACGATGAGGTCGTACTGCGCGAACAGCTCCATCACGTTGCTGCTGTCCAGCCGGTCCTGGTGCAGGTTGACGGTGACGAGCGGGTTGATCTCCTTGATCGAGCGCATCGCGCTCTCGGCCTTCGGCGTGCCGACGTCGCTCTGCCCGTGGATGATCTGGCGCTGCAGGTTCGACTCGTCGACGACGTCGAAGTCGACGATGCCGAGGGTGCCGACTCCGGCGGCGGCGAGGTACATCAGCGTCGGGGAGCCGAGCCCGCCGGCGCCGACGGCGAGGACCTTCGCGTTCTTCATCCGCTTCTGGCCGGCGGTCGCCACGTCCGGGATGATCAGATGGCGGCTGTAGCGCATGACCTCTTCACGGGTCAGCTCAGCGGCCGGCTCGACCAGGGGCGGCAGGGACACGGCGGAGCTCCTTCGTACGACGACTTCCTGCTGGGAGCAAGGCTGCCGGCGGCGCGGTTCTTCCCCCCTACGGGAACGGCCAGGGGCTCGTCCGGCAGGCGCCGACGCCGAGCGTCTGCTGCATCATCACCGGCGCAGGCTCGCCGCGGCCCGGGCAGCCGGCGTGACCGCGGCCGAGCGTGTGGCCCACCTCGTGGTTGACCAGGTAGGTGCGGTACGCGTCGAGGTCGTCGCCGTACGGGGGCGCGCCCATCAGCCAGCGCCGGACGTTCAGCACCGCCGTGCGCTCCCGCCCGCAGGACAGCCGGCCGTCGGTGCGCAGCGGGGCGCACAGCTCGTCGGTGGTGGACGGGCTCGCCAGGACAACCCGCAGGTCGGCGCCGGACGGCACCCGTTGCAGCGACCGGCGGCCGCGGGCGGTCCACGAGCGC